>NZ_FMTR01000008.1:0-260076 GCF_900100135.1 Pseudomonas sp. NFACC05-1 | reverse complement strand
ATTTCAACCTGACCCACAGCCAGCCCATCGGCGACTGGACCCTGGGCGCCAACCTCGGCTACTTCACCGGCAAGGAAAACGGCAGTGCGCTGGCCGGCGACCTGGACAACAAAACCGCGTTCGCCATGCTCTCGGCCAAGTACGGCGGCAACACCTTTTATGTCGGCCTGCAGAAAGTCGGCGGCGATGATGCCTGGATGCGCGTCAACGGCACCAGCGGCGGCACCCTGGCCAACGACAGCTACAACTCCAGCTACGACAACGCCAAGGAAAAATCCTGGCAACTGCGCCACGACTTCAACTTCGCTGCCGTCGGCGTGCCGGGCCTGACCCTGATGAACCGCTACATCAGTGGTGACAATGTGCACACCGCCACCGTTGACGACGGCAAGGAATGGGGTCGCGAAACCGAACTGGCCTACACCGTGCAGAGCGGCGCGCTGAAAAACCTCAACGTGAAATGGCGCAATGCGTCGATTCGCCGGGACTTCAGCACCAATGAGTTTGATGAAAACCGGATTTTCATCAATTACCCTATCTCGCTGCTATAAAACATCTTCGGTTCCACTTGATGAGTAGCGGCGTGCAGGTACGCCGCTATTTTTTCAATAATTTCTGCGCCAGCGCCAAGGCTTCATCTTCAGTGGTTGCGATGAGCATGGGATAACCCCAAAATTTTTCATACATGATTGCGAACGCTTTGCCTGCCAGCCGTTTGGCGAGACTTGATTCGATATGAATCGAGGCTTTGACATAACGCTTGAGTTCGCTTTTGTGGCGCTTCATCCACAGGGTCATTTGTTTCAGTTCCTCTGGCGAGTGTTCCGGTTGCTCCTTGTCCAGACCTTCATTGCTGATCAATACGAAGGGCTCATTGCGAGCAAGCACGGCTTCGAACTCGGCGAGAGACTCTTCTTGGCTATGGCCCAGTGTGGCTCTTTGCATCCAAACGAACGGAAATTGTGTGGCGTCTATACGCATTTCTATAGTCCTTCGACACGTTGCCAAACTTCTGTGATGTCCCGCGGTTTCAGGATACTCTGCAAGCGAGTCGGCTTAATTGCACAGTCTAGCCACAATATTGTTCAAATCAGCCGTTTTGAGGGGATTAGCGTGGGGCGCACACCTGTTATGGCGAACACGGCCAATAGAGACACGGTGACTGTTTGGGACGTCGACAGCATTTCCCGGCCTGTCGTTGCCCTCAGCGCTTCGATGGTGAGCAAGGATTGGGAGCAGGCCAGCCATCAACATCGTAAGGCGCAACTGCTTTATTCCGTGCGCGGCATCCTTAATTGTGAAATAGAAGATGGCATCTGGATCGTTCCACCCCAATGTGCCGTATGGATACCCGGTGGTTTGTCACATGCGACACGTGGTTCAGGAGAAACAGAATGTTATTGCCTGTTTGTTGAACCTGATGCCGCTCCGGATCTTCCGCGAAGCTGCTGCACGATTGGCGTATCACCGCTGTTGCGCGAGTTGCTGCTGAAGGCGGCGGCGTTCTCGGGAGACGCTGTCAATGTCGCGCGCGAAGACCGCCTGATCGCAACGTTGCTGGACGAATTGTCGGCAGCCCCCGTGGAGGACCTGCATTTGCCGATGCCTCGCGACACGCGTCTGCGCAGGCTCGCTGAAATGCTCTTGGCCGACCCTGCTGTTAAGGTTTCGGTGCGCGAGTGGGCTACTCGCATTGGCATGAGTGAGCGCAGCATGAGTCGCCTTTTGCTGCAGGAAATAGGGATGAGTTTTGGACGTTGGCGTCGGCAATTGCATGTGATTGTGTCACTGCAACGCATGACCAGGGGCGAGAGCGTCCAATCGGTTGCGTTGGAACTCGGTTATGAGGGACCCAGTGGTTTCATCACGATGTTCCGCAAAACCGTAGGCAAACCGCCTGTGCAATATCTCTCCGCACGCTCAGCCAGCGCTCTCATCTCAGGTGAATCATTGCCGGTGCCGTCAATCCTGTTTCCTGACGACCTGTAATGGCTTGTAGGCCATCTATCCGAACCTGACCATCCTCGTGGCGGAAGGAAAACGGCCAATCGCTGACATTGGCTGAACTGGAAAATAATCTGGCCATCCTTCGATATCTGGCAACGGCGGCTTGTTGCTAGATTGCGCGACAACGAATGCAAATCAGTTTCACTTGAGACTGATTTGTCACTTCTGTTTTCCGGCCTGGCGCCGGTTGAGTTGTCGGCCCTTTCTCAAACCCGTCTCTTGACGGTCGGCCGCTGTCTGTTTTTTTCTTGATAAGGAATGGCTGATGTGGAGTTCGTTGACTTACTGCGGTGAGAGGCGTCCTTGCGTGCCTGAGCGTTTGCTGAAAAATCCGGTTACTGCAGCGCTGTTGGTGCTTTTAGGCAGTTCGAATTGTGTAATGGCGCAGGACCCTGTCGAAGCCGATGAGAGCACTCAGTCTCAAGGCGTGATAATTCTCCCATCGGTGACGATAAGCGGGACGAGGACACCTGATACCACCCCGACGGAAGGGACGGGACTTTACACCATCGGTCAAACCACGGCCGCGACTCGCTTGCCGCTGACGTTGCGGGAGACGCCGCAATCCATTTCCGTGGTAACACGTCAGCGCATGGACGATCAAAAGCTGGATACAGTCCAGGGGGTGCTGGAGAACACGACTGGCATCTCGTCTTACCAATCAGATAGCCAACGTACGAGTTTTTATTCCCGAGGCTTTCTGATCGACAACATCCAGTATGACGGCATACCCGCCGTCATCGGCGATGTCATAAACGGCAGCGGAATCAGCGATCTGGAAACGGCATTTTACGACCGTGTCGAAATTGTGCGCGGGGCTAACGGGCTGCTCACCGGCACGGGTAATCCGTCAGCTGCGATCAACTTGGTGCGCAAAAGACCAACGCCAGAGTTCTCGGCCTCCACTTCTATCAGTGCGGGGTCTTGGGACAATTTCCGAGAGATGGGGGATATTTCCGTACCGTTGACAACCGACGGTCGTATCCGAGCACGTATGGTAGGGGTCAATAACGATGGTCACTCCTACATCGATGGTTACCAAACACAAAAGCAAGCTTTCTACGGGATCATTGAGGCAGATCTCACCGAAGACACCACCTTGGATATAGGGTACGACTATCAGAACAGTTCCCCTGAGCGACCGACATGGGGTGGTGTTCCTCTCTGGTTCAGCAACGGCTCAGAGGCAGAATGGTCGCGCTCCAAATCCCTGGCCGCGGACTGGAATCGCTGGGACAGCACCCGGCAGACTGCCTTTGCCGAACTTGAACACCGGTTTGATAACGGTTGGAAAGTTCACAGTATGGTGAACCAGTACCGCACTAAGTATGACTCCCAGTTATTGGGCGGCTTTGGTACACCCGACCAGGAGACTGGATTAGGTATTTTCCCTAATGGCGCTTATCCGGTTGCGTTGGCCGGCAAAGGGAAAAGCCGTCAAAACACCTTTGATGTGATGGCGAGCGGTCCCTTCGATTTTATGGGGCGCCAACATGATCTGGTAGTAGGCGCTATGAGTTCTCGGTATACGTCGAACAAAGACGATATCAGTCCCTTTTTTGTAGGGTTCACGCCCGGCAATATCTACAATTGGAATAATCATTTCCCCAAGCCCGACTTTGATTCAATGGCGTCTGTGCCGACCGATACCGAGGTTAAACAGCGCGGCTTCTATAGCACAGCGAGATTTTCATTGGCCGACCCATTGAAACTGGTTGTCGGAGGTCGGTTCAGTCGGTACGAGATCGACGAGACCGCAGGTGGGACGCCGTTCAATTATAAAAAGAGTAACGAGTTCACGCCCTACGCAGGTCTGATATACGAGATTGATAGTACGTATTCCGTCTATATCAGTTATACCGGCATATTTAACCCGCAAACATCGTTCCGAGACAGCAATGGCAATGTCCTCACGCCGACGGAAGGCAAGACGAAAGAGATTGGCGTCAAGGCTGAATACCTGGAGGGGCGATTGAATGCGTCTGTCGCATTGTTCGACACTGAACTGGACAATGCTGCACAACCGGATGGCAGTCTTCTTACGCCAGCCGGTGCGCAGGCTTACAAAGGTGTTGACGGCACCAAATCCCGCGGGATTGAGTTTGACATGCAAGGTGAAGTCGCTCGCGATTGGAACATCTACGCTGGCGTCGCCGCCTTCACTGCCAAGGATGGCAACGACGCCAGGCTGAACGCACAGGTACCGCGCACTACCGCTCAGATGTTCACTACGTACAAATTACCTGGCATGTTGGAAAAGTTGACTTTGGGCGGAGGCGTCAGATGGCAAAGCCGCTTCTTAAGCAGCAGTACGAGCACACGGGTAGCGGAACAAGACCCCTATGCGCTGACGTCACTGATGGCACGTTATGAGTTGTCAAGGAACATGGACCTATCAATCAATGTCAACAATGTGTTCGATAAAAAATATGCAACCCAGAAAGGCGATTTCGATACTGTCAGTTACGGAGCGCCGCGTAATGCCCTGATGACGTTGAACTATAAACTGTAGTTTGCGCGGCAACCGAATCACTCCATCACCTTAAGCTCCGCGGCCTCGTCAAACTTCGACCGGGCCGCTTCAACCTCGGGCAATTTGTCGAGCGTCCATTTATGCAACTCGCGAAATGGCTGCTGCAATGTTCGACCCAGCGGGGTGATCTCATACTGCACTGCCACGGGCGAGAACGAAATGATCTGGCGCGAGACGAGACCGTTGCGTTCCAGCCGCCGCAGGCACTGGGTAAGTGCCTTCTGGGTGACGCCCTCCAGGCGACGTTTGATGGCGTTAAAGCGATGCGGTCCGTCATCGAGCACCGCCAGAACCATCATTGACCACTTATCCGCGATCTGGTCGAACAACGCCCGACTTGGGCACTCCGACGAAAAACACTGCGGCTTTAATTCCAGCATTGAAGTTTCCTCACGTATACCTAGGCGGCTTTAAGTGCCTAATTGACATCAGGTTTACAAAATATACTTTATGGCCTCCGAAAACAAATGGAGTCCATCCGATGTCGATCCTCGATACCAGCATCTTATTCCGTCCTTTTTCCATCCGGTCGCTCGAACTGAAAAACCGCATTGTCATGGCGCCGATGACGCGTCTGTTCTCACCCGAGGGCATCCCGGGGGACGCGAGCACTGCCTATTACCGGCGGCGGGCAGAGGGAGGTGTCGGGCTGATTTTGTCGGAAGGCACCGTGATTGATCGCCCGGCATCGCGTAATGATGCCGGTATTCCTTTTTTTCACGGCGAAGCGGCGCTGGCTGGATGGAAGAACGTGATCGATGCCGTCCACACGGCTGGCGGGCGCATGGCACCGCAGATCTGGCACACCGGCTCCACGCGTTACATCAACGACTGGGAGCCAGATGCACCCGTTGAAAGCCCGTCGGGCCTTGTTTCGCCAGGTGACCTGCGTGGCGTGGTGATGAGTGAAGAGGACATCGCCGACACGGTAGCGGCGTTCGCCAAGGCCGCAGCAGATGCCAAGCGACTGGGCTTCGATACCGTTGAGATCCACGGAGCCCATGGTTATCTGATCGATCAGTTTTTCTGGTCTGGTAGCAATCTGCGCACCGACCGCTACGGCGGCCCGACAATCAAGGAACGCTCGCGTTTTGCCAGTGAGGTCGTCTCTGCCGTTCGTCAGGCTGTTGGCCCGCAATTCCCGATCATCATGCGCGTCAGCCAGTGGAAGCAACAGGACTACGGGGTGCGCGTTGCTGAAACGCCGGCGGTGATGGAGGACTGGTTGTTGCCACTGGTCGAGGGCGGTGTCGACGTCCTGCACTGCTCGCAGCGCCGCTTCTGGGAACCTGAGTTTCCCGAAATTGACGGTGAGAACGGGTTGAACTGCGCGGGTTGGGCGAAGAAAGTCACTGGCGCCACCACCATCAGCGTCGGTTCGGTTGGGCTGGAGAATGATGTCACTAACGCCTTCGCCGGAAAGGGCTCAACTCCCGCGAGTCTGGATCGGCTCATCGAGCGCATGGAGCGCGGAGAGTTCGATCTGATTGCAGTAGGGCGTGTGTTGCTGAGTGACAAGGATTGGGTCGCCAAGGTGGAAAGAGGCGATTACGCGGATTTGAAGGGCTTCAATCCGGCCTCTTTAGCTGAATTGGTTTGAATTGCGGGGTGGCCCGGGCATTTACGCGCAGGCCACACCTTCAATCTAATGAGAATGGATGCACAGCTTGAACTCAGTACCTCTCGATCATGTCGGCCGCCTGCTGGGTGGCCTGGCTGGTGCGGGTGGCCAGCTTGCGGACCTCGTCGGCGACCACTGCGAAACCCCTTCCGGCCTCACCGGCTCTGGCCGCTTCTATCGCCGCGTTCAAGGCCAGTAGATTGGTCTGTTTGGCGATGCTTTGGATGGCGGCGACTATCTGCGTCAGCTTGGCGAGGTTTTCCTGCATCGCTTGATGCTGACGTTCCTGAGTCTGACGCAACTGGCTTTCCTCGCGATGGGCGTGCACGTCTGTGATCGCCCCCACTGTACGCAAGGGCGTGCCGTCGTTGCTTCGCTGGGTCTGACCCCGGCCTCTGAACCAACGGTACTCGTCGTTGCGGTGCCTGAGGCGGTAGGTCACATCGAAGGGTGTTTGGCCGGAGCGGTCGGTGACATGTTCGACAAACGCTTGCACGGCCCGTTGGCTGTCTTCGGGATGCAGGCGGGACAACCAGCTTTCGAACACATTGGGAAACTCTTCGATGGTTTCGTAGCCGAGCAGGCGACGCATCTGTGACGAGAACCAGATGGCGTTATGGGGATTGGCTGGATCGCCTGCGATGATATTGATATCCCAGAGTGCATCCTGAATGCATTCGCGGGAAATCTCGAAGCGGGCTGAGAGCATCGCGAACTCTTCGTCTTGCAAGCGTTGTCTGTGGATGTCACGCACAATACCGACGCTGATCTGTGGCAGCCCCCGTTCGTCACGGAGCGTTTCGCCGACGATCTGGACCCAGCGGTATTCTCCCGAGTGGCTCGCGAGGCGCACCTCCACCTGGTAGGGCGCGTGCCCGCTGCGATCGGCCAGGTGGCGAGCCAGGGCATCCAGGTTGGCCTGGCGGTCGTCAGGGTGAAGGCAATCGTTCCAGGAGCCTAGATAGACGGGGAGGTCCGCCTGAGTGGGCAGGTTGCCGAACCATTGCAGTACTGCATCGCGGGCGGGCTGTAGGCTGCCATTGAACTGCAATTTCCAGAGCAAATCACCCGACCCGCAAGCCGCCAATTGCCAAAGTTGCGCTTGGTCGTGCAATTGCGTTTCGTATTCATCCAACTGAAGCTTGAGGCGTTGCAGTTCAGCATTCAGGTCGATCACGCTGGCCCGGAGCGCCGTGCGATCGGCGAGCAGGCGTTCGATGCCGGCCAGTACCCGTCGCAGTGACGAATCCTTCGCCGCTATCGATACTCCCTCGCCGTCGGGTTGTTCCAGTCGTTCGCCGAGCAGCTTCAATTCCTTGCGGGTGCTATTTCTGAAAAACATCAAATACCTCTAGTTTTACTCACGAGGTTTCGGGGCGGTTCTGGTTCTTGATGCCCCGAGCATTCCGGTCTTCGAATGCTCGGGGACTGTCTGACCTGGACTGGAGTCTGTCGACTCAGGCGGCCTGGTACAGGCGGCGCTCGATCAGCGCGCTGCCACGCAGGCGATGTGTTGCCTTGGCACCGGCCAGCACGGCCAGGTCCAACAGCGGTTCGAGGGTGACGACGGTCATGTAGGCACTGCCGAAGGTCAGAATTGACAGGGCGTTTCCTGCGGTGAAGCCTTGTCCATAGAAGGCCCAGAAGGCAACCCAGGCGACGATGCCGGCCTGGAAGGCGGTCGACAGCCCCAGCGCTTGTCTATAGCTCAGTTCCACATACGGCGTGTTTGGCGCGATGATGCGTTTCGCCAGGGCGGCGACTGTGAACAGCGGTACCAGAAGGGTGGTGACGTTCATGCCGTATTGCGGCAGGTCGAATGGCGCGAAGAACAGACTCTGGATCAGCAGTCCCAGGGCTAGACCCGCTGTCGCAGGTGCGGCGCCGAGCAGCAGAAACAGCGTTGACCCCAGGATGAGATGCACCTCGGAGACGCCGACTGGATGGTGCGGTAGTAGCTCGAAGAAGCTGAATACCAGGGCCGTGGCAGTGATAGTGCGAGCCAGCAGCGAGAAGACCCCACGCTCGCCTATGGCTTGGGCCGCGAGTTTGAGGGTGTAGGCGCCGGCACCCGCGGCAGTGACATAGCTCAGCCAGAGTTTTCCAGCTTCCACCAGGTTAGGTTCGATATGCATGACGATTGCCCCTTGGCCGCTTCGCGACCTCGAAAGTAAAAAACAGGACGACTCCGGCCTCAGCTGATGGCCCGGCTGATCGCTACCGGCTCATGCCGTGGCAAGTGCTCGTGGCCGTTTCCATGGGCCAGTGGGCAACTCGCATTGAGCAGCGTCACCGGTTGTCCGTGGGGGGTATTCAAGTAAGCCTGCTGCCATTCCTCGGTGCGCCGGCTGATATCTTCCATACCCGTTAAACCGAGTGTGGTGACCATTCTTTCCATCGCTGTGATCCATTGCCGGTAGTAAGTGTCGTTGACGCTTTCTCCGGGTTGCGCCGGGCTAGCCTTGATCTCGTCGCTGAATACCTGCACCCAGTCCTTCCAGGGGAATAGACCGATTTGGTGCAGGTGTACCAGCAGGGAAAACGCCTGGACCTGCCAAGGTTTGTCGAACACCGGGCCCTCATCGTCGGAAGACAGGCCGGCTATTGGGGGGATGTGATGCAGGCTGGCGCTCATACGGCCTCCAGATAGTTGTCCCACAGATCAATGCAAACGCTGTCCGGTCGCGCCACTCCCCACAGTTCTGTGGCAGTGAAGCGAACGGCATAGACCTGTTGGGGTTGTTCGCCGAGACCGTGGGCCATCGTGTCTGGGGTGGCAAACGCACCGTGTGCAATTTCGATGGTCCCGACCTTGCCGCGCGCGTAGCGCGGCAGTCGGGTGTGGGTGGTTGGATGGAGGTTCTTCGTCCGCACCCGGTCACCGACCCGGAAGCGGCCGTCGACGGGTTCCTTTGCCCGGGAAGAGGCGCCGCCGAGTACTACGGCCTCGACGATGTCCGGTGTTAAAACCGTGACGGGCTGTGCCGGTGGGGTTGGTTTGGCCGTACCCTGCAGTTCGCCAGTGCTGATCACGCCTTTTTCCAACAACAGGTTCTCGAAGGCATGCAGCCAATGCTCGTAGTAACTGGACTGCAAGTATTCAGCCGGTTCCATGCGTTCAATGGCGTGTCGGAATTCGTCGACATTGAAGTGTCCGCCGGCGAAGAGCGAGGCGAACAGCGGAAAGACCCTGCGCTCCCAGTCGTGATGGAAGATCGGTTCATCTTCCTCGGTAAGCACTGGGCCGAAACCGTGCATACCGCCTAAGTCGTGTACACCGTTCATGGGTTTTCTCCTTCTCGGGTTCAGGCTACTTGATCCGGATTCTTAGGCAGTCCGGTACCGATCATGGCGTCGCGCGTCACCAGCTCGACCAGTCGTTCCTCACTCCAGCCGTCAGTACCTGCCGGACGTTCCGGCAATACCAGATAGCGCAACTCGGCACTGCTGTCCCAGACGCGAACTTCCTTGTCATTGGGAATGATCAAGCCGAATTCGGCCAGCACGCTGCGCGGATCGATGACGATCCGTGACCGATAGGGCGCGGATTTGTACCAGACGGGTGGCAGACCCAGGGTCGGCCAGGGGTAGCAGGAGCACAGCGTGCAGACTGTCACGTTGTGTACGGTCGCGGTGTTTTCCACCACCACCATGTCTTCGCCCTGCACGCCGGAAAAACCCAGTTCGGCAATGGCCGCGGTGGCATCTTCCAGCAGCCGCTGCTTGTAATCGGGATCGAACCAGGCCTTGGCGACCACCTGAGCGCCGTTGCGCGGGCCGACCTTGTGTTGGTAAGTGTCCACCAGCGCATCCATGGCGGTTGGGTCGACCAAGCCCTTTTCGATCAACAGGGATTCGAGTGCCTTGACACGCAAGGCGATGGCCTCGGGTGGCTCGGTGTGATCGTGATCGTGATCGTGATCGTGATCGTGGTGATGTTCATGGGTATGGCTCATGTATTGGCTCCTCTGAAGTCGATACTCACTTTCAGTGCTACTTGCCGGTGTTCGTTCGCCAATGCGATGCGCAGGTCTACAACGTCCGCCAATCGACAGAAGCCTCGAATGCCGCTGCCGCTTGATAGAGGGTGCCTTCGGCATAATGTCTTCCGACAAGCATCAGCCCCACGGGCAGTCCGTCCACCAGGCCGCAAGGGATCGACAGGGCGGGGTGCCCCGTAATGTCTTGAGCGGCCGTATTGCCAAGCATCTCCAACGCACGCGTGACGGTCTCGGTGATTGAAGAACCCGGTTCCGGGAGCGGCTGAGCGGTGATTGGCACTGTCGGCATGACGAGCAGGTCATAGGTGTCCAGTGCCTTGTCGTAGGCCGCCCGGGCAAAGCGCGCAATGTTCTGGGCCTTGGCGTAGTAGCGACCGTTGTAGCGCTCCAGACCGAACTGGCCGACGAACATGCAAAGCTTGAGTGACGGCGACAATGCGTTCGCCTGGTCGCGCCAACCGGCCTGTTTGTCCAGCAGGCCCACGTCGTACAGCCCCTTCCAGTTAAAACCCGCGCCATTGCCGTGCATCATTTGCATGGTCAGGCCTTCACAACCGATAGGGCTCCATAACGACCCCGCCAGGTTGTGTTCGGGAACCGATACCTCCTCGACCCGCGCGCCCAACGCCTCTAGCCGGGCGATAGCGCTGCGTACCTTTTCTGCGATACGTGGATCCTGGTTAGCGAGTTGGAAGCCTTCCTGGAGGATCCCGATCCGGAGTCCGGTCACGCCTCGTTCCAGATAATCGCAATAGGCATCGACCTTGGGGGCGGCTTGGCGAGGGTCGAGCCCGTCGGCGCCGGCCATCACTTCGAGCATGAGCGCGTTATCGCGTACGTTGCTCGTCATGGGGCCGACATGATCGAAAGTGGACTCGATCGCCATGACCCCGGTGTAAGGCACTAGACCCCAGGTAGGTTTCATTCCATAAATGCCGCACCATGCGGCAGGAATGCGGATGGAACCGCCTTGGTCGCCACCGATAGCCAGGTCGACCGCGCCCGTCGCCACAAGCGCCGCGCTGCCTGAAGACGAACCGCCCGTCGTGTAACCATGGCGAAAAGGGTTGTGCACAGGCGCGGGGTCCGAGGTATGGCTACCACCGGAGAGGCAGTAATGTTCGCAGGTGGCTTTGCCGAGGATGGTTGCTCCTGCGTCGAGCAGACGCGTCACCACGGTGGCATCAAACGACGGTACGAAACCCTCCAGTGGCGCGGCGCCGTTCATCATCGGGACACCGGCCAGAGAGATATTGTCCTTGAGCGCGACCGTCTTGCCAGAAAGCTTGCCCGAACTGGCGCCCATCACCTCAGTTCTGTAGTACCAGGCGTTCAGCGGATTATCCGTGCTTGAAGGGCGGTAACCAGCACTGCGCTCGTAGCGCACTGGAGGGATGAAATCTGGCAACTCATCGACCAGGTCGTAGGCATCGAAACTGGATTGCATAAGCGCCAGGTATTCGCTGGCTTGCTCGGGTGTCAGCTGTATGTGCAGGCGGCTGGCGAGGTCCTGCACTTGTTCGAGAGTCGGGCGGATGATGGCCATGGGGTGTCCTGTGTCCTGTGCCAACCCGTAGGGGCTGGCAATGTCTGTTCAAACGTCATCTCGGGGATGCCCGGGCACGCTGCGCACTCTTGGCGAGCCGTGCTCGGGGCTGGTATCAAGCTATCTCCACAGATTGAGCAGCGCTTGGCTGAGGAGGACAGTCGCTTGGTTGAGCGGGACTCGCTTGCCCCTGTTTTTATAGCCACGCCACGGTAGCCGTCGGCGGCCAGAGCGAGCCCTGGCAGCCGTAGGCTGATGCCGAGCGCATTAGTCTTTGGATTCCGGCGTGGCCTGTTTCTGAGATGACTTCCCTGGTTTTGGCCAGACAACCCCAACGCTTCTCATGCCTTTGGCGGGGTCCATTTCCGGGTGCGCGAGCACGACGTCCCGATAGGAGGGGCTCCCGATCACCGCCGGTTTGAACTTGATGAGGAAGTCGTTGACCTCTTTGCGCAGATCCGGGGCCAGGCCGTAGTCGTCGTAGCACGCCTCGAGACAATCGAGCACCGCTTGCCAGTGCACCTCGGTCAGGCCCATCCCGCGATGCGCGGTGACCATGTCTCTACCCCGGTATTTGGCGCTTCCACCCCAGTGCTCGGAAAGGAAATCGACAAAATTGATGTGTTCCTTTTGGAACGTCGATTCCGACATATGGGCCCAGATGTGCCCGATGGCGGGGTGTCCCATTGTCTTTCTCAACACGGCGCCTGCGAACTGATAGATCGCGTCATAGCCGCCAAGACGGGTATAGAGGGAGGGTTGTTGTTCCATGGTGGATTGCTGGTCGGTCATTGTCTGGTTACTCCGTTTCGGGTGAGAGGCATCTCATTAGCCAACTGTCGCGCCGTTGGGCACACGCTTGGTTGATAAGGACAACGGGTGGTAGAGACGGGCGGGTCTAAAAAACCCTGACGTAACGCAGGTTCATGCGAAAGTCTTCTTTGGGGCCGTTCTCCACCGCAAGGTCGCGTCCAAGTTGCACTTGGAGTTGGTCCTTGGCGGTGAAAAACTTCCTGGCCGTGATACGGAAGTTGGTGGTTTCCATCCTGTCGTCCTGGTTGACACCATCGATCTGGTTTTCCCCGCCCCAACTGTGGCCGAAGCCGATAGCCAGCGCCGTGGTCTCGTCGGGCATGTAGCGCCCCATTAACTGAGCACCGTAGGAAACGTCCTGCTCCCGGCGGGCGGAGCTGGCGCCGAAGTCGTTGTTGTCTGCGTACCAGATGGCGTCACCGACGAGGTCGATGGCCCACTTCTGCGTGAAGTGCTTGACGTAAGCGGCCTGGAGATCAACCTTCCAACGGTTCTCGCCAATGTTGAGCGCGTCGTCTTTGTCATAGTCGCCAGTCGGCACGTACAAGTAGGCGGTCGCACCGAGGGTGTCGTTGGCGTCGTTGAGACGGTACTTGAGTGGCGCGGTGAGAATGAGGTCGCCGATGCCGCTGGCGTCGCCTAGACCAGAAGCGTCACCACCGCCCGAGACATGACCGAAGGGCAACAGGAATTGGGGCTCGATGGTCAGCCGCTCGCTCAACTGGTAGACGTGCAGCAGACGCAGAATGCCGATATCGGAAGTCAGGTTGAAATCGGAGCTGGTCTTGTGACCCTGGGCATAGGCACTGTCCGTGGTGGCGTGCTGGTAGTAGACCACGCCGATGGTCGCTCCGACGGGGAGCGGCTCGTAATCGCCAGGATCCACCTCGAGCGCGTGAGAAGAAAGGCTGGGGAGGAGGGCGGCAAGCGACAGGTAGCGGAACTGTTTCATGATCGACGATCCTTTTTTCGGGCAAAAAGAGCCCCGCAATCGCCAGTCAGGCAATGCGCAGGGCTAAAAGTGGAGTCAGCGATGAAGTCAGGTAGGCGACACTTGCGCGTCGCGCATCATCCCGGTCTGCGGGTGGCAGTTGATGTACTCGAACAGTTGCTGGCTACCGTCCGCTACCGAGACCTCGTGATACAGCCGCAGCTTCGAAAGGCCTCCGATTACTCGGAAGAACGTGGTGAAAATACGTAAATGAGTGGGGTGGGATTCTGCCCAGCGTTCCAGTTTGTCGAGGGATCGCCAGTGACCGATGTCATAGGCGATGTCGAGAAGATTGCCATCCAGGTCGACGTTGCGTACGAAGCGGTTGCTGTAGCAGCCCAGCGCCTGCCCCTCGTCACGCAGGAAGTTCATGCCGTCTTGCAGGGGCGGCAGCATCTCGTTGAAATAGAGCGCGCGCTCTTCCTCGCCGGCTTCGACCCAGTCTTGTCCGGAGCGGATCAGCGTCAGGTTGTCGTGGCCGCGCACCACGACCCTGCCGCCCTTGGCGGGGTCGCCTGAAATGACTTGCAGTTCGCTGGTCGGCTGCATCCAGTCGGTTTGTGAAATAGCAAAGCGGTCGCGCGCCGAGCCCCAGTAGCCGTGCTCCTCGATCTCGCCGCTGATGCCGTCCATGATCGCACCGACACCAGGCAAATCGTCCTGGAATGCATACAGCGTCTCGAACTGCTCGGCGCGCGGTGCGATGACTTCGCGGAAATACCCCAACCCCTCGTTCAGGCGCGCATCGTCGCCCCACCAATCGGCCACAGGCGCTGAAAGTAGCCATCGGTGGTAGGCGGCGGGATCACGCCAATAGCCCACGGCGATGAAGTTCCCATACCCCTGATTATCCAGGTGGTAGGTCAGGTCGTGATTCCCTGGGCCATCGGCGAGGGCAAAGCTGGCGTCAATGTAGCGCATGGCTTGCAGGGCGGCGGCGCGTTGCTCGTCGCGAAATTGCACCCCGAGGTAAGCCATCACCACTTGCTTCACGTTTTCGTCGGCTCGCCCCACATACATCGGGAAGGGTGGCTGGTAATCGTCGTGAACACGACGGGACAACGTCCGGGGACATTTGAGATGTTTATCAATCGCAGATTCCATGGGGAGCTCCTTTATTTCCGTCTCAAACGGACGGTTCGCTGTTCTACATCCCAGTGGATGTTGTTGTTTTGCGGTGAGTACCGCGCCATCGGCGTTGCAGCATCAAGGTCCCGAGCTGCACCAGGTAAGTGGCAATCTCTTCGGGTGCCATGTCCCATCGCTGTAAAAACCAGGATGAATCGGACAGTCGCTGCTGTTCTCGTGGATGCATGAGACACCTCATCATTCGTGCTTGTAGGGGCACGGCGTGGAGTAGAAATTATCCAGGGGGGATGCAACGTGCTTGGCTCGAATGGACAACCGTTTGGTTAAAAAGGACAGGCAAAAAAGGCCGGCATATCAGCGCGCAGCAATGGTGCGGGGCTAGTGAATCAAGGGGGCGAGGTGCCCCGAGAAGTGGCAGCAGGAGTATTGGAAGAATCGGCCCATGTAACGCGCAGGCACCTATCTTCCAGGTGTCTGACAGCGGGAATGAGGCGATGGCGATGGCCTGCTAATTGCTTGGCTCGCCAAAACGTTACCCCGCTTTTTTTGTTGAATCGCCGCCGCGAGGTGAATGCAATGAGCCAGACCTGTCAGTATTCAACGCTTGCCGTTACGGCCCCCCTCCGGTTCGATTACTGGAAGGAAGTGGTTTGTCACCACTGCCTGGACGCAGACAGCAAACTGCTGGCGCAGAGCGATTTTGACGGGGCGCTGGAGGTGCATGGCATGGGCGAGTTGGACATCTGCACGTTGTCCGCCCCCTTGCATTATTGGGAGCGCTCCGCCCAACACCTGCGCAGTGATCCCAATGACGACTTGTGGTTGGGCTTTACCAGGAGCGGTTATGGCGAACTGGAGCAGGCTGACCGACGGACGAAGCTGGCGGCGGACGATCTGTTTCTTTATGACGCATCCCAGCCGTTCAGATTCAGCTTCGGTGGTACTGATAACCACCTTGTCCGCATTCCGCGAAAACTGCTCAGTCAGCGCTTGCCCTCCATAGCAGACTGCACCGCTGTGGTTCTGGATGATCGTCGCCCGGGAGTGATTCCGTTACGCGAGATGTTACGTCAAGCCGCGAGTATGCCTTCAGGCTTCCATAACGAAGGAGTATCCAGTCGTTACTCCAGCACGTTGCTCGACCTTCTGGTGGTCAGCCTGGAACTCCAGGATTTAAAGCAGACTCATGACGAGTTGGATCTGCATGGCCGGATCATGAATTACATCCACCGGTATTTGACCGAGGCGGACCTGTCGCTCGAACGCATTGCTCAAGCCCACCATGTCTCCACGCGCACTGTGACGCGCGCTTTCGCCCGTCATCAGAAATCGCCGGTCGCAGAAATCTGGAAGGCACGATTGCTTGCCAGCCGCGACGCTATTGAGCGCGGTCAAGTCCGCAGTATTTCTCAGGCGGCGCTGGATTTCGGTTTCTCCGACTTCTCTCATTTCAGCCACGCTTTTCGCAAAGCCTTTGGCGTTGCCCCCCATACTCTCCTGCGACGAGAGTGAAAGAGGGGCTTGATCGCTCCTGAAGCGAAGCCTAACCATACAACCGCTGCTCAATCTCTTCGAGCGTGCTGCCGCGTGTCTCCGGTACCCATACCGCGACGAAGGTCAGGGACAGGAGTCCTGCTCCCACGAACACAAAGAAGGTTTGGCCGATCCCGATCATCGCAACCAAAGATGGAAAGAACATGCCGATCATCACGTTGGTCAACCAGAACGCTGCGATCGCCATACCCATGCATCCGCCGCGGATGCGCATTGGGAAAATTTCCGCCAGAAGCACCCAAAAAGCAGGCCCGATCAGCCCTTGCATGGAGGCCAGGAACATCGCCATGGCGCCGAGGATGAGCATGGCGCGGGTGACGGAGGGATCGACAAAAACTGAAACCAGGCCAATCAACAGCAAAGACAATGTGGTGCCAGTGAAACCGAGCAACATCATTGGACGACGGCCTACGCGGTCGAGCAAAGCAATGCCCACGAAGGTTGCGCCAATGGAGATAACGCCGTTTACAACATTGGCGATCAGTGCGCTACGTTGCTCCAGGCCTGCTTCTGTGAGGATCTGGGTGCCGAAGTACATGATTGAATTGACTCCGGTCAGCTGCGACGTAACAGCGATACCGATGCCAATCAAAAAGATTCGCCGCGCACCCTTTTGAGACAGGTCACGCCAGCCGCCTTTTTTGATGAATCGTTCGTTGCTGATCTGCTGGGTGATCGCCTCCATCTCAGCTTTGGCGTAGTACTCCTCCCGTACCAGTTTCAGCACCTCCAGGCCCTCTCTGAAGCGCCCTTTGGTGGCCAGCCAGCGCGGGCTTTCCGGCATGTAGAGCATTCCCAACCAGAGTGCCACTGCTGGCAGGGTTGCCAAGGCAAGCATCCATCGCCACACACCATCGAGATCGCTAAACAAATTGCCCAGTGTGGCGTTGGTGGTGAAGGCCAGGAATTGTCCGGTGACGATCATCAACTCGTTGCGGGTAATGATGCGACCGCGGATGCTGGATGGCGCCATCTCCGAAAGATACGCCGGCACGACGACCGATGCGCCGCCCACCGCTAACCCCAGCGTGAAGCGGGCGGCCACCATGACGTCGAGGGTTGGCGCCAGCGCACAAGCCAACGCGCCAAGAAAAAACACTACGGCGAGGAAAAGAATGATACGGCGGCGACCCTTGAGGTCCGATAAGCGACCGCTGAACAGTGCCCCCATCATTGCGCCGATCAATAGGGCGCTGGCGACCAGACCTTCCGTAAAGGGTGTCAGGCCCAGGTCATCTTTCATGTAGAGCAAGGCGCCGTTGATGACGCCGGTGTCGAAGCCGAATAGCAAGCCGCCAAACGTGGCAATCCAAGTGATTTTTTGCAGGTAGCGCTGTGCCTGGTGCTTTTCAGGGCTTACATAGGCGGCTGAAGTGTCTGCCGTATTTCCGTAGGAATTAATTGTCATTGTGATATTCCTGACTGAAACTCATGGGGATACTCACTCGCCATCGCGGTGAGCGTTTCAATATGCAATTACATGGGTTTTTCTCGTGGTGCGATTCAGATGGGTTGGGGTTTGAAATCGCTGGTGGCAACCGGCATGACGCTCTGTAGCAGTCTTACGGACTTTTCCAAACCCTCGAGGCTGTTGAGTAAAACGTCCTCATGCTCGATCGATAGCCAGCCATCGTAGCCAGCCATCTTCAGGCGGTAACAAAACTGCCGCCACCATTGCTCACCGTGGCCGAATCCAAGTGTGATGTAGGACCAGCTTCGGGATGAGATATCCATCAATGAGCCATTTTCCAGGAGTGAATCCACGGCCTGGACTGGCGCATTAAGCAAAGTGTCTTTGGCGTGCACATGATAAATGGCGTCGCCCAGTGCCTCGGCGGCGACCAGCGGATCAGCGCCCATCCAGAACAGATGCGAGGGATCGAGGTTGGCGCCAATTACCGGTCCGATGGCATTGCGTAGCTTCAGCAGCGAACGGACGTTGTAGACGCACTGGTTACCGTGCAATTCCAAAGCGATGCGCTCCACACCATTTTCCTTGGCCAGATCAGCTATCTCGCTCCAGAAGGGCAGCAGGCGTTCTTCCCATTGATAGCGCAGCATTGCCTGGGTTTCGGGAGGCCATGAGGCAACCACCCAGTTCGGCATCCTGTCGCCGGCCTGACCTTCAGGTAAGCCAGACATGGTGCAGACGGTCTTGACTCCCAACTCACCGGCTACGCGTATCGTGTCCCTGAGGCACTGGCCTTGTGCAGGCTGCGTGGGGTGCAAAGGGTTGCCGTTGGCGTTCAGGGAAATGATCTCCAGATTGTGTTCCTGGAAGCTGCGTTTGAGGGCCTGGCGGTGGTCGGCGCTGGCGAGCATCTGGGCCAAGTCAAAGTGCGGCGCGGTGGACCATCCGCCAGTGTTGATCTCCAGGCCCGACACTCCCAGCCGTTCAGCCTGCTTGAGCATCTCCCGCAGGGGCAGGTTGCCGAGGCTATCGGTGACGAATCCCAGCTTCATGACGTAGCTCCTTCTCGCGACCGGTAGAGGGGCGGTGCTTGCAGCGTCGGCAACACGATCCGGCGACGCTGATTGAGTGCCTCGATGCCGGCTTGGGCGACAATGGCTGCGCAATAGCCGTCCCAGGCATTCGCGGCATGGACTGGGAACCGACCTGTGTTGATGAACGCCACGAATGCTTTGTTCTGCAGGCGGTAGGCGTCGGCGAAACGCGGCCGCCAATCGGCCGCGTACCTTTCAAAACCCTGAAGACAGGTGTTGAAACGAGCATGTACGGGTGTGTTCAGTTGCACGGAACCTCGCTCACCCACCAACTCGCCACGGACGTCGTACCCGTAATGGGCGTTGTTGTTGATTTCGATGTTCACCAGATGGCCTTCCCGGGTTTCCAGCACCATGAACACCGGGGCGCCGACGCCGTCCTCAGACGTGTGGGTGGGTTGGAACACTGAGATGGCAACGTATTCAGTGTCGAGCACGTGACGTGCCACATCGAACTCATGCGGCGCGGAGTTACTGATTGCCATTTGCCCGCTGAAGTTGGCGGGGGCTTCTACGTTGCGGTGGAAGTTGTGCATCATCACAGCCCGACCTATCACGCCGTCGCTCAAGGCACTTTTCATTTCCCTATACGAAGGGTCAAACCGGCGCATGAAGCCCAGTTGCACGAATTGGCGACCCCGGGAGGCCTCTTTGTCGATGACTGCCAGGCACTGGTCCGGGCTTTGAGACAACGGCTTTTCACACAGTGCGGGCTTCCCTGCATCAATGGCTGCCATGGTCAGGACCGCATGGGTTTCGTCCGGGCTGGCGATGATGATTGCATCGACATCGGACCTTGAAAGCGTGAACAGTGGATCAGTGGAAACGTCAGCAGCGCCATAACGGTCAGCTATCAGCTTCGTTCGCTCTGGCGACGCATCACACACCACGTGCAAAGTGGCTCCCGGAAGGTCCTGGGCAATGATGCGGGCGTGATCCTCCCCCATAATCCCTGCGCCGATAACGGCGATTCGTATGCTCATATTCAACGACCTATCAATGGGCGACAGTCATCAACGCAACGTCGAACTCGCGTGCGTGTGGACTGGGAAGGGAGATGTATGTGGCCATAAGCGGCGTAGCCGTGGCGGTCGAAACCAACCGATGAGGCGAGTTATTCATGGGACTATCCTGGCGGTTTGTTGTGTTTGTTGTGCCTCGATTATTAGCACCGAACAAGCAATCATCAAGGCGCGCCATAGGCTATTTATGATGTGAAAAACCTCAAATTTGAAGGTGTAGTAGTGGTTTTCATTGCTCTTGAAAACAGCCATCAGTAATACGTATATGATGTAAATGACATCAAGAGAGAGCGAGCTATATGACCATGCAAACATCGGCGCGTTTATGGAAGGGGCCCACCGTTCAACAGGTCGCCAAGGTGGCCAGGGTCGGAGCAGCCACCGTCGACCGCGTGCTGAATAACCGCCCCGGCGTGCGAGAAAACACCCGTCTGAAAGTGCTGGCGGCGCTGGATAAGCTAAAGAAGGACTTGGCTGATGGCATGGCAACGTTGCAGATCAAGCTCTTTTGCGATTCGGGCGAAACCTTCAATGCAACATTGGCTGACGCCGAGGCATTGGTGAACGCTTCGACGCCAGGTGTCGTGGTGCATGGCTACTATGAACCGACCAACCAGGTCGATCCCGCCACGTTTGCTGATCAGGTTCAGGCGCAGGGCGCCTCGGCGGATGGGGTGATCGTCGTATCGCGCGAGCATCCGGCGATCAACCGAGCGATTCGCAAACTCTGCAGCCTGGGTATTCCAGTTGTGTGCCTGACCACCGACCTGCCTAATTCCGGGCGAAGCGCTTATGTAGGCAACGATCAATATGCGGCGGGCAGTGTCGCCGGGTTACTGATCGGCAATGCGTTACCTAAAGAGCCCGCGAAAATCCTGCTGGTGACCAGTGTGCCGTTTCGTTGTCAGCAAGAGCGGGAGATGGGGTTTCGCCGGGTGCTCCGCTCGGAGTTTCCCTATCTGAAGATCGACGAGCGGGTGATGTCCGATGATCGCCCTCAGACCACGACTGAACAATTGACGCGTTACTTTTCCAAACACGACTACCCGGCAGCCATCTACAACGTGGCCGGCGCCAATCGGGGCGTTGCTTGCGCAATAGATACCATTGCGGCTGAGGATCGGCCTATTTTCGTCGGCCATGAGCTTACGGTTCATACGCGGGCGATGCTGGAGTCCGGTGTCATGGATTACGTTATCTCTCATGATTTCGTTGGCGAGACGGCCGCAGCGGTGCGCTGGATACGAGGAGCGATCGAGGGCGCGGCGAGCGCGCCACCCTCAACACAGATCTTGATTCACACTCGATATAACTGTGGTGCGTAAGGCCAACGTTGCGTTCTACCCAACCGTGTCCCTCAGCAAAACCAAGGATGGAGGCCTATGTCGGAGTCAGTACCGATCGAGAAACGGTGCTCCTTGCCATGCAGCCGATACGATTACAGACTATCCGGATCCCCGAAGAACATTTTGACTGGGCTCCAGGACGGTAGTTACAGCCCGAAAGAAGGTCGCGTTGCACGCCTCATTAGACGCCACCAAAATACCTGCAAATGCAAAGCACGGTCGAGGTGGACAGTACTAAAAGAGTTGCAAAAATGCCGGCGTTACGACCAAAAGAATTGTCGTCTGTAAACGAAAGTGCGTAGCCATGTAGAATGCGTCCAACAAGTAGTACTGAACCGAGCGTGTGTAGTTGCCATTGCGGTGAGCCGGTTAATTCTAGAAATCCAATCAGCACGAGCGCCAGTGGAACGTACTCAGCGAAATTGCCATGTCCTCTAATGCGCCGAAACATGACGGAATTGCCACCGTCGCCAAGGCTAGGGCTGCCAGGCCCCATTCTTCCAATAATTACTCGGGCACTTAGTGCAATGAATAAGATTGCAAGTAGGCCACCGTAGAGAAGTGTAACCTTCACTGTATGCTCCCTGCCCCGCAAGGGGCCTAACTAGTGGCTAAAATTGCTCGCCTCGAAGCGTATGCACCCCGCGAAGGCTGTTGGCGCTTAGATCTTTGCTCTTCAATTGCGCTGCGCTAATCGGAGCTAAAGAACTGCTATTGGACGTTTCCCAAGGAAGGAGTGCGATTGTGATATTTAGCTGAAACAGGGCAAGGAATAGCTTGCCCTGTTACAGGGAATTACGCGTCAGCGCCGCCTAAAATATTCTCTAGTTGCATTTCTTTTAAAACACGGTCTTGAATGGGTTGTTTGGCAGCGTTAATTTCATCAACACCCCAAACCATGCCTACCGCTGTGCGTGTAGGACGTTTGCCGGCAGGCATATCTGCTAACGCTAAATAAGTATCGACGACCAACTGTGGATCTGGTGCCTGGTCAGACTGCATGAATTTCGCGAATTCTGCGAACATAGCATCAGGTATCTTTGCCAAGTCACCATAGCTCTCCAGTACGTCAAGACGGGAAGGCGCTTGCCCTCCAGCACTCAGACCAGTAGGGAACGGGCCTGGTTGCACGATGGCAACATCAATACCGAAGGGCGCCACTTCGTAACATAAGCCTTGGACGTAGCCTTCCAGAGCGTGCTTGGTGGCGGCGTATGTAGAGAAATACGGCGCCGAAATCTGGCCGACCATTGATGAGGTGTTAATGATCAGACCGGATTTGGCTTCCCGCATAGCGGGCAAGACAGCCTGTATAATGCGCATGGCGCCATAGTAGTTGGTTTCCATCTGTTCCCTGGCTTGGGCAATGCTAAATGCCTCCGTAATACCCAGGTACATTACGCCTGCATTGTTAATCAAAATATCAATCTTGCCCGCTTTAGCCAGCACACCAGCAATGGCTGTCTTGACGGATTCGTCGCTGGTGACATCCATATCTACGACATGGATGAGGTTGCTATACGCTTCCAGCGCGGTCTTGACTGCGGCGTTCTTGCCTTCTGTGCCACGCATGGTGGCGAACACTTGGTAGCCCTTGTCTGCAAAGTCTTTCACTGCTTTTAGGCCAAATCCACTGCTGCTACCGGTGATGATGACGCTTTTTTTGGCTTCGCTCATTTTTCTTTCCCGCTGGGTTGTCTATTAAGTACCATTCGGTACAAAATAGGAGGGGAGGGTGCCGTGTGTCAAGTTAAAATACCAGGTGGTACAAAATGAGCTTAAATCCGACAAAGCCTTCAAGGGGACGACCTAAGACCCTGGACCGTGATCACGTTTTGGATGTGGCAATGGAAGCCTATTGGAAAGAGGGCGTACGCAGCTTATCCCTTAATGAAATTTGCAGAAGGTGCGATATATCGAAGCCAGGTCTTTATCGTGAATTTTGGAATGAAGATGGCTTGATGAAAGCCGTTATTCTTAAATATCAGGAACAGGAGCTGGATTCTGTGCTGGAGATGTTAAAGGCAGAAAAGCCGTTTCGAGAGATGCTTGACAGCCTGGTGTCATTCGCCACCTCGGTGAGTGACAGTCAAGGGATACCAAAGGGATGTCTTTTGATAAAGATGCGCGAATCACGCATGCACTTGGGTGAGGCAACACGAGCACAAATCGATTTCATTCAAGAGCAAGCATTAACGGCTTACAGGAAATGGGTGGAGCGTGCAAAAGCCAAATGTGAATTCTCTGCAGACATGTCATCAGAGTTTGCATCTATCTATATTGATGCGCAATTAAGTAATGCTGCGTCACAGATATCTCGTGGCGAGGATCCGCAGATTGTAAAGAAGATGCTGTTAGTCGCTTTTTCTGTGTTCTGATGAGCATGCCTCTCAGCCCAGTGTTTCTGTAGAAGCAGGTATTCGTTCGTCTGGGGTAAAAAAGTGGCTTATCTGAATACTGTTTGATTGATATTTGCAGAGCCATTCATAACAATTCACGGCGCATGAGAATATTCTCGCTTCGCGCCCCGAAACTCCGGTGAGTGGGGCGTTAGGGTGTCTGCGTATAAGAAATTAATAGTGCTTTGTGGTGCTGAAAAAGCCGAGTTCAGGCTCTTGGGCGCACCCAGCCATGCGTGGGTTCTGTACGAAATCAGCTGAAACTCATTTGAACCCAGCAATCGTCGGGACTCAGTAAAGTCCGCGTCCATCAAAGGCAGGAGCCCAGTGTTCTGGTGCTCTGCTCGGGCGCTGCTAAAGAACCGCAAGATCATGCCCTCGGACGAAGCCGGGTCGGCCTGATGACGAAGATTCACATGCTGTGCGATGCCAATGGCGTAGCGTTGCGGCGCTACTGCGACCGCTATCGGATGCAGCCGGTTATCCCGCTGCGCACGATGAAGCGCAAATCCAAGCCAGGATTACCGAGACTTTGTGATCGCCCCAAATACCGACAACGCAACATCATTGAGTGCATGCTCAGCTGGCTGAAGGAGAACGGCCGCATCGTTGCGCGCTTCGACAAGCTCGCGAAAACTTATGCGGCGATGGTCTCACTGGCTTGCGCCATGCGGTGTTTGAGACAGTACTTTTCGTACAGTGCCTAGGCGCTTTGAATACAGATGAATGCGTCGCCGCTACACATTAGTACATTCTTATGTGTTAATGTGTTTGCACACTCAACTACCCCTATGAGCTCAACAATGTCCTCTCGCAGTCTTTTTGATGCTATGAACCTTGGCAGCATGGTGCTTCGAAATCGTATCGTCCTACCCCCACTCACTCGCTCCAGAAGCTCGCAGCCAGGTAACGTACCGAACTCGCTCATGGCAGCGTACTACCGCCAACGCGCTACAGCTGGCTTCATGGTCACCGAAGGCTCTCAAATCGAGCCACGTGGCCAAGGCTATGCTTGGACACCCGGTATTTACAGTGACGAACAGGTCGAAGGTTGGCGCCAGGTGACCGAAGCCGTTCATGCCGAGGGCGGCACCATCTTCTGCCAACTCTGGCACGTTGGTCGTGTTTCCCACGTCAGTTTGCAACCCGATAATCAGCCTCCAGTTGCCCCTTCAGCTATCCGTGCCACCAACGTTAAAGTGTTCATTGAAACCGGCCCTAACGAAGGACAGTTAGCAGATCCGAGCATGCCGCAAGAATTGACCACTCTCCAGGTCAAGGAGTTGGTAGAGCTTTATCGCCGAGCGGCTCAAAATGCGAAGCGTGCGGGGTTCGACGGCGTTGAGCTGCACTGCGCGAACGGATACCTCATCAACCAATTCATCTCAGAACACACTAATTGCAGAACTGACGAGTACGGGGGATCTCTCACAAACCGGCTGCGGTTCTTACGTGAAGTGACTGAAGCGGTCATTGGTGTATTCGCAAGCGAGCGCGTTGGTGTACGCTTCGCGCCATTATTTGAATCGACGGATGAAGAACGGGTCTATTTGGGGCTGGTCGAAAAAGATCCGCAAGAGACCTACGTCGAAGCGACCAAAATGCTGGAAGGCCTGCGCATCGGGTACCTTTCAATTGCAGAAGCAGATTGGGACAATAGCCCTGATCTTCCAGACTCATTCCGGCAGGCACTGCGTGAGACGTTCTCGGGCCCGATCATGTATGCCGGTAACTACACTCATGAGAAAGCCAAACGTATTCTCTCGACGGGTTACGGCGACTTTTTCGGCTTCGGACGTACGTTTATAGCAAATCCGGATTTGCCACTACGTTTCAAAGAAAACCACCCCCTCAACCCCGTGGATCCTTCAACTCTGTATGGCGGTGGGGAGCGGGGATACACCGACTATCCGCACAGCGCCTGACAGCGTGCGGGGTCACCCAACTGGGGGCAGCCCCACATTAGAGTCAAGGTTCAAGGTTTATGGAGTTAAGCGAAGCACTTAAGGTCTTGTCTCATCCGACCCGACGAGCTGTCCTCGCGTGGCTGGCAAACCCCCACGAGTCTTTCAAGAGCTACAGCCAGCTCTACGACTTCAGCGTATACGGTGTATGCGCAAGCTTGATTCAGGACAAAGCGGGGATGTCGCAACCTGCGACATCCCTTTGCCTGAAGGTTCTTCAAGACATGGATTTCGTGACAGCAACAAAAGTTGGAAAATGGACGTACTACAAGCGGAACGATGAGCAACTTTTTGCCGCGTTGTCCGAATTGCATTCCGAGCTGGACGTCTGAGCCCTGCGGCGGCCTGGGGCAAAATCGTATCAGCGCCAACAAGCGATGGGCCCCTGCTGGTTCGTGACTTGTTTGCGCCGGGGTGGCCTACTGGCCTCTCTCCACGGCTAATCGCGCACGTTCCGCTCCTTGAGTCGGTTTGCGTAGCGGAAATCAATGACCCTTGAATTCGAGCTCCAGGCGCGGCGTACCGGCCTTCAGGGCCTTGATGGCCGAAGCAAGCCCGTTCTTCACGTCTTCTGTCTCGAACAAGGGCATGGCAATGTTGAACATCACATCGTCGGCCGCCTGGATGCCGCCGTTGGCCCAGGCGCGCAGCAAGGCCTTGTGAGCGGCGTGGGCGCGTGTGGGGCCGTGCACGAACTTCGCGGCGAAGGCATGCGCCGCTGCAAGCAGTTCGGCATCGGCGACGACGCGGTTGATGACGCCGAAGCGCTCCATCGTCGCAGCGGGGACACGCTCGGAAGTCAGCGCCCATTCCATGGCTCGTACGCGTCCCGCGCGTTCGGCGACGCGGTAGATGCCGCCCAACAGGGTCACTAAGGCAAGCGACTGTTCCGGATGGCAGAATGTTGCGCTTTCGGCAGCAAAGATTACATCGGCACGCAACGCCAGTTCGAAACCACCGCCTGCGCACAAGCCCTGCACCATGGCGATGACAGGCAAGGGCAGACGTTCGAAGCGATTGAAGACGTCCATGTAACCCTCGAAGCGTGCACGCAACTGGCGGGGGGTGTCATCGGGCCAGGACGTGATGTCGCCGCCAAAGCTGAAGTTCTCGCCCTCGGCGCGCACCAGCACGACGCGTGCGTCACTGCGTTCGATCGCGCTGACTGCCGTAGCCAGTTCGTCAACCATCTGGTCGTCGATGCGGTTTTGCGGCGAGCGATCAAGAATGATCGTTGCTATGCCGTTCTCAATGGTATGGGTGAGATGAGACATGTCGGGCTCCTGCGTTGTCGCAAGCTGAAGTTAGGCGAGGTGTTCCTTGAACCAGTCCAGCGCGGCGGTACTTGATTGATCGAATCTGGTGATGTACGGATCGAAGTGGCCGCCGGGAATCGTCACGAGGCGCTTTGGCTCAAGGGCACGCTCGTAGGCGGCCAGCTCAAGATCGGTCAGCGTGATCGTGTCCTGCAGCGCGACGACCATCAGCAGTGGCGTGGGGGACACGCGCGCAATCCACGTGCCCGGTTCGTACATGCGCGCAGCGCGCGTCGAGCGCACCGTGACGCTGTTCTCCCAGGCGCCGTCGGGTACGGGCTGCAGATAAAACTCGACGGCTTCCTTGGTGCGGTACGAAGCAGGGACGGCCGGATCGGCGCTGACAATTGCCTGTCTACGCGGCGGCTCGCCGCGTGCTTGCGCGCGCTCGTCCGCCGCGAAGGCATCCTCGATGGCGGCGACCGCATCGGGCGGAATGCGGCGCAGTCCTTGCTCGAAGCCGCTGATCGTCGGCACCTGCGCGACGACCGCACGCAAGCGTCGTTCGGTTGCGCCAAGCACGAGTGCGTGACCGCCGGAATAGCTCGTGCCCCATAAGCCGATGCGCTTCGCGTCGACGGCTTCCTGGTCTTCGAGGAAGCTGATCGCGCGCCGCCAATCGGCGATCTGACACCATGGGTCGATATCCTGGCGCGGCGTGCCTTCGCTGGCGCCGAAGTTACGGTGATCGTGCAGGAGGACGACAAAGCCGTTGGAGGCAAACTGCTCAGCGAATGGCTCCAGGCCGTGCTCCTTCACGCCGGCATAACCATGCGCCATGGTGATGGCAGGATAGGGGGCGGTGCCGCCGATGGGAACATAGAGCCAGCCGCGCAGCGTGACGCCGCCCTCGGCTTCGAACGCGATATCGGTACGTCGAAACATGGAAGTTCTCCTTGTATAAAGAGGTCAGGCGGCGCCGTAAACCCTATGCGCAGCGGCAGTTCATGCCGTCCACCCTTTTGCCTCGGTCACTCGATGCCTGGTCAATTGCCTGGTCGCTTGAGCGTGAAGAGTTGCTCCGCGCCGATTTCGAAATAGTCGGCCGGCCCACCTCCGCGCAGGATCGGACGCGCCTGGGCCGTCTGATACACGCCGTCTTTGATCAGTTGCTGGTCAATGTGGATCGCTACTACTTCGCCCAACACCAGCCACGCCGGGAGCGCTGCACCGCCTTGCGCCTCAAGCTGCACGATCTGGGTGACCGCGCACTCGAACTGCACCGGGCTGGCCGCAACGCGCGATGGCCGTACTTTTGCGGAGGGCAGCGTCTCCAACTTGGCCAACTCGAATTCATCGATGTCCGCTGGCGCCATCGCTGCAGAGGCGTTCATTGCCTCTGCGAGTTCTCGCGTCGCCAGATTCCATGCGAACTCGCCGGTCGCACGCGCATTGGCGAGCGAGTCCTTCGCACCAAGCGAGCAAAAGCCGATAATCGGCGGCTTGTAGCTGAACAGGTTAAAAAAGCTGTAGGGAGCGAGGTTACGTACGCCATCGTTGGAGACAGTACTGATCCAGCCGATCGGGCGCGGAGCGACGATGGCGTTGAGCGGATCGTGCCGCAGGGAATGTCCCTGTGCCGGTTCGTAGAAATGCCAATCGGTCATAGCTTACCTCTTTGGGCGCGCGCAAGGACTGCCACCTGCTCGAGTCAATTCTGCTGCGCCGTTTCTAAAGAACGGGGCGGCGTTCGTATTTCTTACTTGTTTACCCAAGGCATGGAGAGGTCAATGTCAGAGACCAGCTTGCCACCGCCGAAGCTCATGTTCTCCAAGGGAACGGCATACATGATCAGGCTGATGTCGTCCTGGCTGACGCCCAATTTTTCTACCGCGTAACGGGTGACCAACTCCGCGAGCTTGCGCTTCTGCTCCACTGTCCTGCTCGAGCCTATCGTCACCGTTACGACCATGCGCTTGTCAGATCTCTTCATGTCAGGAAAAGTCGGATGGATGAAAAGCTCATCGTCCTTGTGCTCACTGATGATGACGAAGCGGTCATCCTTGGGCGTATCCATGGCTTCATGAAGAGCGAGATTCAAGGCATCCGCCAGCGCGCGTTTCTCTTCGCTAGAGAATTTCTGAGCTGGAATGTGGGCGTGAAAAATTGGCATGAGGGTTTCCTCAGTTGTGCTGTTCAGCTAATACGCGGCGACGAATTGGCCCGGCTTAGCTAAAGAAGTCTTGACCGAGTGTTTCTTCGAGTCGCTCTTTCAGGCCAGCCGAGAACTCACGAACGACGGGGAACGGGCTTTGAAAGAGCTTGATATTGTGGACGAGGCCAGACTCATTCCGAGTGATGATGGTGGTGCCGGCGATCGGCTTACCACCGTGGATGGCATCCCACTCAAGGTAAGTCTTCGCACCGTCAACCGTCTCCGCAGTGAACACGAAGTTTTCGTACATCGTGCTCGTCGCGGCAAAGAATGCCCCGATGGATGTCGGGCCGACCACCGTCTTGCTTAGGGCTGAGGTCTGAAGGCTGGCGTCAGCGGTGAACGACTTCGCGAAGTCGCTCGTTCCTTTCTTCTTGACGATTTGCATCCATGCTGTTCCCGGTGGGTTGGTGTCAGTAGTCATTACAATCTCCTATCGAGTGTCTGCAGTTTTGCAGTGTGTGTGCGTGCGCGTGCTAGTCAGCGAGGTGCCCGATGAGAAACTCGCCGGCTCTCTGGAGCGCGTCGTGGGCCTGGGGCAAAGAGGCTGTTTGAATGTGCCAGACGTGCAACATCTCCGGCCACACCTCAAGGTGCGATTCGCCACCGGCCGCGCGCACCTTTCGGTCAATTTCAAGCGCGTCGTCGAGAAGTACTTCGTCGCTTCCGACATGTATGAGCAGCGGAGGAAAACCGTGCATGTCGGCGAACAGGGGCGAGATGCGCGGATCCTTCAAATCGTGGTTGCCAGCGTAAGCCGCTACCATCTCCCGCATCGCGCTTGCGTTGACCATTGGGTCGCGGTGAGCCAGTTGCGTTAACGAGGGCAGCGTCAGCGTCAAGTCTGCCCATGGGCTAATGAGTAGCGCTGCTCGCGCGTCCTTGTGGCCTTTCGAGGCTGCATAGGCCAGAACGTTGAGAGCCATGCCCCCGCCACTGGAGTCACCTGTCACGGCGAATGGCTTGCCAAGCGCACGCAGTGCTTCGTAGCCGCGGATGGACTCGTCGTAGGACGCCGGAAATGGGTGCTCAGGTGCCTTGGAGTGGTCCAGAACGATGACCTGGGACTTTGCCGCTCGAGACAGCTCCCCAAGCATGCCTAAATGCGAGGAAGGAGAGCCAGCCACCCAGCCACCACCATGGAAATGGTAGATGACTCGGTCCTTGGAAGCGCCAGGAGCCGTAATCGCCACCGCAGCTACGCCACCGAGTTGGATCGTCTCGACGGTTAGGTCGGCCGCTGGCGGGTTCGCTTGTGAAATGGCCTCCATGCCGACGCGGAGCGTCTCGATGGTGCGTACGGGATGCGCAAAGTCGAAGGCAAACATCGCATCCCGAAGCTCACGGACGGAAGATGAATCGTAAGTCATGGTCAGTTCACTCCAGGTTGAGGAAAGTCGCCGGTACCCAGTCGTAGCCTTCGCCGTTGTCGGCTTTGCGAAGACGGCCCAGGCCAGGGAACGGCATGTGGGCTGCGGCAATCATCGTCTTGTCCGCAGCGAGTTTCACCAGCAGGTCTTCACGCGTTTTGACCGCCGACGCGCTGTCTGAGTCGAAGACGATGCTGATTTCCGGGTGCGGCATTTGGACGGCGCCAACATGAGCTACGTCGCCCCAGATGAGCAGCGACTGACCCTTTGAGGAAATCATGTAGCCGGTGTGACCGGGCGTGTGGCCGGGAATGGCATACGGTGCAATGCCGGGAACGATTTCGGCCATGCCTTCGTACGGCTTCCATTTACCCGCAGCGATATAAGGCGCGGCGCCATCCTGTGCGACCTTGAAGAAGATTTTCGATTCTTCCGGAGCCTTGGCCATGATTTCCTTCGACAGCCAGAAATCGGCGTCGGCCTTCGTCATCATCACGGTCGCGTTCGGAAAGACGCGTTTCCCGTTTTGGTAGATACCGCCAGCATGGTCAGCGTGAAGGTGAGTCAGTAGAACCAGGTCAATCTGCTCCGGCTTGTAGCCGGAGGCCTTCAAGTTCTGCGCGAGCTTGCCCAGTGTAGGAGGGCCCCAGTGACCGCCTGAACCGGTATCGATGAGAACGAGTTTGGAGCCGGTGTTGACGAGGAAGCCTTGGACGGTTGCCGAAACATGCTTGGGATCGTTTTGGAAGGAGCGCGCCAAGAGGGACTGAATGAGCGCGGGATCACCGTGTAGGAGACTGGAGTCGATACTACCGCCGCCGTCATAGAGCGCGGTGACTTCATAGTCGCCAATCATCGTGCGATAGAAGCCTGGAACCTGCTTGTGCTGCATCGGCGCAGCAGCTTGGACCGGAGCTACAGCAGCGAAGGCGCCCGCGAATGCTAACGATACCGCGAGTAGGGTGCGCGAAGTGATGGTGGAGAATTTCATCGTGTTCTTAACCATTGTGTGTGGTGGATATGTAGGTACGTACAGCTGTGATGACCTTCAGCAAAACGCCAACTCATCGTGCCATGTCGCTGTTACCGCCTTTCCGGCCATACGCAGCATCGAATTGCCGGTGTTACCCGTGATGAAAGCCCGGATGTTCGATTTTTTGCCGATCCGCCTGAGCTGTCATAGCGCTTGCATTGTGCAAGTGGTTGAATAATATTCGAGCACCTTGCACAATGCAAGTGGAAATTCGAGGAGAGTAGCTGTGCAACAAACAAGACGATCGGGCTGCCCGATCAACCTGACGCTTGAGCAGATCGGCGACCGCTGGAGCCTGATCGTTATCCGCGATGTCATGTTCGAGAACAGACGCAGTTATGGCGTCCTGCTGGAGAAAAACCAGGAAGGCATCGCCACGAACATCCTCGCAAGTAGGCTGAAACACTTGACCGCGTCTGGCCTGCTGACACGATGCCCGGATCCGAATCACCAGCAGAAAGTAATTTACAGCCTCACGGAAGCAGCAATACAGCTGGTACCTCTGCTCGCGCATGTGGCTGCCTGGGGTGTTCGGCATACGCAGCCGAGCAAGGAAGCGTCTTTGCGCGCGGAGGTGCTGGAGAAGGGCGGCCCTTCACTCTGGAGTGCCTTTATGGATGAACTACGTTACTTGCATCTCGGTGCACCGCGTCCGGAGCGTTCGGTATTGGACCAGCTCAGGGCCGACGACGAGCAGGCGATCGCTACTTAGTAGCCATCTTTGGCGTCATGACATGCAGCATGTGGTGCAAGGCTATCCATGCTCGAATAGCTTCCGCCTTGCGCGAGATGGGGCGTCATCGAGCGCACGCTGTTCATAAACGGGTGATTTTACCTTCGCGCCTTTGAGCCCGACATCGCTTACTCCATTTCGAGCAAGTGCTCCAGGAACAAGCCTGCCGCGACCGACAACGCCGTTCGCGACCTCACGCATACGCTGAGTTCGCGGGAGGCCCACGGCTCATCCAGCCTGATCACCTTCGCTCCGTCCATTTTGTAAATCGCCGCGCTCCCCTCGGGCATGATGCCAATGCCCAGGCCGGCCTGAACCGTCAGGCATAGCGCGTCGTAGCTGGAGACTTCCATTCGGATCCTTAGCGAGCGCCCCAGGTCGTTGGCCGCCTTGATCAACTGAAAGTTGAGATGAGTGCCACTGCGCAGTGAAAATCCATCACAGGCTATCCGGATCCCCAAAGAACATCTGAATCCGCGACCGCAACCAACGCTCCCCAGGATCGTTGTCCTGGGATCCGCGCCAAGCCATGTGCAGCTCAAAGCTACGCACTGGAATCGGTGGGTCTTCGGCGCGTACGCCGCCGGCGGCGGTCAGGGCGTCGGCGGTGTAGTCAGGGACGGTGGCGATGATGTCGGTGCCCGACAGCAGCGTGCTCAGGCCATTGAATTGCGGCACGGCCAGCACCACATGGCGCTTGCGGTCGAGTTTCGCCAGCTCTTCATCGATGAAACCGCTCAAATCACCCGCGAAAGACACCAGGGCATGGGGGCGAGCACAGAATTCGTCCAGGGTCAGTCGTCCCGGCGCGGTGTCGGCCCGCAACACTTTGGGCAAGCTGCGTCGCAGGACCTTGCGCTTGGCGTTGGCCGGCAGGTCGTCGGTGTAGCTGACACCGATGGAGATTTCACCGGACGCCAGCAAGCCAGGCATCAGAATGTAGTTGACCCGGCGCACCACCAGCACGATGCCGGGCGCCTCGGCCCGCAGGCGCTTGAGCAGCATCGGCAGCAGGGCGAATTCGGCGTCGTCCGACAGGCCAATGCGAAACACCGAGGTGCTGGTGGCCGGGTCGAATTCCGCCGCCCGGCTGACCGCCGTGGAAATCGAATCCAGGGCCGGGGAGAGCAGGGCGAAGATCTCGACCGCCCGGGCCGAAGGCTCCATGCTGCGACCGGTACGTACGAACAACGGGTCATCGAACAGGCTGCGCAGGCGCGACAGCGCGGCGCTGATGGCCGGTTGGCCTAGGAACAGTTTCTCGGCCGCGCGAGTCACACTGCGTTCATGCATCAATGTTTCGAACACGATCAACAGGTTCAGGTCGACACGCCGCAGGTCATTACGATTCATCTGGGGTCCTGGCAGATTCGGCAAGCTTGACGTGAGCGGCCATATGGGAACAATGGCCGGCATGAATCTTACGGGGAAAGACTGGTACTCTGCACCGGCTAATTGAGTTTTCTTAGGTTAAGTCCTACGCAATGGCTTGGTTTTTCTTGCTGCGGAATCAATGACAGGCATGTCGACTATTAATAGCCACTGATGGTCTTGGGTACAAAGCCCGGATAGAGTTCATGGCATTAGAGGTTACTTTGACGAGGTTTGCGATGTCCCGCACGATCCGTTTTCACAAGTTTGGTGGTGCCGAGGTGCTCAAATGCGAAGAGCATACGGCGGCTCTTCCTGCGCCAGGAGAAGTGCAGGTCCGTGTCGAAGCGATCGGCATCAGTTGGTACGACACCTTGTGGCGCCAGAACCTGGCGTCGTCCCAGGCGCGCCTGCCTTCGGGCCTGGGCCATGAAATGGCCGGCGTGGTCACGGCCGTCGGCGACGGCGTCGATGACTTGGCCGTGGGCGACAAGGTCGCCAGTTTTCCGGCCGAAAGCCCGAACGATTATCCGGTGTACGGTGAGGTCATCGTGCTGCCACGCACCGCCCTGACCCGTTATCCCGACGTGCTCAGCCCGATCGAAGCCGCCGTGCATTACACGCCGCTGCTGATCGCCTATTTCGCCTACATGGACCTGGCACGGGTCAAACCGGGGCAATTCGCCCTGGTCACCGATGCCAGCCATTGCGCCGGTCCTTCCTTCGTACAACTGGGCAAGGCCCTGGGTGTGCGGGTGATCGCGGCCACCAAGACGGCTGACGAGCGTGAGTACCTGTTGTCGCTGGGCGCCGAGAAGGTCATCGTCACCGAAGAGCAGGACTTGCTGATGCAAATCAACAAGCTCACCGACAACCGTGGCGTCGATGTGGTCTTCGACGGCCTCGGCGGGCCGCAGATGTCGCTGCTGGGTGACGTGTTGGCACCGCGTGGCAGCCTGGTGCTGTATGGCTTGCAGGGCGGCAACCAGACGCCGTTTCCAGCCTGCGCGGCGTTCCAGAAGAACATTCAGTTCTTTGTGCACTGCATCGGCAATTTCACCGGCAAGCCGGAACTGGGCATTCTCCAGGACCAGGTGGCCTTGCAACGAGCACTGCGCGATATCAATCAACTGACCGCCGACCGTGTGCTGTTGCCACTCAAGACTCGGGTCTTCCCGTTCTCCGAGTTTGTCGAGGCTCACCGTTACATGGGCGAATGCCCTTGCCGTGAACGTGTTGCCCTTCAGGTCATCGACCCGGTCTGAACCCTGCCTTGCGCAAGAGTCATCACCTGGGCTCTTGCGCTGCCTTCGTCCTGACACCTTCTTATCCTTTCTGACGGCACCTCCTGCCTGGCGGTGCTGCGTTCTTACCTGGCCTTTCGTGCCTTGAATGGCCTGTCCCGGTTCGCTCAAGCCTGAAACGGTCTGCCGACCAACATCTGAACTGGTTTTTGCCCTCAATCTGTATCTTCTAATCATTGTTTAAGTCTTGATAATTGAACGCTGATTTCCATATCAAGGAAGAAGTCGTGGTGCTGTATAACTTTTTCGAAGGTCTTCATCCTTCAAGATGCATTCAAGGGGCAATAAACGTTAATGGGTGCGGGGCTATCTATCGACCCCGGGGAAAACAGGGCGGGGTAGAGAGTCAATTAAAGTTCGGCAAGTTCTTTATTTCTCGTACTCATTGTCTGTGGGACGTTGTCGGAATTCTCCTAGGACGTGCCGTTTGGTCGGTTAGGCCCCCTGATTTAAAGGCTTTCGGCGGAGGGTTGCTGGGGCGTGAGCCGACTCTCAGTATATGTATCAAATGATTACAACAAGCAATGCTCGAGCGTATTGCTAATACTCTTTGAGTGCTAGAACAATCATCTAGACCAACACGTCGTGCAGTCACGTTGGTGCGGGTGCGACGCCGATAGTTGAATTTCCAGGTAAATGGCTATGAGTGCAATTCATGAGCAGGCAATGACTCACGTGTATCAACAGATACTGCAACGACTGTCAGGTTTTTATTCCCGGGCAGAACGTACCGCGTTGCAGCTTTTGATCCAGCGTTTAATTGTCGCCGCCGGAGGCATCGAGCGGATTGGCGATTATCGCGTGTTGACGGTCCTGAACGGGAGCCGGGAAAGCTTTTATGTGCTGACCGCCTTGCGGGCCGCACAGCTGAGTATCGCGGGGCGACATCCGGTGACCTTCACCTTGCGTGTCGCCACGCCACGCTTGAGCGAAACCACCCAGGCGACGCTGGAAAACATCCACCGCTGCTACAGCGCGCTGTTTGTCTACGATGATCCCCGGGTCGAATTGCTGATGGCGGATAACCGCGAGGTGTTGCCGTTCAATCACCGGCAGCCCTTGTCGGTGGCAGGGCACGAAGCCAATCGCATGGACCTGCTGGTCCTGGGGCATCTTCGTGCGGTCGACAGCCCCTTGGAGATTGGGGATGACGGCTACCTGGCGATGGCCGAATTCTATCGGCATATGGCTCGCTGGGAGTCGGGCGTGGATTCGTTGGTCAGCAGCGATACACCGCGCCAGCAAAAACAATTCATATCAGGCCTTCGCCGCGCGACTCGCAAGATCGGCCTGCAGACCGAGCACGCCTGCGGTTTCGACAACCTCTTTGCCCACCTCGACACCCTGGGTGGTGATATCTACCGGCATTTCTATGGGCCGGATCGCCTCGATGCCTGGAGGCCCGAGGGTCACTTCGAGGCTTGCCGGCGAGTGGGCCACGTCGGCATCGACGACCTGATCGTCGTTCGTTCGGAGGGGACCAACTGGCCGCTCTTCAACGAGTTCCTGCGGGTGCAGACCGAGGGGCTTGTGCCATCGGCGCCTGAAAACGAATACATCAGCCCGCTGCTGTCGGCCCATCTGCACGGTCTGCAGGCCTGCTACCTGCATGGACGCAGCTATGAAACCGGCTATGGAGACTACGCGCAGCGAGCGATCATGATCATGCATCGCAAGCAACTGCCGGAACACGCCTGCGAACAGGCCCGGGCACTGTTCGGCTCACCGTCGTCGATTCCCGAGCGTCGTGCCTACGCCGCCCTTGAAGCGCAAAAGATCCTGGGGCTCAGCGAAACGCAACTGGTGTGCATGCTGTTCGCGCCCTTCGTGGGGCAGGGTGCGGGCCTGGAGCATTTCCTGCGTTGCTGCCATCCCGGCATGCTGGTGGCGATGCCGGACCTGCACAAGGCCATGCAGGGCGCGACCGTCGTCGATCAGGTTGCGCAGTGGATGGTCGAGGTCAGCGGCCTGCCCATCGACATCCTTGGCAAGCTGTACCGGGCGAGCGTCTCACTGCCGGAACAACCGGACATTGCCCCGGGCGCCGATCTGCAGCAGACCATTGACGGCATCGACACTGCAGAAGCCGGGTCGCCTGCCGATGGGCTGCATGAACGCTCGGCAAGGCATTGAGGAACGAGGTTTGACGCAATCATCTACCTCGTCCCCAGTCCTTGTACCCGGCGTTGCGACTGGGTCGGCGGCGACCCGCTGTCCTGGCCTGAGCCGATGAAAGGTTGCCGGGAGACAGGCTTCGCCTACCAGGCGGTTTATCGCTACCTGACCACGCTGATCAACGAGCTGGAGGTTGATGCGCGGGTTCGCCTGCCGTCGCTGCGGCAACTGGCCGAGCGTCTGAACGTATCGATATCGACCATTCAGTACGCGTATTCGCTGCTGGAAAAGGAAGGGCGGGTCTATTCGATCGCCAAGTCCGGCTACTACGCGCTGCCAGTGCCCAGCATGGCCACCCTGGACGGCGGTGACGATTTGCTCGAGACCCTGTACGTCAATGCCCGACGACCAGGCATGCGGGTGCTCAGTGCGGACGAACCGGCGTCGATGCAGCCATTGGACAGCCCGCTGTTGCTGCTCGAACGCGAACTGCTGCGCCAGTACCCACGCTCCTCGCAGACACCCTCGCAACCCTGGGGTGAGCTGGAGCTGCGCACCGCGCTGGCTGCCCGCTACACGTCTTCGCCGGCCCGTTGCTGGAATGCCGATGACGTCTACATTGGCGCCGACCTGCGTGGCGTGCTGGAGATCCTGATCGCGGTGCTGGCACTGCGCGGGTCCGCCGTGCTGATCGAATCGCCCTGCGATTGGGCAGTGTTGCGCCTGCTGCAGTCGGCGGAGGTCAACGTCATCGAGCTGCCACTGCTGACCAGCGGCGAGCTCAATGTCGAGCAACTGGAACAACTGCTGGTGAACGAAACTGTACGCCTGGTGGTGCTGTCGTCGGTCTTGAACATGCCGAGGGGGACGCTCGTTCCTGAAGAGAACCGTCGTGCCATCGCGCATCTGCTGGAGCGGCACGGAACTTGGGTGCTGGAGAACGACAGCCATACGGACCTGGCGTTCGAGGCGAGGGGGACGCCTTTTCGAGACTTGCTCGACCCGGACCGGTTGATCGTCTATTCGACGTTCGAGAAAACCATCGGGCCAGAGGCGCCGTATGGCTACGTGTTGTCGCGCCAGTTGACCTTGCACCTGCAGCGACATTTCCTGCTGCGCGCGTTTTGCTTGTCGCCGATTCGCCAGAAAGCCATCGCCCGGCTGTACAGCAACGGTCGGATTGACCAGCATTTGCTGGTGTTGCGGCGCCTGCTGCGCGAAAGCGCGGTTTCGACGACGCAATTGCTGCGCGAGCGGCTAGGGGATAGCCTGCAATGGGCAGAACCTCAAGGTGGTGCGACGATCTGGATGCAATCGACGCGACGGGTCGACTTGCGGCGAGTCTTCCATCGGCTGCTTGCCCAGCGAATCGTCATCGCGCCAGGGGAGTTGTTCAGCCTCCAGGGCCTGTATGCGCAACATATGCGCCTCACCCATGCCCTGAACGGGCCACAGGACATGGACGCTGCCCTCTGCGCGCTGGCCGATGCCTTGAGGCTCGAACAGGCGTAGTCGGCAGCAATGGATCGAACCCATCGCGCCATGGTCGAACTGTCAGTAAACTGCACCCCATTTACCGAGCCACTCCACTCAGAGGTTTTGCATGACAGTCAGTCCATTTGCGGGCAAGCCGGCACCGGCAGAGTTGTTGATCGATATCCCGCGACTGGTGACGGCCTACTACACCGGCCGACCCGATGCCTCGGTTGCGACCCAGCGCGTGGCTTTTGGCACTTCCGGGCACCGTGGCAGCTCCTTCGACCTGGGCTTCAACGAGTGGCACGTGTTGGCCATCAGCCAGGCGATCTGTCTGTACCGCGAAGCCCAGGGCATCAACGGGCCGCTGTTCGTCGGTATCGACACCCACGCGCTATCGACCCCGGCGGGTGCCAGCGCGCTGGAAGTATTCGCGGCCAATGGCGTCACCGTAATGATCGCCGAAGGCGATGAATACACCCCGACACCGGCGGTTTCCCACGCCATTCTTTGCTACAACCGTGGCCGCACCTCGGGCCTGGCGGACGGTATCGTCATCACGCCGTCCCACAACCCACCGCAAAGTGGCGGTTACAAGTACAACCCTACCAACGGTGGCCCGGCCGATACCCACATCACCAAATGGATCGAAGCCAAGGCCAACGAATTGCTGGCCAACCAGCTCGCCGGCGTCAAGCGCGTCAGCTACGAGCAGGCCCTGAAAGCCGATACCACCCACCGTCACGACTATGTAAACACCTACGTGGCAGACCTGATCAACGTCATCGATTTCGATGCCATCCGTACTGCCGGGTTGCGTCTGGGCGTCGATCCGTTGGGCGGCGCGGGCGTGCGCTACTGGCCGGCCATTGCCGAGCATTACCGCCTGGACCTGGAAGTGGTGAACACTCACGTGGATTCCACCTTCCGTTTCATGACCGTCGACTGGGACGGGCAGATCCGCATGGACCCGTCCTCCAGCCATGCGATGCAAGGGTTGATTGGCCTGAAGGAACGTTTCGACGTGGCCTTTGCCTGCGACCCGGACCATGACCGCCATGGCATCGTGACCCCATCCGGTGGCCTGTTGGCGCCGAACAACTACCTGGCGGTCTCCATCGACTACCTGTTCCAGAATCGCCCGCAATGGCGCGCCGATGCCGCCGTGGGCAAGACGGTGGTGAGCAGCGGCCTGATCGATCGCGTGGCCAAGCGCCTGGGGCGCCGTCTCTATGAAGTGCCGGTTGGCTTCAAGTGGTTTGCCGATGGCTTGTTCGATGGTTCCCTGGGCTTTGGGGGTGAAGAAAGTGCCGGTGCTTCGTTCCTGCGCAAGGACGGAGGCGTCTGGAGTACCGACAAGGACGGCCTGATCCCGGCGCTGTTGGCAGCTGAAATGACCGCGCGCACCGCTCGCGACCCGAGCCAGGCCTACCGCGCGTTGACTGACGAGCTGGGCGAACCATTCTCGGTACGCGTCGATGCCAAGGCCAGCCCCCAACAGAAGGCGCTGTTGAGCAAGCTGTCGCCCGATCAGGTGGCCTCCACCGAACTGGCCGGGGAGAAGATCCAGAATATCCTCAGTCATGCGCCGGGCAATGACCAGGCCATTGGCGGTCTGAAGGTCATGACCGAAAACGGCTGGTTTGCGGCACGCCCGTCCGGGACCGAGGATATCTACAAGATCTACGCCGAAAGCTTCCTTGGCGATGCGCACCTCAAGCAATTGGTGGCTGAGGCGCAAACGTTGGTGGATGGGGCTATCACCAGCAAGTGATACATGTGATGTGAGCTTGTGGCGAGGGAGCTTGCTCCCGCTGGGCTGCGCAGCAGCCCCCCTCAAGCTCACTCAATCGACCTGATCCACCGCGTCGCCGGGTTCTAGGGCCGCTGCGCGACCCAGCGGGAGCAAGCTCCCTCGCCACAAGAGCAGGAGTGCTGCGATGCAGGGCTTAGGCGAGGTCAACGAGCACGATTTCGCTGTCTTCGATCGCGGTCACCCGCAATATCCGTTCATCTTCAATCGCAACACCGTCTCGAGCTTGTGCACGCAAGCCGTTGATTTCTATCAACCCTGTGGCCGGCACAAGATAGGCCCGACGTGCGGCGTCCAGCCGATACTCCGCACTTTCACCCGCCTTGAGATTGGCCGCTACCAGTCGTGCGTCAGCGCGAATGCGCAGGCTCTGGTCATCGCCGGCCTTGCCACTGGCCAACGTCACGAAGCCTTCGCGCGAGTCCTTGGGAAACGGCTTGGCCCCCCATGACGGTGCCAGGCCTTCTTCGTTGGGGATGATCCATATCTGGAAGATGCGGGTGGCCGTCGACTCCAGGTTGTATTCGCTATGGGCAATGCCGGTGCCGGCGCTCATGACCTGTACATCACCGGCCTGCGTACGGCCTTTGTTACCCAGATTGTCCTGGTGGCTGATCGCGCCTTCACGCACATAGGTGATGATTTCCATGTCCCGGTGCGGGTGTTGGGGAAAACCGCTGCCAGGGGCGATGACATCATCGTTCCAGACCCGCAAGTTGCCCCAGCTCATGCGCTGTGGGTCGTAATACTCGGCGAACGAAAAATGGTGGTGGGCATCCAACCAGCCGTGGTTGGCGGCGCCCAAGGTGGCGAAGGGCCTGAGTTCGAGCATGTTCGTGTCCTTTTCGCTGGGAGCGAAAGCGATGGTTGATGCGCTATTCTCGCGAAGGAAACCATCGACAAAAAGCGTAAAAAACGCGTCAAACCTATCGACTAACCAGATATGAATTCGTGAGCCAACTTTCACTTCATCGCCTAAACCCATGACTTAAAAGCTTTTGGGTGGAACCTGGCGGCAAATACAGACACCATAGCCGTCATGGTTCATGAACACCGGAGTCCCAGCGTGGCGCAACACACTCCCGATCTTCCCCCCGAGCTTTTATCCCTGGCCCAGATGCCGCTGTTCAAGCGCCTGGCCGCCCGGCTCTTCGGCCATGGCCTGACACGCCTGCGAGCCCAACATCGTGCCTCCTGGTTGCATGGCCAGGCCGACGGTTTCCGCAGCGGTCATACCGCCGGTTTTGACTATGGATACAAGGAAGGCCGGGCCGAAGGGCTTGAGGAAGGCCGTCAGGTCCTGTTGATCCGTGATTCGCGCAGCACGGAGCATCCGGCACCGCAGGTCGATGATCTGCTGTTCGATGACTGGCGCCTGCCGCTGACCGCTGAGTTGAAGAAACGCATCAAGGCAGATGTCGCCCGATCGCTGCCGGTCCATGCACAACCGAGTGCCGCGCAATGGAAGATGATTTTCAGCGACACGCCCTCGACCTCGGTGATCGCCGGGGCCGGGGCGGGCAAGTCCACCACCCTGGTGCTGCGCATTGTGCTGTTGTCCCATTACCTGGGTTTCGAATTGGACTCGATGACCGTGGTGACGTTTACCCGGGAATCGCGTAAGGATTTCATCCAGAAACTGATCGAAGTGTTTGCCCTGTGGGGACGTACCGTCAGCCTCAAGGAAGCTCGGGACTTGGTGCGGACATTCCATTCGCGAATCTTGCCCATGGTCCGCAGCTTGCCCGGGTTCGAACGGCTCCAGGCGTTCGAGACCCTGAGCCATCGCGCCGAAGCGGGTGACGATGATGCCCAGGGCAATCCTTTTGATTTGCGCATCAATGACGCCCAGCGCCAGCAACTCAACGCCTGTTATTACAACCTTTACCAGCGTGACCCGCGCTTCCGTGAGCTGATCCTGCCGTTGTCCCGCCACGCGCTGCAGCTCAAGGAACTGGAGCGCGATCACCCGGATGTACAAAAGCGGGTCGCCGTGACCGCGCTGGCAGCCCAGCGCGACGAAGAGTTGTGCGATGCCGTCGAAGACCTGTGGTTGCGCGCGGGTGCCTGGCCGATCAAGGGTATCGAGCCGAAACGACAAGCGTTCGAGATCAATGGGTCGACGTTCCACTGCCATGGTTACGCGCCTTCCCTGGATGCCTGGGTCATACTGGGGTTCGATCCACGGGAAGACGCCCGGCTCAGTCGTCCGGGCGCCAAGTTGAGCATCCGCGCGGAATGGGCGGTCAAGCGCACCCTGTTTCAAGCTTTCTGTCGTAAGCCACTGATATGGCTTGAAAGTTATGAGGCGTCAAAACGTGTATTAGCATCAATGGCCGGCGATGCCAGTGCCGGCCCAGGGTTCGATTACAAGGTCAAGGGCGAGCTGGGTTCGGCACCGTTGCTGGACTGCTTTGTCGCGGCGGCAGGCTTTATCGAGAACCTAGGCCTGGACGTCCCGGATGCCGTGGGTCGGATGTCCTTTGCCCAGGATGACCCCGATCGGTATTTCTTCGAGGCGCTGAGTCGCTACTGGCGGGCATTCGAAGACCATCTGCTCGACCAATCGCCGCCGGTCATGACCTACAACCGCATGTTTGCGCTGTTCAGCGAACACTCGCCGGAAAACTTCAAGTTGCTGGGGGATGCGTTGCTCCGGCCGCTTTCGCACCTGATGATCGACGAATTCCAGGACGTGTCGCCGCAGATCGTCTCCTGGCTGCGAGCCAGTCTTCGGGAAATACGCGGCCGTGGTCCCGCGATGCACGTGGGGCGCGGCGCCCAGCGTTCTTCCTTGTTGTGTGTCGGGGATGATTGGCAATCGATCTATGGCTGGCGCGGCAGTTCACCGAGCTATTTCATGGCATTCAACCAGCAATTCCCGTCGCCGACGACGACCCGGGTCATGCTCACTGACAACTATCGCAGCCACCAATACATCATCGATGCGGCCGAGCATATTGTTCGCGCCGCTGCGGCTATCCCAGGCAAGAAGGCCAAGGCCAGTGGCGTGTCTCGCTCGCTGAGCCCGGTCAATGTGTTGGATCGAGACGATGAAGGGCTGGCGCGGCGACTGGATGAGCACTACCGCAAGGGTGATTCGATCTTGATGCTGTATCGAAAAAGCAGCGATAAGCTATTGATAGAAAAGTATATTCAGCCAACAGTTAATGTGGATTCTAGCTTGCCGTGGGAGGCGAGGCGGCTCAGGCAGATGACTTACCACAGTGCCAAAGGGCTCCAGGCCGATGCGGTGTTCCTGCTGGGCGACTGCCAGCACCTGAGCAGTTCACCCTACAAGAACCAGGTCTACCGAATGGCCGGGCTAGGCAAGGACGGTGATGCCGAACCTTACGACTCGGCGCAAAAGGACGAAATCCTGCGCCTGGCGTATGTGGGCATCACGCGTGCGGTGCAGCACTGTTACTGGTACGTCGATGGCCAGGACGGCCAGGCGGCCAATGGGCCCAAGGCTTCGGATCGTATTGCCGGGGACAAGCCCTTTTTTGCTGACCATCGCCGGAGCGTGGCAAATGGCCGGCAAAAAGCCTGAAGCATGATGGCACCTTTGGATAAATGATCTACACCTATGGCAAGGGATTGCATTGCCAAGGTCGGCATGCGGTTGATCGATCGATCACCGCGCGAAATCTTCGCCACGCTCCCTCGATATCGTTCCCACCCGGCTGCCAGAGCCAGGCCTGACCGTGCCCGCTTGGCGGGCGCCAAGGAGGTGCGTCACATCGCTGAGCGTGGACCGTGAGCAGGTCTGGCATCGTGCCAACGCCTGATAACAGAAGGAGGCCCTGCGCATCGCTCAACCCTTCGATGGGACGGCAGGCGTCTCCCGATAAGGAGATATCGATGAAGCATTTCCAAGGAAAGATCGTTGCACTATTGGCCCTGACCGGCACGTTGTCCATGGCTGGCGCCCAGGCCGGGACGTTCCCTGATTACGGCTTCGCGCCACCCAAAAGTTCGTATCCCTCCGCATTTTTCCGGCTCAGTCAGGACTACCCCACCGTGGCGCCGGGCCCGACTTCGATGCCGTCGTTTTTCAAGCACCTGCCCGCCAATTTCAGCAATGATTTTGAAAGCTGGCGCACCTATATGAACGAGGTAAAGAACTACTGCCTGGAGGGCAATACGGAAGTCGGCTGGAACGTGCAGAAAAACAAGGTTCGTCAGTGGTATCACATGCCTTGGCAACACTATGGCCCCAACGGTCGTGAAGCTATTCACGGGCTGACCAAAGAGGCGCCTATCCAGCCCAAACAGTTGGCGAGTACCCAAACCGTGAATGGCCAGACCTATGCGGTCGGCATCTATAACGATATAGGGGCGTACACCATCGGCCAGGTTTGGAAGGATCCGCAGAACCCTGACCCGAGCTACACCTCGCAACCAAAGGGATTTCCCAATGGCACAGTGGTGTGCAAGGCGTTGTTCGCAGACATCGATATCAGTGCGGTGCCCTCGCTGGTCAATCCGGTACTTTGGAGTGCCTACACCACCAAGGACTTCTACTCAACCAAACGCGCCATCACCAAAGTCGCGTTGATTCAGATGGACATCGCCGTCCGGGACACGCGCGTCAAAGATACCGGCTGGTTGTTCGGCACCTTTCAGTACAACGGTGCGATGACCGGTAAATCGGGCTGGGACAACCTGGTGCCGGTGGGAATCATGTGGGGGAACGATCCGAAGGAGAACGGCAACGCGTTCACCAACCCGACGCCGACTGAAACCAAGATCAACCCGGCGCTGAAGCAGACCGCGATCAATGCCAACACCAAGGAGCTGCCACCGACCCACCTGGGCTGGAACGGCCGCCTCAACGGCCCCGTGGACAATCCTCAGGCCTCTTGCCTGAGTTGCCATATGACCGCCGAGTACCAGCAATTGGCGCCAATGAATCCGACCTTCCAAGCCAACCCGCCACCGGTGGGAGGCGAGGAATGGATGAAATGGTTCCAGAACATCCCGGCTGGACAGCCGTTTTCGCCGGGCACCCGCAGCACGGACTACAGCCTGCAATTGTCCGGCGCCCTGGCGAACTTCTATGAATGGAAATGCAACCACAGCGGAATCTATGCCGACGGCAAGAATGCTTGCGCCAAAGTCCAGCCCCTTAACCTGATGAAGGCGAGCAATGCGCCTGAACAAGAGGTGTTTAAAGTACAGCGCAGCCCTGAACTGGAAGAGCTCAAGTAGCGTGCCCCCGGCCTCGGACAAGCGCCGAGGCCGGACTTCCTGTGGGGGCGAGCTTGCTCGCGAAAAGGCCGGCACATCCAGCTTCGGTGTGACTGACCCGCCGTCATCGCGAGCAAGCCCGCTCCCATCGGGCCATGCGTTCGCTCAAACCAGGCGGCACCTAAGCCATCGGCGGCAACCGCCGCTTGACGGGCGTCTTCTTGACGATGGCCGTATTGGTCTCGGCGTGGGCATTGAGTTTGTCCAGCAATGTATCCAGCTGTTCCATCGAGCGCACGTGCAGGCGGGCGATGAAGCAGTCGTCGCCGGTCACCTTGTCGCATTCGGTGAATTCAGCGATGGCCTGGATCTGCCGCTCCACTTCCTGCAACTGCCCCGGCAGCGGGCGGATACGCACGATGGCCTGGAGTTGATAGCCGAAGCACTTGGGGTCCACTTCGACGGTGTAGCCCCTGAGCACACCACGTTCTTCGAGCCGGCGAAGGCGCTCGGCGACACTGGGGGAGGACAGGCCACTGAGGTTTGCCAGGGCCTTGAGGGAGCGTCGGGAATCTTCCATCAGGGCACTGATGAGGATCTGGTCAATATCGTCAGTCATTTCAACTCCATTAGGCGAATGTGTGAAGTTGCCTTGATAAAAAAGGTCGAATCGCAGTTTAGCCTTTTTCAAACCATGGAGAAGCCTCCCGACGGCTCGGCATACTGTGCCCACTTGCTGAAGGAGCCTGAAGATGGACAAGACCTTACGCCGCGGTTCGCTGGAAATGACTGCCGCCATGCTGATCTCCGGAACCATTGGTTGGTTCGTGCTGGTTTCCGGCCTGCCGGTGCTGGATGTGGTGTTCTGGCGCTGCGTGTTCGGCGCCGTGACCTTGCTGCTGATCTGCGCCGGTTTCGGCTTTTTGCGCCCCGGCATCCTCACCCGTACCACTTTCCTGCTGGCGGTACTCAGCGGTGTGGCGATCGTCGGCAACTGGGTATTGTTGTTTGCCTCCTATTCCCGCGCCTCGATTGCCATCGGCACGGCGGTGTACAACGTCCAGCCGTTCATGTTGGTGGGGTTGGCGGCGCTGTTTCTGGGGGAAAAAATCACCGCACAGAAACTGTTCTGGCTGGCGGTGTCGTTTCTCGGAATGCTGGCCATCGTCAGTGCCCATGGCGAGCAAGGGCAGGGTGGCGATGAATATCTGCTGGGTATTGCCTTGGCGCTGGGGGCTGCGTTGCTGTACGCCATCGCGGCGTTGATCATCAAGCGCCTGACCGGCACGCCGCCTCATCTGATCGCGCTGATCCAGGTTAGCACCGGCGTGTTGCTGTTGGCGCCCTGGGCGAACTTCTCGGCGTTGCCGCAGCAAACCGAAGCCTGGGCCAGCCTGCTGACCCTGGGCATGGTGCACACCGGCGTGATGTATGTGTTGCTGTACAGCGCCATACAACGCTTGCCGACCGCGTTGACCGGTGCACTGTCGTTCATCTACCCGATCGCAGCGATCTTCGTCGACTGGTTCGCCTTTGGCCATCGCCTGGAGCCGCTGCAATGGTTGGGCGTGGCGGCGATCCTGCTGGCGGCTGCCGGCATGCAACAGGGCTGGGGCATCAAGTCGCGGCGCCCAGTCCTGTCGTAGCCCACCGTTCGGGCGTGGATCAGAAGATGTAGTCAGTGGTCAGGAAGTTGGAATCGCGCTCACGGATGATGTCGCTGATCAACGCCTTGTTGTTCTCCTGGAACTTGGTTGCCACCAGCGTGCGGATGGAAAAGGTGCGCAGTGCATCGTGGACCGACAAGGTACCCTCGGCCGAATTCTTCCGGCCATTGAACGGGAACGTGTCCGGGCCACGTTGGCACTGGGCGTTGATGTTGATGCGTCCGACCTGGTTGGCGAAGGTGTCCACCAGCTTGCCGACTTGTGCCGGGTTGGTGCCGAAAATGCTGAGCTGCTGGCCGAAGTCGGACTCCAGTACGTAATCGATGACGGTATTGAGGTCGCGGTACGGCACGATGGGCACGACCGGACCGAACTGTTCCTCGTGGTAGACCCGCATCGCTGTGTTCACTGGGTACAGCACCGCGGGGTAGAAAAACGAGCTTCGCGACTCGCCGCCATGGGCATTCTTCACTTCTGCACCTTTGGCGAGTGCATCGGCGACCAGCGAATGCAAGTAATCGACTTTGCTCGCTTCGGGCAGCGGCGTCAGCGCCACACCGTCCTCCCAGGGCATGCCAGGTTTCAGGGTGGCGAGCCTAGCGTTGAACTTCTCGATGAACGCCGGCGCCACATCCTCATGGACAAACAGAATTTTCAGCGCCGTGCAGCGCTGGCCGTTGAATGACAGCGAGCCGGTCAGCGCCTCGTTGACCGCGTTGTCCAGGTCGACGTCCGGCAGCACTAGGCCAGGGTTCTTCGCATCCAGCCCCAGGGCGGCGCGCAAGCGGTGTGGCCGTGGATGGAGCTTCTTCAGGTCACTGGCCGCTTTGTTGGTGCCGATAAAGGCGAAGATGTCGATCTTGCCGCTGGCCATCAGCGCGCTGACCGTTTCGCGGCCGCTGCCGTAGATCACGTTGATCACGCCCGCCGGGAAGCTGTCGCGGAAAGCTTCCAGCAACGGCCGCACCAGCAGGACGCCGAGCTTGGCCGGCTTGAACACCACGGTGTTGCCCATGATCAAGGCCGGGATCAGCGTGGTGAAGGTTTCGTTCAGCGGGTAGTTATAGGGGCCCATGCACAAGGCCACGCCCAGGGGCACGCGTCGGATCTGCCCGAGGGTGTCCTGTTCCAGCTCGAAGCGGCTGGAGCGCCGGTCCAGCTCCTTGAGGGCGTTGATGGTGTCGACGATGTAGTCGCAGGTGCGGTCGAACTCCTTCTGGGAGTCCTTGAGATTCTTGCCGATTTCCCACATCAGCAACTTGACCACGGCCTCGCGTTGCTCGCGCATGCGTGCCAGGAAGGTTTCCACATGGCGGATGCGCTCGGCAACGCGCATCGTCGGCCACTGGCCCTGGCCGCGATCGTAAGCCCGCACGGCAGCGTCCAGGGCGGTGAGGGCGGTCTCGGCATCCAGCAGCGGCGTGCTGCCGAGAATCACTTGTTCATCGCCCAGCTCACCCGTCAGGTAAACGGGGCTGCGGACGACGGCCAGTGGCCCTTGCCAGGTTTCCAGGACGCCGTCGACCAGGTATTCACGCTGTTCGATCCGGCCTTCGAGGCGGTAGGCCGGCGGGATGTCGGTGGCGCTGGGAAAAAGGTTGGCGAGGAAGGGGACGGTGGTCATGTCGTTACTCCATCAATGAAATGAGCCAGGGCAGACGGCTTGCAGGTATAAATCGCTTTTAGCGTTATACGCCTTAATGGAGGTGTTTTTTAAGTGGCGGCAGTTTGCTTGTGCCGGACTTATGCAGGAGCCGCCTCGCTTCGCTCGACAGCTCCCACAGGCCCAGCCTTGGAAAGCGGTGGGCGTTATCAGCGACTCACCAGCGCATCCGCACGCCCATGCTGGTAATGATGCCATTGAGGTCGTTGTCGTCGACGTCACTGCTGTAATCGGCGCTGACATACAGGCTGACCGCCGGCGTGACCCGGGCGACCAGGCCCAGGCCGACTTCGACGGTGGAGGATTTTCGGCTGCTGCTGATCTTGTCGACCTTGTCCAGGGACACCGTGCTGGCGTCCTGGACGGTGTGCCACAGGTTGGTTCGCAGGTAAGGCTCCACACCGAGGCCGTTGACCTGGTAGTTACCCTTGAGGCGTGCGCCAACGCGGCCGCTCCAACTGCTCAGTTCATCGCCGGTGCCGCTCTCGGCATTCGGCGTATCGAGGGTGATGCGCTGGTTGATCAGTTGCGCCTGGGGTTCGACCACCCAGTGGGTGCTGATGCCAATAGGGAAGCCACCTTCGACCGACAGCGTCACCGCATGGCCTTCGGTGGCCTGGCGCTGGCCTTGTTCGGTGCGGCTGTAGCCATTGATCCGGCCGCCGCTGGCGCTCAGGTCGACGTGCCAGCCCGCGGGGCCGGTCAGGCTCCAGTAGGCGCCGAGGCTCGAACCTTTCAGGTTGACGGCATCTTTGTCCGGGTCGGCCAGCGCGGGCATCACCAACAGGCCGCCGCCGGTTGAAGTGATCTGCTGTTGCCCACTGATCAGTCCCATGCGCTGGGTATGACCGTCGCCGTTTCGCACTGTGAACAGGGCGGGGCTTTTGCCGGAAGCAGGCTCACTTCCAACCAGTGCGGTATCGAGGTGGATGGATGATGTTCGGTCGTACCAAGGCTGCACGGTCTCTTCGGCAGGCCAGGCCTGGACCTCCATGGATGAAAGCAGCAGCAACGATGTCGAGACGGTATGGAAAGTGGTGGTGAGCGCTTGTGGACGGAGGGAAGTTTTCATGGGGGCCTGCCTTGCAATCGCATGCGTTTCTCGCTTTTTGGCGTCTCTCCTACCCCGAATGAGGGGCGACCGAATGGATTGAGGCAAGCCTCTGGCGGCCCGTGTTGGCGGGTTCCAGAGGCCTGCCCCTGACTGTATTTCCGGGGGTAGTACGGTGTAGTCAAGAAGACCGATGGCGGCGCGTCAAGAAAATGAACGATGAATGGCAAGATGAAATCAGCGCTAATAAAGCGCTGATTTCAATTGGTTATTGTGGTGGGTATTCGGGCGTCAAACCTCTGTCGTAGACCCTGCCTACCAACTGATCCGAAAACCGACGTTGCCCATGACACTGTGTTGCTGGTTGCTGTCGAGGTTTTGGCTATAGTTCGCGCCAGCGTACATGGCGACGCTGGGCGCCAGGCTCACGGTGACGCCAATCCCGAGGTCGCCGGTGGAGGCGCGCTGTTGGGTCTCGACCCGTTCGGTGTCGTCGAATATCACTGAGTCGGTGCCGGAAAACGTATGCCAGAGGTTGGCGCGCAGGTACGGCTCCACGGGCATGCCGCTGACCTGGTAGCGGCCCTTGAGGCGCGCACCGAGGCGGCCGGTCCAGGCACCGTCGGAATCGAATTCGACCTTGGAGACCCCATCGTTTTGCGTATCCAGGGAGACCTTTTGGTAGATGATCTGGGCCTGGGGTTCAAAGTCCCAGTCAGCGGTCACCTTGAAGGGGTAGCCGGTCTCCGCCGAAGCGGTCAAGGCGTGCCCGCGATTGTCGATTTTCAGGCCGCGCTCGGAACGGTTGTCGCCGTTCAATCGCGTGCCCATCACCACGGTGTCGACGTAGCCGCCGTTGGGGTCGGTGAGCGTCCAGTAGAGCCCGTAGCTGTCGCCGTCGAGTTCTATCTTGCCGGCGTGTCGGCCTTCGAAACCCAGGTTGAAGCCTTTGACATTGCCGTTCAATTCCGTGTGCCCGACGAAGAAGCCAATGCGCTGGGTCTGGCCGCCGGACAGAAGCGAACTGTATAGGTCGTTGCCCACCTGGAACCCTTTGATCGACCCATCGAACTGCGGCGTCACCGTACCGGCCCAGGTTTTATCCAGGTCTACGCCATAGACCCGACCCCAACCCGCGCCGAACGCGCCGGTTTCCGTGAGCAGGCGCTGGTCACCCTGGCGGTCATGGAACGTACCGAGGGCCATCAACGTCAATTGCGCCGCCGCCGGAGGCAGCACCGACCAGGTCGGCACTTCCGGGCGATACAACGGGATGGGGGCCGCGCCGGGCACTGCGGTTGGCAAGGGCGGTAGCGTCGGGACGGGGGGCGCGCCCGGCGCGGGGGGCGCCGTCGGGATGGGCGCCGCTACCGGCCCGGCGACCACGGTGGAGCGCAGGTACCAGTTGTTTTGATTACCCGTCACGCCGCCTTTGAACAGGCGGTAATCGAACGCGCCGGCCGAGACGGATTGCGCCAGAGAAAAGGCATCGATGCTACTGACCGCGCCTCCCTGGGCCTGGACCACTTCAATGCCATCCTGAGTCGTCAGTGCGCCCGTGCCGCCCAGGTTCGTGACTGTGATGGCGGTATTGCCGGTGAGCGTCCCGCCGTTGACCACCAGCTTGTCGCTGGCGGAGCCATCGGCGCCGATTGCCGTTTGCACGTGCAACTGGCCGTTGTCGCCGACGTAGTTACCCTGGACGGTGAGGGTATCGATGGTGCGGGTGTTGCCCTGGGTAAGGTCTATCGTGCCGGCATTGTTGAGCGTCGCCAGTTGACCGGCAGTAAAAGGGGCGACAACGCCTTGGGTCGCCGTCAGCGTGCTGCCGCTCTCGATGTTGAGCGTCCCTGTGCCGGTGGCGCTGTCACCCAACGTCAGCGTGTCATCAAGGTCCAGTTGCGAGCCTTGGGTGAGGTTGACCGTTTCCCAGTTGAGGTAACGGGCGCCGGTGCTGGAGGTGCTGCCTTCAAAGGTCAGGACGTCTTGGCCCAATCCGCCATTCACGCTGGGGGTGATGCTCAGCCCGGTCTCATCGAGGTTGCTCAACAGCGCCGTGTCGCTGCCGTCACCCATCAAAATAGCCGAGTGAATGAGGCCACCGCTCCACTGCAACTGGTCGTCGCCGGCACTGGCCCGGACCTCGCCGAGGATTTCGCCGCCGCTGACGGTAATGCTGTCGTTGCCGCCGCTGACGCTGACATTGCCGCCGATGCGTCCGGCGGAGAGGATGATGGTGTCCTGGCCGAAACCGGTCACCAGGTTGCCAATGATCTGCCCGCCTGACATATCGAAAACGTTGTCATCGAGCTTCATGTCGACCCGGCCGATCGTGCCGCCGGTCATCTGCGCAACGTCGCCGTCTTCGAACGCGTCGACGATGGTGCCGCCGGTCATCAAGAACGTATCGAGACCGTCACCTTGTGCCAGGGACAGGATCCTGCCGCCATTCATGATGAAGTCGTCCACGCCGGAGCCTTGCTGGACATCACCGTCAATCAAGCCGTTGGCATTGATCACGATGCGGTCGACGCCGGCACCGAATGTGACGTCGCCGCTAATGACACCACTGCCGTTGGCGGGCATGGTCAGGCTGTTGTTACCCGAAAGGTCCGTCAGCCCGGGGCTGGTGCCGCTGTCGCAGACATAAGCGTCATCGCCTGCGGTTGGCGTCAGCGTGCAAGCGGCCATGGTGGCCGGGACGGGTAACAGGAAGGGGGCTGATATCCACACAGCGTTGAACAGCCGATTGAATCCTCTATCGTGCCGAATCATGTGCTATCCCTCTGCATCGGCATCTCGTAAATGCCGGTTTCAGCATCGGTTGCACAACAGATGGCACACAGGGCCTGGCAACGCTCGCTGTATGGAATGGCACCCTAGCAATGAAAAACCAGCGTCGCTACTGTCAGAACTTACAGGTCCGCGGGCAGAAAGAGCAGAAAAGGCCCGCTCTACAAATTAATCCCGTTCACTTAAGGCCATCGACAAACCCGTGGCGAGGGAGCTTGCTCCCGCTGGGCTGCGAAGCGGCCCCTGAACCTGCCAAATGCGCAGCATCAGACACACCGCACCCGCCGGTTTACGACTGCTTCGCAGCCGAGCGGGAGCAAGCTCCCTCGCCACAGGTCCATCATTTTCTTAAGTGAACAGCATTACGCTCTACAAATGCACTTCCACCGAAAGCGGCAGGTGATCGCTCAGGTGCGTCCACGGTTTGTTGCCCAGGATTTGCGGGGCATGGCTGCTGGCGTTGCGCAGATAAATACGGTCCAGGCGTAACAGCGGGAAGCGGGCTGGATAGGTCCTGGCGGGGCGACCATGGTGGTGCTCGAAGGCTTCATGCAGATAGCCACGGCGGGCGAGGGCGAGGTTGCCACGCAGCTGCCAGTCATTGAAGTCGCCGGCAATGATCACCGGGGCGTCCTCGGGCAGCGAATCGAGCAGTTGGCAGAGCAGTTTGAGCTGCAATTGGCGATGGCTTTCCAGAAGACTCAAGTGCACGCAGATCCCATGGACAGCGGCGTGCCCGGGCACATCCAGCACACAGTGCAACAACCCGCGCCGCTCCGGGCCGGTGATGGACACATCGAGATTGCGAAACTGGCGGATCGGGTATTTGGAGAGCAGGGCGTTGCCATGGTGGCCATCGGGGTAGACGGCATTGCGGCCGTAGGCGAAGTCGCTCCACATGCTGTCGGCGAGGAATTCGTACTGGGATGTCTGGGGCCAGTTGTCGTAGCGTGACGCGTGTCGGTCATGTTCGCCCAGCACCTCTTGCAGGAACACCAGGTCGGCGCCGGTACTGCGCACCGCTTCGCGCAATTCGGGCAGGATGAAGCGACGGTTGAGGGCGGTGAAACCCTTGTGGGTATTGACCGTCAGGATTCGCAGCCGATGAACCGCCGCAGGCAGCTCCGATGGCATTGGTTCGACGGCCCGCCAATCGGGATCTTGAGTCACGTTCCCTCCTGAATCAGACGTACCTGTTCATGCGACTGACCCAAGGCGTCGGCAGTTCCGGATTTTTCGTGTCCTTGCCGAGCGCTATCGCGAGCTCGCTCGCGATAGCGGTGTATCCGAACCACCACCATCACGAACAAGCCCAGTTCCTACAGGCACGTGTTCAGATGAAGACAATCTCATACGGCATACCCATCCGATCCAGGATAACCCGGGGCACCAGCGGGGCGATGCCGCTCGCCGGTTCGCCGTTGAGTTGGCTGACGTAAGCGTACATGGCGTGACGCTTGCGGGCGGTAGTCCAGACATCCAGGCGCAGTTTACGGGCCCGGTGCCAGGGGATCTTATTTTGCTCACGGACCGGCCAGTGCCAGGCCCATACCGGTAGTTCGTTGTACGCCACCCCGATCCTGTCGGCGGCCAGGGCCCCGGCGCGCCCGACGGTCTCGTGGTCGCTGTCGCCATCCTGGCGCCAGGTGCTGAACACCACGTCACCGGGGCGCAGATGACGTGCAATGAAGTCGGTGAGCTCGGCCTCGTGTTCGGTCAAGGCCTTTTCCGGGAAGCCACCGCGTACCCATTGCAGGCCATGGGCTGCTATGCCCAGGCGATGCAGGGCGTCCACGCTTTCCTGCGGGTGAGGGCGGTGTGTACGCAGGCGCTCATCGGTCCACAACGGTGAACCGGGATGGATCAGGGCTCCATCGGAGACCGAGATCAGCAACATGGGCTGATCAAGATTGTTCAGCAACTGCAGCAATCCGCCACAGGCACCGATCTCATCACCCGGATGCGGGGAGAGGACGACCGCGCGGGCGCCGGCGGGAATGAGCGTCTGGGTACTGATAATCGGGATATCGGCCAGTTGCGCAGCGCTGTTCCAGATTTGCGGATGCTGCCGGCCGGGCAAGCGAGAGGCGGGTTTCATGAGAGACATCCTTGTGTGTATTCAATCTTTCAGCCATCTACCGGGCCTACTGTCCGATGACGCCCGCGTGGGTATGGCTGCGATTCACAGCGCTCCGAATCCTGGAGACTACCGCATGTGAAGTATTGACCATGTCGGCCGATTCGTCTTGCGAGATGTGTGTCTGAACTGCACTTTTTTCTTAAAACTGGGCTGTGTGCAGCGAAAAACCGCGTCCTTGCGGTCTCTCTGGCGGTTTACAACCGGTACTTCATTCCTCTTCTTCGCGTTGCAGCTCAAACAGCAGCAGCGAGCGCCCGGTGACGGAATATTCGGAATCGAAATCGAAGCGCTCTTGTCCTCGAACGGTCGGCTGGTTGGTGTCGACCATGCAGGTCCAGAAACTGCCCTCGGGGACTTCCGGCAAGCGGAAGTTGACGATGTCATGGTGGGCGTTGACCACCAGTAGCAGCGTTGCATCGCCGGCCTTGCGTCGAATGCCGGTCTCCTGGGCGCGGCCGTCCATCAGCATGCCGAGGCAGCGACCATGGCTGTCCTGCCATTGTTCAATGGTCATTTCGCTGCCGTCCGGGGCCAGCCAGGTCACGTCCTTGACGCCGATGTCCTCGTTGTAGTTACCCACCAGGAACCGCCCGCGTCGCAGGATCGGATAGGTCAGGCGCAACTTGATCAGGCGCTTGACGAACTTGAGCAGCGTCGCGCCATCCTCGCTCAGGTCCCAATTGATCCAACCGATCTCGCTGTCCTGGCAATAGGCGTTGTTATTGCCGTGCTGGGTACGGGCGAATTCGTCGCCGGCGACGATCATCGGCGTGCCTTGGGCCAGCAGCAGGGTGGCGAAGAAGTTGCGCATCTGCCGATGACGCAGCGCGTTGATCTCTGGATCGTCCGTCGGCCCTTCGACGCCATGGTTCCAGGACAGGTTGTTATTGCTGCCATCCTGGTTGTTCTCGTCGTTGGCCTCGTTGTGCTTGTCGTTGTACGACACCAGGTCATGCAAGGTGAAACCGTCATGGGCGGTGACGAAGTTCACCGAGGCGTACGGACGCCGACCACGCTGGTTGAACATCTCGCCCGAGGCCGTCATTCGGCTGGCGAAATCGGCAAGCTGGCCGTCGTCGCCCTTCCAGAAGGCCCGCACCGTGTCGCGGAACTTGTCGTTCCATTCGACCCAGCCCGGCGGGAAGCGTCCCACCTGGTAGCCCCCGGGGCCGCAGTCCCAAGGCTCGGCGATCATTTTTACCTGGCGCAGCACCGGGTCCTGGCGGCAGGCCACAAGGAAGCTGTGGCGCTCATCGAAGCCGTCATGGTAGCGGCCCAGAATGGTCGCCAGGTCGAAGCGGAAGCCATCGACGTGCATCTCCGTGGCCCAATAGCGCAGGGAGTCGGTGACCATTTGCAGAACGCAAGGATGGCTCAGGTCCAGGGTATTACCGGTGCCGGAATCGTTGATGTAGTAGCGTTTGTCGTCGGGCATCAGCCGGTAGTAGGAGGCGTTATCGATGCCGCGCATGGACAGGGTGGGCCCCTGTTCGTTGCCTTCGGCGGTGTGGTTGTAGACCACGTCGAGGATGACTTCCAGGTTGGCCTCGTGCAGGTGGGCGACCATCTCCTTGAACTCGGCGATCTTGCCGCTGGCCAGGTAACGTGGGTCCGGGGCAAAGAAGGCGATGCTGTTGTAACCCCAGTAGTTGGTCATGCCTTTGTGCAGCAGGTGCTGGTCATTGACGAAGGCATGGATGGGCAGCAGTTCCACCGAAGAGACACCCAGCTTGCGGATATGCTCCAGCACATCATCGACCATCAGCCCGGCGAACGTACCACGCAGGTTCTCGGGCACCGACGGGTGACGCATGGTGAGGCCGCGCACGTGGGTCTCATACAGGATGGTCTTGTCCCAGGGGACGCTGACGCGATGGTCGTGGCCCCAGGTGTGCGCAGGGTCGATGACTTTGCACTTGGGGACGAACGGGGCGCTGTCGCGCTCATCGAAACTGAGGTCGCCATCGGGATGGCCGATGGTGTAGCCGAAGAGGGCTTCCGACCACTTCAACTGGCCGACCAGTTGCTTGGCATACGGGTCGATCAGCAACTTGTTGGGGTTGAAACGGTGGCCGTTCGCCGGGTCGTATGGGCCGTAGACCCGGTAGCCATAGATCAAGCCCGGGTGGGCATCTGGCAAATAACCGTGGTAAATCTCGTCGGTGTACTCCGGCAGCTCGATGCGTTCGAGTTCGACTTCGCCGGCATCGTCGAAAATGCACAGTTCGACCTTGGTGGCATTGGCTGAAAACAGCGCGAAATTGACCCCGAGGCCATCCCAGGTTGCACCCAGTGGAAAAGGCAGCCCTTCACGAATCCGCGAAGCCTCGATCACGGGCGGCGGCGTGTTTTTTTTTGGACGGGTCATAGTTGCTCCTGCAAAAGACAGACAGATTCAGCGATGCGGTTCACTTGGGGTGGGTGGTTCCACCCTTCACCTGTGACGAGGGGATTTGTCCCCGCTATGCGGGACAACAGTTGTTTCTCTGTGGGAGCAAGGCTTGCCCGCGATGCAGCAATGCGCGCCTGCTGGAATCGAGGCGCCTGTTTCGCGAGCAGGCGTTGCTCCCATCTGACGAGGAGACCGATAGGATCAATCAAACAGCCGGCGGCTTGCGCGGTGCCCGGGGCTTCTTGTCCGCTGTTTTGTTGGCGGGTGGCACTACTGCTGCAGTCGCTGCGGAGGGTTTGGCCGCAGGCTTGGCCTTGGGGGACGTGTTTTTTGCGGCAGTCTTGGCCGTGGCGCTTTTGGCGGCAGCAGGCTTGGCGCCATCGGTTTTGCTGGCCGCGGATTTGCTCGCCGCCTTGGGTGGCTTGCTCGGCGCCAGCGCTTCGGCTTCGGCCAGTTTGCGCGCCATCTCCCAGTGGCGTTTCTCCTGCCCGGCGGGCTTACCCTCGGACTCCCAGATCTGATAGGCGAATTCGCGAATGCGTTTATCGTCGGTACTCATCGCAGTGCTCCTGATTCAACTCAAGGTTGGATAAAGACATTGACCGGGAAATTCCCCAGAGCGGTGCTGATCAGCAGCTCCCTTTGGGGTGTGACTGTTGTGCTTGAAAAAAGTCCCTTCAGTTTTTCATCCCCGGCGGCGAACGGTAACGACACACGGGTATCGCCCCAATCCGACGCAGCCACCAGCGGCGTGGCACTGTTTTCCAGCAACGGCGCCGCATGGACAGGTACAACAATGATCGCCCGTTGTTGCGAGTCTTCACGCATGAAGGCCAATACTCGCTCCGCTTGCTCGCCGAGCACTTCCAGCGGCTGGTAGCGACCCTGGCGCCATAGCAGCGGATACTCGGCTCGCACGGCCAGTGTCCTGGCGATCAATGCCTGTTTGATCCGGCCGTCACGCCAATCGCGAATCAACGCGGCTGGCGTGCTGTCGGCCCCTAACGCCTCGCGGCGTGCCTGGAAATCCACCGGACGGCGGTTATCCGGGTCCACCAGGCTGAAATCCCAGAACTCGTTGCCTTGGTACAGGTCCGGTACGCCGGGTACGGTCATGCGCAGCAAAGTTTGCGCCAGACTGTTGAGGGCGCCCGCCGGGGCGATGGCCTGGACCGCCTCGGCGATGGCGCTGCGCAAGGGCAACCCCTCATCGCCCAGCAGTAACCGTTCGAGGAACATCTGGGTGGCTTGCTCATAAGCGTCGTTGACCGCCGCCCAGCTGCTTTGCAGCTTGGCTTCGCGCAGGGCCTTGCGTTGCCATTGCCACAGGCGCTCGTTGTAGGCGGCCAGGGCTTTGTGGTCCTGGAGGTCGAGGTCCAACGGCCAACTGCCGAGCAGGGCCTGGTACAGAATCAGTTCATCCCCGGCCGAGGGCGCCGCCGGGTCACTGTGCAGCGAAGGCGAGAGGATGCGCCATTGCTCCACGCAGGCGGTGTACCAATCGGCGCGTTCGCTGAGCACGGCCAGCCTGGCGCGGGTGTCTTCGCCGCGCTTGTGGTCGTGGGTGGCGGTGGTGATCAGGTTGTCGGGGAAATGTTCGAGTCGATCGAGGCAGGCGTGGTGGAACACCTGAGGCGGGGCGCTGAAGCGCTCGGTGTCATAGCCCACGTCATTGCGTGACAACAGCACCGCCGAGCGATAGAGGGCGGTGTCCTCCACCGCTTTGGCGGCGGCCGGCGAGGTCAGTTGCTGGAAACGCACGCAGGCATGGCGCAAGCGTTTACGCTGGTTGCCGCGCGGACGTTGCCGCCAGGGCATCCCACCGAGCCAGCCGGCCAGGCAATCGATCACCGGCCAGTCAGCTTCGCTCAGGGTTTGCCGGGCGCCTTCCAGGGCCTGGTTGAAGAACACCTCGTCTTCGGCCGAGCGCCCCAGGGGCGTGATGTAGGTGCGATACACCGGGAAATGCACGATCAGTTCCTGCAAGGCCCGCCGAATTGCGCCCAGGGTCAGGTCGCGGGTCATCACATCGTCACGGGCCACTTGCAGCAAGGCCTGGGCGACGCTTTCGAAGTCTCCGGCCAGGGAGCCATTGAGAATCTGCTGGCGGGCCAGGCGGGCTTCTTCGATGAAGTGCGCTGGCCGCTCACTGTTCCGGCTCCAGAATTCGGCGAGGGGGGCGGCACCGGCCGGGTCATGCTGCAGCAGCGAGACCTGGTTCATGAACTCGTAGCCGGTGCTTCCGTCGATGTTCCAGTCCTGCCGCAACGTCTCGCCATCGCCGAGGATCTTCTCGACGAAAATCGGCAGGTGCCGGGTCGGCGACAGCGAATCGACGCGCCTGCGCAATTTGCGGCAGTAACCGCGAGGGTCGGCAAGGCCGTCGATGTGATCGATCCGCAGGCCGTCCACCAGGCCTTCGCCGATCAATTGGAAAATCTTGGCATGGGTCGCCTCGAATACCGCCGGACGTTCGACCCGCAGCCCACCCAGCTCGTTGACATCGAAAAAGCGCCGCCAATTGATGTCGTCCGCCGCCGTGCGCCAGCTGGCGAGCCGGTAGCTCTGGCGCTCGAGCAGTTGGTGCAGACGCTCGAAGCCTTCGGGTTGAGTAGAGTCGTAGCCGTTCAGGTTGTCGTTGATGGCGGCGAGGATGCCCGCTTGCGCCGCCAGGTCCTGCAACTCTTTTTGCAACGGGCGGGCGAGGGTATGGGCATCGGTCTGGTAATTCAGCGTGGTGAAGCGCTCGGCCAGGGCCCTGAGCGATTCGGTTTGCTCGGCGGGCAAGGTTTCGCTGGGTTTGAGCAGTTCGCCGTAGTGCATCGGGCAAATCGGAAAGCGGTGTTCGTAGTGCTCGACATAGAAGCTGCCTTGGCTGGCATCGAAGTGCAGTTGCAAGGTGCCTTCCTGCAACGCCACACCGTAGTCGCTGCCCAAGAACGGCAGCAGCAATTGGCCTTCCATCAGTGGGTCGGGGGAATGCCACTGGATGTCGAAGAACTCACCGTAGGGGCTCAGGCGACCCCATTCCAGCAAGTCCAGCCACCAGGGGTTGTCGTTGCCGCCGACGGCCATGTGATTGGACACGATGTCGAGGATCAAGCCCATCCGATGCTCGCGCAAGGTCGCGACCAGGCGCTTGAGCGCGGCTTCGCCACCCAGTTCAGGGTTGACCAGGGTCGGGTCGACGACGTCGTAGCCGTGCATGGACCCGGCGCGCGCCTTGAGCAGCGGCGAGGCATACAGGTGGCTGATGCCCAGCGAGGCGAAGTACGGCACCTGGGGGATGGCGTCGTCCAGGGTAAAGCCTTTATGAAACTGCAGGCGCAATGTTGCCCGCAGGGGTTGGATCAACGTCTGTTTCATCGGTCACGCTCGTTCGCCTGAAGCCTGGCACAGGCGAGTATTTCCAGACGCCGGGCAGCGTCCGGGTGATCCAGCAACGCCTGGCTTTGCCCGGACAGGCGGCGACGCCAATTGGGGTGGGTGTCGATGGTGCCCGGCAGGTTGGCCTGCTCCTCGATCCCCAGGGCGTCTTCGAGCGGCAACAACACCAGCGGTGCGCGGGTGTGACCGAGGAAGCGCACGCTGGCATCGAGCACCTGGTCGGTCTCGCGGTGTTCTTCGCGAAAGTTCTGCGGGTCCTGGTTCAGCACGTGGCGCAGGCCTTCGCGTTCGCGCTCGCGGTGTTTGCGCCAGTCCATTTCGGTGTGGGAATCGATCAGGTCGAGCCGGGCGTTCCAGTCGATGTCGTGACCGTGCCACCAGCCATTGAGCGTCGGCAAGTCATGGGTGCTGGTGGTGGCCAGGGCATTGTCCGGCCAGTCGAGAATTGGCTTGAAGTGGGTGTTGTCCTGTTCGAACAACAGCACGCGCATGCCCAGGATCGAGCGGGCGCTGAGCTTGTCCCGCAGGCCATCGGGCACGGTACCGAGGTCTTCGCCGAGCACGATAGCCTGATGACGATGGGATTCCAGTGCCAATAGACGCAGCAGGTCGTCTACCGGGTAATACAGGTAGGCGCCATCGCAAGGTGGAGCGTCGTTAGGGATCACCCACAGTCGTTGCAAGCCCATGACATGATCGATGCGCAAGCCTCCGGCATGGGCAAGGTTGGCCCGCAGCATTTCAATGAAGGCGCGAAAGCCGTTGCGCACCAGGCCTTCCGGGGAAAACGCCGAGATGCCCCAACCTTGGCCGGAGCGGTTGAGAATGTCCGGCGGGGCGCCCACAGTCAGCGAGGCGAGCAGTTCGTTCTGCCGGCTCCAGGCCTGGCTGCCACCGCCATCGGCACCCACCGCCAGGTCGGCGATCAGACCGATGCCCATGCCGCTGGATCTGGCTGCGCTCTGGGCGCGCTCCAGGCAGCGGGCGATCAACCATTGGCAAAAAGCGTAGAAGCCGATCTCATCGGCATTTTCCTCGGCGAAATGGGCCAGGGCGGGGCTGCGCGGGTCGCGCCATTCTTCCGGCCAGTGGCGCCAGTCGAGGCTTTCCCCCCGGGCGGCGCGTTCGGCCTGCAAGGCCTCGAAGCGGCAATGGTTTTCCAGGGCTTCGCCGCTGGTGTGGCGGAAACTGCTGAAGTCCTCATGCAACGGATGCTCACCCTGGCTGAAACCGTCGTACAGGGCACGCAGGATTTTCTGTTTGGCCTGGGCGGCGACCGGCCAGTCGATCAGCGGCTGCTCTTCCAGGGTGCGCAGTTGATTGGTCAAGCCAGTGGCGTCGATGGCGGTGCGCAGCGCGCGTTCACCGAGGATGGTGCCCGGCGCGGCGTAAAGGCTGTTGAAAAACAGTCGGCTCGACGGTGAGTAGGGGCTGTAGCGCCCGGTGTCGCTGCTGAACATCGCGTGCATCGGGCTGATGGCAATGGCCTCGGCGCCGCGCTCGCCGGCCACCCGCGCCAGCTCCTCCAAGGCCTGGGTGTCACCGAAGCCACCGTCACCGGGGCGGCGCAGGGCATACAGTTGCGCGCTCAGGCCCCAGGCCCGGGGCGTCGGGTCGTCCACCGCATCGGCCACGCTGTAGCAGCGGGCCGGCGCGACGGCCAGGGTGAAATGCTGGTCCTGGATGCTGACATGCTGATAACCCACCGGGACCATCCCCGGCAGCTTGGCATCGGCATCGAGGTTCAAATTCAGTGTCGCACCCTCTTCGAGTTTGATTTCGCAGGGTGTCCCGGCCTCGAAGTAGCGGCTCAAGTCCAGGCTGACCCCGACGTCGGCGGTGATCAGCGGTGGCAATTGATGGTTCTGTTGAGCTTCCTGCAACTGCAGCAGGCTGGCGTCGATTTCCTGGGCGCTGCCGGCCGGATGGCCCAGGCCGCTGAGGATCGAACGCAAGACCGCCGGCGAGACTTTCTGGGCCCGGCCATTGGCATCGATCCAATCCACCGCCAGGCCCGCTCGGCTGGCGAGGATTTCCAGTTGCGCATCGCTCATAGGCGCTCTCCAGTGATGTTGGGCAAGGTTGTCGCCTGCGTCAGACTGACCAGCGCGCTGTAGGGCGCAAGGACGCCCTGTTGCAACAGACCCATGACCTGCTGCGGATGTTCGAAAAGAATGCGTGCCTCTTCCGGGGCATTGTGTTCGACGGGCTGGTCGCCGAGGTTGAAGTCGATGCGCAACACGCTGCCATCGCCCAACCGCCAGCGTGCGCTGATGGCGCCATGGCCCAGCACATCGGTCCCCAGGGCCTGGGCACCGGGCAGGCGCGGGACGATCTCTTCACGGCGGATTTTCAGCAGTTGCCGATACAGCGCCTCGTTGGCCTGTTGCTCCGGGCCTTGCGATTCCAGGCTTGGGCGTGACGCCTCGAAGGTGCTGGCGGCGTTGGGGTCGGGGATGCGTTCGCGCTTCTGTGGATCGGCAAAGGCGGTGAAGGCCTTGAACTCGTTGCGTCGGCCTTCGCGCACCCGCTCTGCCAGCTCGCCGTGGTGGCTGGTAAAGAACAAGAACGGTTGTTCGGCCGCCACCTCGTCGCCCATGAACAGCAGCGGGATCATCGGTGATAACAGCAACAAGACTGTCGCTGCTTGCAGGGCCTGGGGCGCGGCGAGCTGATGCAGGCGTTCGCCCAGGGCACGGTTGCCGATCTGGTCATGGTTCTGCAGGAACAGCACGAACGCGCTCGGCGGCAGGTGGCCGCTGGGCTCGCCCCGGGCTTCGCCATGGCGATTGAGATGGCCTTGGAAGACGAAGCCCTGGCTCAGGCAACGTGCCAGTTGTTCGGTCGGCTGCTCGGCATAGTCGGCGTAGTAGGCGTCGGTCTCACCAGTCAGCAGCACGTGCAGGGCATTGTGTCCGTCGTCGTTCCACTGGGCGTCGTAGACATGCTCCAGCAGGTGGGCCTGGTTGTGTTCGTTTTCCACGGTCAGCCAGACATGCCGGATCGGGTCCACCTGCTCGCGCACCCGGGTCGCCAGTTCCTGGAGAAAGTCCGGGTCTTCAATGGCGTGTATCGCGTCCAGGCGCAGGCCGTCGAAACGGTACTCCAGCAGCCACATGAGCGCATTGTCGATAAAGAAGTCCCGCACTTCGCGGCGGCGGAAATCAATCGCCGCGCCCCAGGGCGTGTGCTTGTCTTCACGGAAGAAGCCCTTGGCATAGCGGTGCAGGTAGTTGCCGTCGGGGCCGAAGTGGTTGTAGACCACATCCAGGATGACGGACAGCCCATGGCCGTGGGCGCTGTCGATCAGGTGCTTGAGCTGTTCGGGCGTGCCGTAGGAGGCCTGGGGCGCGTAGGGCAGGACGCCGTCGTAGCCCCAGTTGCGATCACCGGGAAACTGCGCCAACGGCATCAGCTCGATGGCGGTGATGCCCAGCCCGGCCAGGCGTGCCAGATGCTGTTCGACGCCGTCGAAACCACCCAGGGCGCCCACGTGCAATTCGTAGATGACGGCTTCGTGCCAGGGGCGACCGGACCATTGGGTGTGTCGCCATGAGTAGGCATGCGGGTCGACCACCACGCTGTGGCGGTCGATGTCGCCGGCCTGGGCGCGCGAGGCCGGGTCCGGCACCTCCAGCTCGCCATCGATGTTGTAGCGGTAGCGGGTGCCGGCGGGGCAACGGGTCTGGATCATGAACCAGCCGTCGGCTTGGGGCAGTAGCGGTATTGAATCTCCAGTGTCGAGCTCGACACTGACAAAAAATGCATCCGGGGCCCAGAGGGCGAAGCGGGTGTGCTCTTCATCCAGCATGACCGCCCCGTGGGTCCATGTCTCAGGCGTCCTTGACGTCATTGTTACCTCATTGTCTGGCCGATTTTCCCAGTGACTTAGCCACCAGCTGTTCGTAGAGTTCGGCATAGGGTTCCACGGCCTTGCACCAGTTGAACGGCGCCGACATGGCCCGGCAGCGCATGGCGTTGAGCAGGTCGGGGAACTCGAAGACCTTGAAGGCCCGGCTCAAGGCCTGTTTGTAGCTTTCCGCGGTGGACTCATCGAACAGGAAACCGGTGATGCCATCTTCGATGGTGTCCGCCAACCCTCCGGTATTGCGCGCCACCGGCAGCGAGCCGAAGCGCTGGGCGTACATCTGGCTCAAGCCGCAGGGCTCGTAGCGCGACGGCATGAGCAGGAAGTCGCTGCCGGCGAACATCCGCCGTGCATCGGTTTCGTTGAAGCCGATACGCACACCGATGCGTCCGGGGAAACGCAGTGCCAGTTCACGCATGGCCTGTTCTTCCTCCGGTTCGCCACGGCCGATGATGGCGATCTGGCCGCCGGACTCGACGATGAACTCGGCGACCGCTTCGGTCAGGTCCAGGCCTTTCTGGTAGACCAGGCGCGAAACCACGGCGAACAGCGGGCCAGTGGAGTCGTCGAGGCCAAAGAGTTCGCGCACATGGGAGGCATTGACCGCCTTGCCTTCCCAGTCGCCCATGGCGAACTGACGGAACAGGTGGGTGTCGGTGGCCGAGTCCCAGCTTTCATCGATACCGTTGGGAATGCCGCTGAGCAAGCCTTGTTGGGTCTTGGCAGCGAGGAAGCCGTCGAGCCCGCAGCCAAACGCCGGAGTGGTGATCTCCTGGGCGTAGGTGGCACTGACGGTGGTGATATGGCTGGAGTACGCCATCCCGGCCTTGAGAAACGACAGTTTGCCGTAGAACTCCATGCCTTCCTGTTGCAGGGCGTGCTCGGGGATGCCCAGTTCCGGGCAGGACGCCAGGCTGACCACGCCCTGGTAGGCCAGGTTGTGAATGGTAAACAGGGTCGGGGTGCGTTGCCCGCGCCAGTGCATATAGGCCGGCGCCAGCCCGGCTGGCCAGTCGTGGGCGTGGACCAGGTCCGGGCACCAATGGATCTGCGCGAGGTTGGCGGCGATGTCGGCCGCGGCCAGGCCCAGGCGAGCGAAGCGAATGTGGTTGTCGGGCCAGTCGCGACCGTTGTTGGCTCCGTAGGGGGAGCCTTCGCGGGCAAAGAGTTCCGGGCAGATCAGGACGTAGATCACCAGGCCGTCGGCCATGTCCATGCGCCCGATCTTGCAGGGCGGCAGTGCTGCGTGACCGCCCAGTTCGCCGATGATGTGGATCGGATTGCCGCTGTTCATCACTTGCGGATAACCGGGGATCAGCACCCGGACATCATGCAGCCCGGCCATGGCCCGGGGCAGTGCGGAGGAGACGTCGCCCAGGCCGCCGGTCTTTACCAGGTCGGCGATTTCCGAGGTAACGAATAATACTTTCTTGCGGTTGGGATTCTGTCGAACGACGGGGAGCAGTGCCTTGCCGCCGGTGGCCAGCACCGGTGCCGTTGGCGATTCGGCCGCGGGCGGTAGTTGAGAACGAACTTGTTGTGGTTCCAAGGCAGCACTGATCATAAATATCTCCCATTTTCTCGATCTGTTTCCGGCAAGCGCCAGAGCTGTTGTTTCATTGGCCAAATCCTGCGGCCAGGCGCACAAGCGCTACGCAAGGAAAGCGAACGGCTACCCAATGCGGCGAAGCGAATCAGCTGAAGGAGCTGTTGCAATGACTAGTGCAAGGACTGCACCAGTCGCGGTTGCCCTACCTCTAACCTGACCTGTCGCCGTTGCGAAAAGTTTCGACTTTTTTTCGTCTGGATGACCGGTTGGTTTTCCCCCCGGTTAGGCAGTCTAGGTCAGAACGTAGAGCGGTGCGGCTCGGTTCGTCGCATTGTCCGACAATCACGGTTTTTGTCGGCAATCTCTTACATGACAAAGGGGGATACGCACCGACGAAGTGCAGTTTTCTGAAACCAGAGGGGTGTATGGGAACGGCGTTGTTTCATCGGCGTGCGCGATGGAATGGCGGGGTGCACCATTGGAGGGCGGGTGGTATAGAGGCGTTTTAATGGCCAATAAAACACAATGTCTCCTGTGGGAGCGAGCTCGCGATAGCAGTGTGCCAGTCACCGAACTTGCAACTGATCCGCCGCTATCGCGAGCAAGCTCGCTCCCACAAGGGAAGGTGTGTTGATGCTCTAGGTTCAGCCTGCTGGCGTCAGTAACCGGATCGGCTGGCCCGCCGCCCAGGCCAGCAGGTCTTCGATCATCAGCGAATAGAACCGCTGGTAATTCTGTCGGCTGACATAGCCCACATGCGGCGTGGCCAGTACGTTATCCAGGGTTCGGAACGGATGGGCGGCGGGCAAAGGTTCCTGGGCGAATACGTCCAGGGCGGCGCCGGCCAGGCGCTTGTGCTGCAGCGCGTTGATCAGGGCGGTTTCATCGACGATCGGCCCGCGGGAAGTATTGACCAGCAGCGCCTCGGGTTTCATCCAGGCCAGGGCCTGGGCATCCACCAGGCCGCGGGTGCGTTCGCCGAGCACCAGGTGGATCGAAAGAATATCGGCCTGCTCGAACAATGCCTGTTTGCTCACATACGTCACGCCCACTTCGGCGGCGCGCTCGGCGCTGAGGTTCTGGCTCCAGGCGATGACCCGCATGCCAAACACCTGGCCAAACTGCGCCACCCGCGTACCGATGCTGCCCAGGCCGAGGATCGCCAGCGTCTTGCCGTGCAGGTCGCCGCCCAAGCCTTGCTGCCACAGGCCGGCGCGCAGGGCGTTGGCTTCCTGCATCAGGTTGCGGGTCAGGGCCATGATCAGCGCCCAGGTCAATTCAGGCGTGGCGTGCTTGTAGCTGTCGGTGCCGCATACCTGGATACCCAGCTCAGCGGCAGCCTTCAGGTCCAGGGCGGCATTGCGCATGCCGCCCGTGAGCAACAGCTTCAGATTGGGCAAGCGACGCAGCAGGCCTTCGTCGAACAATGTGCGTTCACGCATCACGCAGATCACCTCGAAGCGCTGCAAGCGCTCGGCGAGGGTATCGCGGTCAGCGGGATAGTCATGGAGAAACGTCACCTGGCCGACGCTGTCCAGCACCGACCAGTCCACGACGTCACGTGCCACATCTTGCCAATCGTCGATGATTGCTATTTGCACCGCCATGGAACACCTCGTCAGGGAATGGGTTTGTCCAGCCAGCTCAACAGGGCCTTGTGGAACCGATCCGGCTCCTCCATCTGCGGGGCATGCCCCAGATTGGGGAACTCCACCAGCGTCGAGCTGGGAATCAGCCGGGCGGCTTGCTTGCCCAATACCTCGTAGTGGCCCAGCTTGGCCTTGACCGCCGGCGGCGCGATATCGCTGCCGATGGCGGTGGTGTCCGAGGTGCCGATCAGCAGCAGGGTGGGTACCGTCAAGTCCTTGAACTCGTAATAGACCGGTTGGGTACAGTAGTTTGCAGTGTGGGGATCTACTTAACACCTGTGTAGAATGGCCCCAGCGGCCCCAAGCCCCAGCAAATACGGTGGTGAAATTGAATAACGCATATTCCTACATCCGCTTCAGTACCGGCAAGCAGCAGAAGGGTAGCAGCCTGGAGCGTCAACAAGCCATGCTAGACCGCTGGGCCGACGCCAACCCTACATTCACCTTAAACCGTGAGCTGTCGTTTAAAGACTTGGGCATCTCTGGCCGTAGCGGGAGACACCTCAAGAGCGGTTTCGGCAAACTCCTTGAGGCAATCGAGAAGGGTGCCATTGGCGCTGGCGACGTTGTGTTGGTCGAAGCTATTGACCGTGCAGGACGTATGGAGCCGGGCATCATGTCGGGGATTCTGATCGACATATTAAATGCTGGAGTGTCACTTGTGACGCTTGATGACAATCAGGTGTACACACAGGAGTCCTTAAGGGGCGGTAGCTTCTACATTCTTGTTGGTAAGGTGCAAGCAGCCTTCAACTACTCAGAAAGCCTCAGTGTCCGTATGAAGGCCAGTTACAAAAGTCGTAATGCTCTTGCAGTGGCTGGAGTCACACCAAAGCGTCACACACCTGTATGGCTTGAGTCAGATGGCACGCTTAGAGAAGGCATTGCACCATTCATAAAACAGGCATTTGAAGACTATGCAGCAGGACTGGGAGAACGTCGAGTATATGAACGTATAATGGAGAAAGTGAACACCCTTCCTAATGATGAGAAGAGTGATAAAGTTCGTGCATGTTTTGTAAGGATGGCACCTAGCACTGTCAAGCGATGGATGACAAATCGCACTGTGCTAGGTGAATGGCAAGGTGTACCAAATGTGTATCCGAAAGTCGTAGAACCTGAGTTGTTCTATCGTGTGCAGAAACGTAAGGAAGAGAAATTCTCCCCAAGGGGAGTTCCAACCAAACACAAATACACAGGGTTGGTTGTTTGTGGTGAGTGTGGGAAGAACTTCAACACAAAGAGTTACAGTAAAAGGATAAAGGGAGCTATCCCGCCTCCTGTAATGGAATGTTCAAGCCGTGCCCGTAGAGGCTCCACAGCATGCTCTAACAGCAAAGGCATTCCAGAGAGTGTCATTGCTTATGTGTTTAATTTATCGTGCTGGAAACACATCAAGGACGCCTTAGAGGGGCAGATACTGACAGAGAGTCAGAAGCGTGAAGTTGTGATTGATGGTGAGCTAAGAGATTTGAGTGTGAGGATTACCAAAGTGGCTAGGGCTGTCGCTGAGGTTGAGGATGTAGAAGAGTTGATTGTGTCGTTGAACGAGTTGAAAGCCCAACGCCGTGCCTTGGAATCTGAGAAGCAATCATTGCAACATGGCAATGTTACTGTTAGGGATCAGATAACCAACATGACAGGGATTATGGAAGATCCACTTAAGGTAAACGCTCTGCTTCAGTCAGTTGGTTATAAGATAGTCTGCAATGTGAATAGAATGATCGACACGCCAGTTGGGATATTCGTCTATCAAGGTTGGGGACGAGCTGAGGACGTACACAAGGTTGTTAACCCTCAAGGCCAGATGATGAAGTTGCCAGTTGTCAGGCAGCAGCCCAGGAAGGCAGCAGCCAAGGAGGGTAAAACAATTGACATTATGTCTGGGCTTTCTGGAAAGCTTGAAAGGGTGAAGTTGGTAAACGTTAACATACGCCTTTAACCTCATGTGGGGCTCTATGGAAGCTTCTGTGAGGATATTGATATGTCTCCCTCCGATACAGCTTTAGACGCCTTGTACGTCATCTCAAGTGCCTTCAGGGTTGCCCACATAACACCCACACATTTCTGTGGAATCTTCTACAGTATAGACGATTGACAGATTGAGACTGTGTGTTACTATGTAACAATGAGCTATGCAACATATTGCCCTCCTTGTCTTTGTTGTGTGGCTCATACAGTTTCCTAGTGATTCATTGATAGTGGTTCCACTAACTCCCTTACATGTAATGTGTCCGGGAGTTTTTTTTTGCCAATTTGTCAACCGTTTGTCAAATATTAGTGGCATTATGTTATAACATGTGGTACTATAATAGTGGTTGTTAGGAAAGAGAGTTCTCTGTTGATTGTATGTGTACTGGGCTTGGTACGTTTGAGAGGGGCCACCATCGTGTGGCCTTTTTCATGTCCGCTCTTCCGTACAGTTTCCATAAGTGTCACAAACCCCCATAACCGAGTTCATCAGCCTTAAAGAAGGTAGGTATAAAACATGATCATTACACAACGAGTATGTCAGCACTGTGGCTGCAAAATGCCCTGCAAGACGATTCGCAAACAATTCTGCAAAGCCCAGTGCAGAACCAACCATCACAAGCAAAACGCTTTCACAGTAGCTGTGAGGATGTTTGCTACACATAGAGGATACAGATATGGCCCTACAGGTTTCGACGATTAACGAATACACAAAGTATGACAGGCAATACAAAATCACGATTGGTGATTACGTCAACGGTGACGGTATTGAACTGATTAGCACAGAAGTTGATGCCCCCCTTCAGATTACGTTTAACATTGAGAAGACAGCAGACACCAAACACAAAAATGGAAACTCAGGTTCCATAGAAATCTACAACCTGAACCCTGAGCAAGAATTGCTTATGGACAGGAAAGACATCGAAGTTTCTCTTTATGTCGGATACAAAAATAAAGATGGTTTGAAGCTCCTTGCTTCTGGAAACATGACCAAAGGTAAGACGGTTAAGTATGGCACAGACACTATTTCTGTTATTGAGCTTGGCGAGGGTTATGTTGAGTTAACGCAAAGCCGCCTAAGCCGTATTCTTTCCCCCGGCCAGAAAGTAGGGGATGTCATTGAAGTCATTAGAGAGTCTATGCCGGGTGTAGCCCGTGGCTCTATCGTTGGAACAAACCTGAATAGCCCGATCCTAGGCAGCTACCGATTGAGTGCTACAGCCAAAGAAGAGCTAGACAAACTCACCAAAGCATATGGCTTTCAATACCATATCACCAATGGCGTGTTGAACGTTACAGACGTCAACGGTCCTAACTCTAGAAATATTGTCGATGTTCCTGTGATCAATGAAGATACAGGCATGATTGATGAGCCATTTCACACAACTGAATACTTGAAACTTCCTAAGGGCGATAAGCGTGCACGTTATGGCGTGCAAGTGATTACTGCCCTGGACGCTAATATTGTTCCTAGTTCTGTTGTGAAGATTGAGTCTGCCAAGATCACAGGTTATTACCGTGTGAACACTGCTCGTTATACAGGTGATTTCCGTGGTAATGACTGGCAGGTTGAAATTCAGTGCTCTGAAATGACGCCTGAAGATATCGACGTTCTAGAGTAAGAAACATCCCCTACGTGCAAGCCCGCACACACTGTCCAATAAGGAAACACATTCATGGCAATCAAGACCAAGAAACTAACCATTGAGGGTGAGCAATACCTCATCACGCAACATCCAGCCACTGAAGGCTGTCTGCTTATCGAGAAGTACCATAACGCTGTACGTGCATTCATTCTTAACCAAGAAACAGCTCTATGGGAAAACAAAGAACTGTTCCCACTGATTCCAGTTCAGGCCGTATTTGTTGACGGCCGTATGTTGGCTGTATTGATGTTCTTTGACAAACTCGCAAACCCTGACGTTCCATACGAGATGTATAAGCAACCTAATCAACCATCTGAAAAACTCTCGCTTAAGGAACTCCTTGAGGGTAAGACACTTGAAGAGCGACCGCCAGTAGAGCGTATTCGAACCCCGATGAGCTATCTGATCAACTACGGTGCAACCATAGAGCAGGATATGTCTCTGGATTACGCTGAAGCGCTGGATATGTTCCTGAAGTATGTCACGTTTGATGGCGTTCCACTGGATTATGACTCGCTGTCGTACACCACTATCCATGCATTGCTTGTTGAGGTGATCAACTTCAACTTCCTGAACGTTTGGACTAAGAAGCGCTGGAGTTTACCAGAGGGTTACAGTGCTGGTGGTGTTCAGGCCCCAAGAAGCCTAGAGCGAGTATCAGAGAACTTTGGTCAAAGCAACATCATTTACACCATCCTCAAGAGTGAGCTTGATCTAGCAAGCCTCTCTGACTTGGCACTTCACATGAGTGTTGAAGATGCGTATGACGCTAATGAAGCTGCACACCGTGATTATTACGAGCGTGCAGAAATGCAGAAAGAAGCAGAGCGTCAGGCCAAGAACAACCAACAGTAAGGGGGCCGTATGGCTGAGACAGTTAAAGAGAAGCTGAAAAGACTTCGAAAACATATTGATGTATTAGAGAGCACGGAACAGCACCAAGCCTGTTACATGCTGACAGGTCGTGTTGACCTTAACCGTTTAGGTCGTCACTTCAACATGATGCTTAAGCGTAGATACCCTGATGTAGTAGGCACACGTCACCATTTCTTTTGGTTCAAGACTAATGAAGGTGTGGTTGTGTCGTATACAGGCAACATGTTTTTGCTAGGGGCTGTAGATGAGTTTATTGAAAAGGCTGTTGCTATCGGGATTGCTGGTGCAGCAGAAGAACTTTACTACGGACGTAGCAAGGACAGTTTTATGGCTGCTGTTATGAAGCAGCTTTCACAATTCAAAACCAACTCCAGTGGTCGTTCCTTTGGGGGCGCCCAACTGGGTTAAACAAGGAACAATCTATGGACAAGGGAATTCTAGGGAAACCCGTCACAAGGCTACAAGGCATCATCACTGTATTTCTACTCACCTGCTTCATTGCATTCACGCCCATCATAGTCTTTGGCAGACTTGATGAGTATGAATGGCGTAATGGCTTTCATCAGAAAGATATTGTAGAGAAGAGGGTGCTTAAGGTTGAGAATAAAGTGTCTGAACTTGAATATCGTGTGCAGGATGCTGAAGTTAATATCACCACACAGATAGCTCTAGTTGATGCAGCTACAAATAGGCTGGAGGGCGCCATGTATGACGCTGATTCTAACTCAATGCGTAGGCTGACAAGGCTTCAGTTGAAAGAAGCTGAAGAAAGGGTATTCAAAGGCATGAGCATTAAACAAGACGCAAGCCCGACAATCACCGTTAACCCAATCATCAATGGGAACAACTAATGAACACAACAAGGAACATCCATGATTACAACAAAACTAGACATGAAAGGGCTAGCCAATCTTGCTAAGAGAATGCAGACGCTTCAAAAGACTAAAACACAAGTAGGATTTTTTGAAGACTCTGTGTATGAAGATGGTATGCCAGTAGCTACGGTTGCTGCATACAACGAGTTTGGTACACGCTTTCACCCTGAACGCCCCTTCATGCAAGAAACCCTGCAAGACAAACTGACTATCAAGAAGATTATCAGTGTGCTGAAACTTGCTGCACAGGCTTCCATTCAAGGCAAAGGTAGAGCAAGAGCCATTATGGCAACTCTTGGCCGTATAGTTGCTGAAGAAATCAAGATCACGATTGCCAACTACCCAGGACACAACAGCCCAAGAACTATTGCAGAGAAAGGCTTTGACCGCCCTCTGTACGATACAGGCAAGATGCTGGAGAGCGTTAAGTTTAAGGTGGCTGTATGACGGACACTGTTAACGCCCAAGCTGACATTCAAGAATACACCCCGCCAAGCTTCTCAGAAGAGCTTCTAAGCCTTATGGCGAAGCACGCCAGTACATTGACCCTCCCAGCAAGAGAAAGAGCCGCTAAGGCGTTCCTACGCTCTCTGGAGTGGATGCGGGACAATCCCCATGCATGGGAAATCAAACATATACAGCCAATCACCTACATCAACGAATTGGACAAGCCTCAAAAGCTGATCGTTCGTGGAAGAGTGGTTGATGTCTATAAGGCTGTCACTCTGACAGGCACTAACTAATCTGCAAGCCCCTATGAGGCCGCTAGAGCCTCGCTAAGCAATATACCAACCCAACCCCACACACAAGCTTACTAACACGACTCCTGCGAGCTTGTGGGGGCTACTACATTCGCATATAAGGAACAATACAAATGGCTGACCAAACATCCGGCTTTTTCATTACGCGTAACGGAGGGGACGTATTGTGGTTCGACGCAATCACAGCCCTATCTGAGCAATATAGTGCCAGCGTCACCAAGCACCCGATGTCTAATGGTGCAAGTTACACCGATCATACGACAGTTGATAATCTGAAGTTTTCTGTGAGTGGCATTCTCTCTGACGCTGACTTCAACACCTCTCGACCATTCATGAATATTGGCGACGTCAATACGACTAAGCAGTTCACAAACAACACGCGGGTTGTCTATCCTGTCGAGATTACTAGCAAGAGCAGCATTAATAAGCTACTGCCTGAAGTGATTGCACAGTTTACAAAAGATACGATACCAGATGCGTATGTCACGCCACAGCCGAAGGTTAAGCTTGCTGTGGCTGTCAAGGCTGACCTAATCACCATGATCAACAACAGAGAGGTTTTCGCCTTTGTTGAGTATGTCGGTGACACCATCGTCAGGTCTTACCCTAATTGCATCTTGACGAGCTTAAACTTTACAGAGGATACGAACAGTGGAGAGGGGCTTTTCCCTGTCATGCAGTTTGAACAAGTGCGCTTTACTCAAGTGAAGACTATCAAGGTGAAAATCAACAAAGGTCGTAAGACCGGAACTAGTAAGAAAGTCCCAACTGAGAAATCTCCTGCAAACGCTCCGTCTAGTTACACTGAGAAGAGTTCTTACGACTACCAAGGGAAGAAGAGCCAGGGGTGACAGATGTTTGCGATGTAAGGCTGCCCCTGTCCGACAGGACAGAGTAGTAACCAATACACACACAACATAGTAACAAGAAACTAGATCAAGTAGTCAGCGTAGACCGTAGGTCTGAATAAACATCTCTACAGGCGTTGCCTGTGTCTTGCACCAACCAGAAGATCAAGAGCGGTCAGCTCTTATGTGGTTGTTGTACTGTTATTTGATTTGTATGGTAACAACCTTCAAGTGGTGTCCCATCTCAAGTGTGAGCGTAGACCGTAGGTCTGAGGGTTGCACATCCCAGGGCGAATAGCCCTGAGAGTTCGCACACATCAAGTGTGAAAGCTTCAAGGTTGTCCCTCTTCAAGTGTACCAACATACAAACCAAACATAGAAAACCTAAGATATCAGGTAGGTGCAAAACGAGTCGGTACGACTCAGGGTGACAGCCCGGTCTGTAAGACCAAGTGTAGATCCCTTTGAAGATTCTTTGGTTGCTATTGTTGGTTGCTTGTTGGGTATCAGTTGGGGGAGGGTGCAGGGGAAGGCGGTACGCCTGAAGGTGTCAACTTTGGAAGTGGGAAATCCTTAGAGGATGTTTCTTTATAATAAGGAAAACTACCAACCCCCTGTAAACACTGGGTCAAACAGGGGAAAAACTTACCAACCGCCCACAACTGGTAACTTTTTTACGGCTAAGGTTTAGTAATCATACACACGTTGTCGCTACAAGGCGAGCGAGTTGCACGACAAAGCATGACCGTTCGTCGGCAGGAGAAAATATAAGCATGCAAAGGTCTTGCCAATTTTCAGAAAACTGGTACAATATACATGAAGCGAATGTTTTATGTTCGCCCACAAAAATATCAGATCAGGGAGACCTTAAAGAATGACAGCTATGCACCACGCAAAAACAAGAACTACATCCAAGCTCGATGGGAAACTGCTTCCCACAGCTAATCGACTTGAAGCAACACAGTACATCAACGGCTTTATGGTTGTAAAGGCCACAGGCGAAATTATCGAAGAACCTTACTCGACAGGCATGGTTTCCGGGCCTTCCCACAGCGAAGAGGCTTATCACCGCATCACCGCCGTTTTGCCTGAAGACTTCACCAGCACCCACCAGATGAGCGGTTGGCTGGATGCCGTAATTGACAAGCGTAAGCTGATCCACAAGAACGATGTTGTTAGCGTCCACGACCAAACAGCTGGGCTAGTTCTCCGTAATGGTGGAATCCCGATGTTCTCTGTTCCCGAATTCCGCAAGCTTGACCGCATCGTCAAAGCCTTGAGCTACCGCAATGTTCTGATCGGCACCACTGAAGGAGTGGCCGAAGCGTTGGGCGTTTCTGTTACTCATCTTCAGCGTGACCTGAAAGGCTTGGTTAACCGTGGGATCGTGAAGTTCTTCAACGCACGTAGCGGTATGGCTAAAGGCATGGTGAAAATCATCGTTAGCCCGTTGCTGGGTTGGAAGCATGAGTCAAGCAGCTTTGACCTTTCTCGTGCTACCGCCCTGCAAGCTTGGTACGCGCCGGAAAGCATCGACCTGCTGAAAGTAGCCACCGCCCAAGAGGCTGGGGTTAACGTGCTGGTGACTGAAGATGAGCTGTTCCCAGTCGAGCCGGTTAGCATCTACGTTGACCAGTATGAAACACCAGCGAGCGCCACACTGTTTATGCAAGCCGCTAAAACCATCATCCAGGGAGGTACACGAACATCATGCAACTGATCTACTCACTCAATCTCAGGCCACAGAATGAGCGTGACCGCAAGGCAGAACGGCTTGCAGACAATTGGATGGATGGGAAGGTGAAAGTGCTGGAGACAATCCCAGTCCCAACAATCACCAAATACCACCTAGCACAGATTCAAGCACTGTGTATCTCAGGTGGTTCACTCCCTCAAGGTTGGAGCCACAAGACGCCTACAGCGTAACCGTGGTGAGCTTTCCACACTGATCAACACCTACGGTGAAGAGCCTTTGCTGAAAGTGTGTCACGACCTGGATGTTAATCCTGTTGAAGTTATCACGATTGATAAGTGATAGTGATTGACATGACATATAGTAGGCACGTTAAAAATATGTCAGTTTTTGACAGGTAGTAGTTGACATTTATCAAGTTCCGATGTACAATATCATACACAGAGAGGGAAAGCTTAATGTTGCTTTCCTTCCTGATAGAATTCCTGAATCTGCCCTGAATCTGCCTTGTCAAAGCTCCTATCCTTCTGACTCATGGTAGTTGCTGTATCGAGTTTCCTCCTTTCCCGATACAACACACTGAGCAACGTTAGCGTTTGTTGAATCACGCTACACCCTCCAGCCTTCCGGGTAGGCCGCTCAAAGCCCGGACAATCTCAAATTTTCTCGCCTTCTTTTAAACGTTGTTTGGCGAGAGTTGTTCGCAAGGGTTTCGGATTCCCTTCCAATGGCCTTAACAGGGAGCCAGCGAACGTAAACCCTGTCCGCTAAGCTGCCTTGCATCAGCCGACCTCAAAGCTTTATCAAGTAGCTCGCGGAACACTTGAACGCATGTCATTACGCCTTGTTAGCCTCTGTTGATAAAAGAGCCACTTAGCAGTTGTGGTGCGGATAACTGCTGCCTATTTAGATTCCTGTTGATTCGCAATGAGTCAGCAAGACAGCACAGAGCAAACTCAATAAATAATGAGCGGCAACTTTTTCACTGCTTCAGGGTGGCAGGTGCGACAACCCTAACAACTTCCTTGTACATCGACTGGGGCTTTCGAGCCTCTTTCTTTGTACCTGACTAAAGATATGTTTCTACAATCGTTTCAATCCTCGCCACACCCTCAACTTATAAGGAACCTTATTCATGCTCACTTATAGAAAGTGCGAATGCTGTGGAGCACAGTTTATCGCCGCTCGCTCTGATCATCGATTCTGCAAAGCCAATTGTAGGTTGATTAATCATCGTGCAAAGAAGTCCACACCAGAAGTAGAACAAGCTAAAGCCAGCCTCTTTGACTTCTACAAGCAACAAATCTCCCAGCTATCCAAACAAGAGATTCTAGGGGCGGTTGCTGAACTGTTTGCTGAAACTCCAGAAGATCGCAGGAACAGAAAACAATCCATGCTCTACAAGCTGCTTAACAAGGAATCTCAGCATGTTTGACCCAATTACAGTGGTTGTATTCTGTATTAGTTTCGCTGCTATCGGTTACACCCTTGGTGTTGTATCGATGATCATCACCACAAGGTAAAAGAACATGACTCATGAAATCGGAGTGCAAACAACGCTTACAGATAGAGAGTGGATTAAAGCTTTCCTGGCATCTCTTGATGATGACACCGACCATACACACGACACATACACATTCCTGAAGAACAATCGATTCCCTGATGATGGGTTTGATGAAGAGCTTCAAGATTACCAACAACTCTGCAATGAAAAAGGAATCAAGTTTTAATGACAGACGTACAAGCCCTAAAAGATGAAGCCCTTAATCAGTATGAGAAGCAAGGGAAGTATGAAGTGATCTACACCAACTTTCACGTAGACATGTTCAGACGATACGACGAATTGATTAGCCAAGGCTACAAGCGTGCTCCTGATTCTTATATTACCGCCTCTAACATGAACTGGTCTGTTGTGCAGGTTGTTCATATGGAGAAGCCTGTAAAGCTACAGGCGCAAGAACTGAAAGCAATCTATGCAGCCATCGACGCTGACGACCAATAAGCAACACTACCAAGGAAAACAGAAATGACAACTCTAGAAGAACACAACATCGAAACCCGTAGGCTAGTTACAGAGATGCAGTTGCTTTGTTTGCGCAGACTGGCAGCACGACAAAATCTCGAAATCTCGAAACTTAAATTGGCGAATGCTCAGGCAAGGTATGGTCAATTGCGTAAGAACTTTCTTAGTCAGGCGAGCGGACAACCTTCTGTAAGCTGATCCCAGTACACAACACCAACAAGGAAAACCAAATGTACATCACTCAATACACACAAGAATCCCTGAGCCTCTTGAAGCCATTTGTAGCCCCTCTAGCCATCGTCCGTGAGGACGGACTGAGCAATGAGCAGTTTGCTCTTGTAGAGGCTGTAGACGCCTTCCAAGCAGCGTTTGAGGATGCTAGTGAGGCTCTTGCTAAAGACTGCTCTGACACCATCCTAGAAGCTTGTATGGACGCTGTAAGCGACACCCTGGAATTGCTGACAGGCCAGATGAGTTTCTTCAACGTAAACACCAGAGTTGCAACCAGTTCAAGAGTTATCTTTGACAATACCCAAATCACCAAAAGTGCAGTAGCACGATAATCCTGCCTAGAACACAAGGGAAACAAATAATGACACTGACAATCAAGAAACACGACAAAGAAGAACTTCAAGCCTACATTGACGCTGAGCTGGCATGTTATGCCATCCGTCTAGACGGTATTGATATAGACACAAGCGCCCAACCTGACAACCGTGGCAACTTTCCGCGTAAGCACTTCCTAGGGGCGATTGAGCAGATTGTCGAACGTAATCTGTTCTTTGCAATGAACACTCTTCAAGAGTGTATTGGCCAAGGCTACAAAATCTTCATCAGTCAAGCATGTTCCCCAGAGATTAGCCCTGCTGGGGCGGGCATTCTATACGTGACTAAGCCTCAAGATGTACAAGGCATCGACAAAGCCAAGATCATTGCCGAAGTGACAGCCAAGTATGAGGCTGACATTGATGCACACAACGACAAAGTGTTTGAACAAGAAGCTGCTGCCCTACGTGCTGAAGAAGATGAAGCCCGTAAACAACTTCTACGTGAAGAGGCTTCCAAAGCCAATGCAGACTTCGAGAAGCGTGTTCAACAGCGTCTACGTGGCATGAGAGGGTCTAAGTGATGACTAACTATATCTACATCCAAGAAGTGACCATCAACAAATTCCTTTCCGAAATTGTCGAGCATTTGGCCCAAGGCTACACACTGACTGAAGAGTCCCGCTATGTACCTGCAACAGCTCCAAGCACTATCCCCCTGTTCGCCGTCAAGCTGATCAAGCTGATCAAGCCGCAGGACTTTAAGTGATGACTCCATTTGATCCAATGCTGATGGATGACATCAGACAGGCTCTAGGTCTTGATGACCCAAGAGCCACAGAGCATGTTTGGTATGCAATGCAAGCTCTAGAGGTTTCTGGTGTGGAAGTTGTGCTGAAGAGTGTTGAAGCCCCGCCACAGCTAACATCTGCTGACCTGACAATGCAGATGTTGCAAGAGAAGTACAAGAAGTAATGAGCCGACAAGCCCAATACGATGAAGATGAGTGGGGTGATACAGTCCCCTCTAACTCCAAGCCAAGACACAAGAATAAACACCGTCAAGGCAGGAATACAAAACGACAACAAGAAGAGGATAGCAATTAATGGCTAGACGTAACTTCCCGAGTGTTGATGACAGGATGAGGTATGCAGGACGTGTGTATAAGCAACTCATCAAGCCTCTTGAGAAAGCCATAGAGCGTGCCAAAGCTACTAACTTCCCTGAGGCACACATCAACCAACTAGAACACCTCCTGGAGCTTTCCAAGGCTCTATACGCACTTGAACTTGAACCTGAGCCACTTGTAGCCAAACGTAAACAAGGCCGTCCACGTAAGGAAGAGCCTACCGTGTTGGAGCAGTGTGCAAGAATCTTTGATGAAATCTGCCCAATCTTCATTCCTGTTAAGGAACAAAAGAAACAGGGTGTAGATAGAAAAGGTAAGGTGAGGCCGCAAGAAGGCATCAAGTTTAACTTTGCACCTTAACTAAAAAGCCAATGGAGACGACATAGAATGACTGAAGCACAACACGCACTGATTCTCAAGTATCAGGCCAACACCCCAAGCAACTATCACCACATCATCAATCACTTGGTATCGACCAATCAGCTTGCAGCCGCTTCTATGCTTGTCGCCACTCTTGAGCAAGAACAGGCTAAGCCGAAAGAGGCGGCACTAAGGTTTGAATTGAATACCGTTAAAAGCGACATCCGCTATGTACAGGACAAGCTGACAGCAGCCCAAGAAGAAACACGGCTGGCTTATATGCAAGCTGAAGGCTTCAGGGTTCGTACGGAACAGCTACTGACTGAGAATGCAAAGCTGAAGGCTCTTGTCTGAGAGTATTCACCCTTACATTCTGAATGTCTGCAATCTGAACATCTTCAAGGGGCTATATGCCCCTTTCTTTTATAAAGGAACAAACACAATGACACAACTAACCCGTACACATATCACCTTCTTTGAAGACTTTGCTAAACAGTTTTTCCGTGAGCAATTAGAGCAAACTGCTGGTGACGATGTTGATGTAGAACACATCTTGTCCATGATCGATTATAAAGACTACGCCAAACGCTTTGGAGCTGTCGCACTGGAGCATGCCTCTTACTCTGATTTGAAGTATGCAGATAAGGTGCTAAAGGATGAGCGAGTCGTTCGGGCGTCCACAGCTATTAACCATGCAATCCTAACTTGCTTGCCCTCCACTGAAGAAGAATTGAATATCGGTTTTATTGCACAGATGCTTGCATCTAAGAGCGATCCTGATGATTTGTTTAGTGGTATCGCTGATGCTCCTGATGAAGTGCGTGAAGCTGCCCTGGTCGCCCTACAAGCTCGCCTAACGGCTGTAAGCAAGGGGTAAGGCGTATGAGCATGACTGATCAAACTCTAGCCCAGCTCTACGCTACAATCGGCTTCAAGGTAGACCAAACAGGAATCAAACAAGCACAGCAACTTCTAAGGGCTATAGAGAAGCAAGCACAGGCAACAGGCAGAGCGATTGACAAAGCACTTAAAGGCTCTGGTGGTCGGAATGCCAATAATCTTGTAGCAGCACAGAAAGCAGCAACACAACAACAGTTCGCACAACAACTACAGAACGCAAAGCTCACTAAGATTCAGGGTCAAGCAGCCGCCTCTAATGCTGCATCTGGACTCAAGACACAACAGCAACAAGTTAAGCTTGCTATTCAACAACAGAAGTTGGCTGCAACTACAGCAGCTACACAAGCAGCCGCTGCTAAACAAACTCTTCAGCAACAAGCGCTCTCCCTAGCCAACCAGATCAAACAACACAGCCTGACTAATCGTAACGCTGCTGCTGCCCAACAATATCAACTACGTCAACTGAGAATCCAAGCTGCACAACACAGAGCTAATCGTCAGGCCGCTGGCCTTAGTGGTAACAGTTTCCATGGGTACGGTGGACATGGGGGAGGTGGCTTGCTTGGTATTGGTCATAGCTCGCTGCATGGCTTCGGTGGCATTGGTCGCTTTGCCGGTGGTGTTGCCGGTGGTACTGGAGCTGTGGTTGGCCTAGAAGGTCTTGCGGGTGGTTTGGGACGTGTGTCTGTGGGGTTGGGTGCTGTCGCTGGTAGTGCTGCCCTTGTTGTTGCTGCATTCGCTGCTATCAATGCCGCTGCCCTGGGTTACGCCCGTGAAGCTGAACGAGCTTCCAACACACGTAACGCACGTATGGGACAGTTTGAATCTGTAGGCGACCGTACTACAGCGAACGCAGAACGCATGAACAACCGCTTTGAAAACTTCGCACAGAAAGAGGGGCTTTCTACTAAGGAGCTTGGCCCTGATTACGCGAAGATTGTAGGCGCTCTCTCGCCCAAGGTCGGTGTAGACAAGGCGGCTGATACCACTGAAGGCGTCTTCAGGTACGGTAAGGCTCAACACCTCTCCAACGAAAACATGTCCAAGATTAGCTTGGGTATGCGTCAGGCTCTCGGTAAAGGTCAGTTGTTCTCTGAAGAATGGACAGGCCAGATTGCTGAACACCTCGGGGCACACGCCAACGAGTTTGGTGCTGAAGCATGGCAACGAGCATCAGGCGGCAAGCTAACCGGTGATGCTGCTCAGAAGGCATTTATCAAGGATCGTCAAGACCGAAAGATCAGCGGTGACGCCCTAACAAAGTTCATGGTTGAACTAGGCCAAGTGCTAAACCAACATGCTAACGATGGTGGGTTGCTGGACAAGGCACGTAACACGCAAGACTCTTGGGATAACCGTATCGCTAACCAGTATCAAGCCAACATGGTTAAGGCTTACGACAATACCGGCCTACACGACACAATGACAGGGAATGGTGGTTTGTATGACAGCTTCTTGAAGTTTATGAATGAGCTTCAGCCGGAGTTTGTAGCTATCGGCAGTGTGTCTAACTCTGTCCTGCAAGGTTTGACAGGTATCACCAGATGGCTGACAGGTGTTGCAGCATGGTTCAACAACGGTGAAAGCTACTTTGATCCTAAGTTCACTAAGGATATGGGGAATGCTTTTGCAGAACTTGGGCAGTCGCTAACAACTCTATGGAACACAGTATCTCAAATTCTAGGATTTTCTGAGGAAGCTGGGGTATTTAAAACTTCTGGCGAAGTGGTGATTGGTGTCCTTACAAGTATGGTGGATGTATTCACTATCCTTGCTGATGCTGTAATCGGCACAATCCGTCTGATCCAAGATGCATTACACACACTGCCTGATAGTCTCGGTGGTATCAGTGATGAAAGCTACGCCAAGATTGTTGCACAGCGTCAAGTTGATGATAAGAAGCGTGCAGACATTGCAGCAGTAAGAGAGCTAGACCGTCAAGGCGGCGGCCCAATGCCTAACCCTAACGGCAACGTTGATCCTAACGCCCCTTGGAGACTTACAGACGGTAGCGACATTCCCACTGTATCGAACGCCCCAAAAAACTGGCGTGTGACTGATGGAAGTGATATCCCGGTAGTAGACAGTAAGGCTGTAGCTGCGATGTCTCAAGCTCCAATCACTAACCCTGTTCAACCTGCACTCAACGGTAAGGCTCTTGCTCCAACTACGGTGAATAACAACATCGTTGTTAACCAAGCTCCAATCAACATCAGTGGTGTTGAGACTGATAAGGTTAGCGGGATGCTTGAAATGCACAGAGAAGAAAGCAAGAAAGAGCTTCAGCAACTCGTTGACAAGCTTTCCCCACAATCTAACGGCTTCAGAGCCAGAGGCAACTAATCCCTATGCCCCCAGCTTCTAACGTTGTCTGGGGATGGTTGTTCGCTGCTTGTATCTTTGTCTTGGTGGGGTGTTCCATCCTCACTGTGAACGCCCACATCACTCTTAACGACTATCAAGCAACTAGATCAGCAGACATAAGTATGTTGAGGCGGGAGATTGCTAACGCTTCCCTGTCTCAGTCTGAAACTCTACGAACACTCATCGTCAACAACAATGAACAAACTAAGCAATACATTGACGTGCAAATTCCCCTCAAGGTGAAGGACGCTGTTTCAAGCATTGTTCCTCAAAGTATCACGCTAACACAAACAGCCAATCCCGCCATTCAGGCAAGCCCAACACTGAACAACAAAAAATAGGAGACTCTTCAATGAGAATCGCACAACCAATCACTGTAGAAGGCATCACTTACCCTGTCTACTTCAGTACACAATCCAATGCAATGAAAGCAGCTTTCAATCATTTCAAGGATAAGATGATTCAGAAGTTTATCATCATCTCTTTTCTATGGAACAAACAAGCTGGATATCGTTATGTAGTTCAGGACAGTAAGGGCAATGCTCTTGCTTTGGGGGCATAACATGGCATGGCATGAAGAGATTCAAAGACAGATTTACAACAACAACGAGGCGATGAGTAACGCTTTCCCTGCTGTCATTGTTGGTATCTCTAGGCAGTATCCCCCAATCGTCTCCGTCAAGCCTCTGTGTCAACGTTACACAGATGGTGGTGAGAACATGGACGACACGCCAATCATCAACATCCCTGTAGCTATGCCAAGAAGTGGAACAACCATCTTCTATTTTCCAATCAAAGTTGGCGATACAGGTATGTGCATCGTGTCTGATAACGACTCAGAGCACTTCAAAATCGGCAATGGAAACCCTACAAGGGTCAATTCCAATCGTATGAAAGATCAGATGGATTCTTTCTTTTATCCGGGGATTGGGCCTACACCTGTAATGGCTTCACAAGCTCAGAGTATGGTTTTGCCTAAAGACTTCTCTGATGTATTCATTGTGCACAACATTGGAACAGGGCAAGAAGCTAGCGTCACAATCAAAGCTGATGGAAACATTGAGCTTAATAGTCAGTTCACTGTGAAGATTGCTGCTAAGGATATCGATCTAACAGCAACCAACAGTATTAGCCTCAACGCTCAATCGATGAACGTCAATGTAGCCAGCACACAATGGACAGGGCAAGCCTACGTTACTGGTGAAGTGACAGTTAACGGTATTCCTGTTTCTACACACCACCATCTTGGAGTTACACCGGGTAATGGTGTGTCTGGATTGCCTATGGCATAAAATCCGGTGGTGTTCAGTCACCGGATTGTGTCACATTTCATTTTTCAGGGTAGAGTTTACGAGTGAATTGTTTGTATTCGTTGCCATCCTTTTTGATGGATCGAGCAATAAACTCTTTGTTGCCAATCTGGGCTACATAGTAAATTTTCTTAAGCTTGAATTCAGTTGCCGCTTCAACAAGAACTGATGCGAGCCTTTTCTTGATGGCTTTGTAATCTTCATCCTTTTCAGGGTCGGCTTTGCTATAGCGAATAGTCCAAACAGTATCAACGTCCTTTGTTTTAAACCAATTCTTGCTTTCTAAGAAGTCATAGAAATCATCTCTTTGGTCTTCTGAGTCGATCAAGTCAAGAGACAGTAACACCCTAATCATTGCAGCTTCCTTTCATCGCGCATCGTTAACCGTGAAGTACGGTGTGATCAAGATGTGGGGATGCGATGGTGGCTTTTCAATGGCTGTTAGCCATTATTGTGCTATTTTTTTTCTTTCAGTAAAAATCTGGATCGTAGCTATCAGCGTTAGCGTCATCTCTGGCTGACTGGGACATCCTGACGCCCACTTCAACGTTAGCCCAGTCTTTAACACTCTTCGCTACACCATGAAATCCTGGAAATAATGTTGAGCCATCTACACCAAATCGAGCACAGAGATTCAGCAGATCAGGAGCTTCAGAAACTGGCATCGTTACCTTAATCAATGGGTGGTAAGCACCGGTTTTGTAGTAAATCTCTTGAACTTCTTCAAGTGCTTCCACTTGGTAGGAATCAGTAAAACTATAATCTTTCACATTGTGTGTGGTGAATAAGCCTGACTGAGCAGCTTGGTTTTTGCTTGTTCCCCCTGGAGTCCTAATAACCTTCACTGTTTCCCAGTGTTTTGCTTGAGATGTATCAAGTGCCCAGATGGCAATTCTAGGCATGTTTGTATCAACCTCAAGATTTGCTGATGACGCAGCGAAGTAGCATGCAACTAAGGCTCTTTCTGTCCAATCGAGCAATCGAGTAGGCACATCGTAGTGTTGTGCTACCGCCATAATCTCGTAAAGGGACGCAGGCGGCCAAGGGATATGAGCGCTCATGAATGAGTTTATTTCATTGTGAAACTTGTTTTTGAGATGTTCTGTGTAACCGGGGACAATCAATCCAGACTTATCACAACCATCCAAAAACTTCTTAAGAATATCCAGCTCAAATGACACTTGCCCATTGCTTGAGGTGTCGAACGTTCTTCTAGCTGATCCATAGGCAAATGAACCGGCCCCACGTCTACAGACAGACGGTGTGAGCTTATAGGTAGCATCGGGCTGCCCTCTGAAGATATACCGCCCTGTGTCCCACATCGTATTAAGAGGTGACACACAGTCGAAGAGCTGGCGAGCAGTGCTGAAGGGTATTTCAAGCGGAGTCATCAATTCCCTAATTCCTATGCACGTTGAACATTCCTCAGTGTACAGGATACCCATTCCTAGCGGCAACTTCACAATTACTAAACTCCAAAGCCTCTACAAGCTCGTACAGAGCATTTTAAGCACTGAGTTATGCAATGCCATTCCTTTGTGCTTAGAACGTCCTATGACGCAATACAGGAGCTTTCATATGCATACAAGGACAGCTATTCATGCTTACACAAGAACAATTATCTATTATCGATAAAGAAGTGAGCGGTAAAGCGGACGCTTGGCTGTCTCGCAACCTCAAGTTAACCCAAGTAGGTGAGGCACAGCAACCCAAATCAAACAGGGGGCCTAAGCCAGAGATGTTAGAGAATCCATTTTATGGCTATGTAGGCACTACTACCGATTATGGCAAATACCCAGAGTTTGCAATTGATGTTATTGAAGGGGTTGCACGCCTAGACTGGTACTCAAAGAAGGAGAGGAACATTCCTCTGTCTGTCTCTAAGCTGTGCATGATCTTGGAGAGTCAGCAAGTTGTTAGCAATCAAACGATCCAAGATCAGTTCCAGTTTGATAAGCGACATGCTCAACGATACTTCAAGGCTATTGAATTGGCTTTGCCCAGAATGATGGCTTGCCGTCCCCAAAGACTGATTGATGAGATGTTGGGTGTTTTTCCTGAACATACTTCTGAATGGGATGACCTTGATAGTGCGCACACACCAACACCAGAAGAACTAGCAAAGCTCCATCATGACCTACGCACATTCACAGAGTATGGCCCTGAAGAGTTCTACAATGAAGTGTGGGGCATGGCTCACGCTGATCAATACTCTAATGGGGGTGAACCTCTTAGAAAGGCTCTTGAAGCTTCAGAGAAGGCCAGAGAGCACCCTAAGAAGGCTGTTGTACTAAGATTGTTGTCTCAGGGTATGGCTGTTGCTAAGGTGGCTAGAGAAACTGGGGTACATAGAAATACGGTCAATGCTTGGAAGAAAGCAGCCTAGAGCTACCACAAAAGTGCACATTAATAGGGACGCATTATATATAGAGGGTAAAACCCTCTGTCATGTTTCCCCGTTTACCACCTACCACCTACCACCTGTCCCGTCAAAGAGAACCATGTAATCAACGGGACAACCTTGGGACAAACAATGTCTCAGACATCACTGCCTGTTTAATCAGGGTTGCACTATCAATCCGTAGGATTAGTGGTGTGGATGTATGTGTGCCATATGTTTTCATTGTGACTGAATGCAGAATTGTAGTCACATATTATGGCTAGGCCAATACTGGGTTGAGTTGTGACACTTGTAGGGGTTCCACACACTGAGGGTGTTGTTAAGCAAATCATTTTCTCTCTATCAAACAAAATTTCAAAAAAGTGGTAAATAGTAGAAAATATCACCCCAGAATCACAGTCCATTAACATAGTCAACCACTTTATAATGAATTTCTGCACAATCCATTCTCATGTGTGAATGACACATGTTCTCATGTGGTTTCGCACCATTCAGCCTAGAGCTTCAAATAGACTCTCCCTAAAGCTGACTCCCATACAAAACACAACACATACAAACACTATCTAGATGCAAAAGCCTCTGTGGCAGGCCACAGGGAGGTATAACTCTTCATTGGGTATAACCCCATACCGAAGGTATGAGGGCTTCCCTGAAAAGCTTTTGGGGCTTTCTGTTGATGGTTGATGTTCGCTATGTAGTGTTATGTTGTTTCACTACTGGTGCAGAACACTTTTAGGAGGTGCTGTTCTGTGCTTAGGCACAGAGAGTTACCTACTGTCAAGTGATGGTTGGCATCCTGCCTATATAATGAGGCTCTATCAAATTAATGCCTTGACACATCATCAAATGCCTGAAGCTCTGACAGTGAGAGCTGTCATTTTACATTCTCTATACGCCCATATAGAGATTGTCATATGTCATAACCACACGTAGAATGAGTCACACAGAAAATGATAAAGGGGATGTGTGATGGATGTTGTTGGTTACGTTCGTGTCAGTACGGGTAAGCAGGAAGCATCCGGCCTTGGCCTAGAAGCCCAGGTTGAATACATCCATACAGCAGCACGCCAACAGGGTTGGAGCGTCACACACATCTATAGTGAGGCAATCTCAGGCTCTGTAGCCCCGACAATACGTCCTGAGTTCTCCAAGGCTATGGCAACAGGCTTGCCTATCATCGTTGCCAAGATTGACCGCCTATCAAGGGATGTCGAGCATATTGCTGGCCTGATGAAGCGTGTAGCCTTCAAGGTTGCCACCATGCCCAACGCTGACACCATGCAATTGCACCTATTCGCTGTACTGGCTGAGCAGGAGCGAGCATTCATTAGCCAACGTACAAAGGACGCCCTGAAGGCTCTTCAGCAACGTGCTGATGAGGGCTGTGTATCGTCTCAAGCAAAGGTGAAGCGTCGTTCAGACAACGCCTCAGTGGCTAGAGCAGCTAAGAAGGAGAAGGCTGCACAGGGGGGTGAAGTCGCTAAGCAGAACAGCCACCACACTGAGATAGCCCCTCACGTTATGGCGTGCCTCTACCAAGGGTGTAACACACTTCAGTCTCTCGCTGACTGCCTCAATGCTAAGGGTAAACACACCTCACGTGGTGGTCTGTGGTCGCCTACAACAGTACGTCGCTTGATGTTGGCTCTAGGAGTCGAGTTCAAGAAGTAAACAGCTTGGGTAGCCTTACAGGGGCGCTCAGAGTTATTTTATAATTAAGAACAATTCCTATTTGGGTCGTCGTCTGTTGCTTAACACCTCCAGCACAAATCTCACTTTTCCAAAGTTCATCTGACAACACTCTCCACGACACTCCACACATTATTTTCCCAGCCACGAAACCAAACGCATAAAGCATGAGGCCGTTTCTCACGGCGGGAATTTGGAAGTTGTATTAAAATCATCCATGTGAGCCGATCTCATTCCATGCCAAGGGTGTATTCCGTGACCACAAGTAATGAAGTGATGGCCGACGCATTGGAACTGCTCCTGCTCAATCAACATGCAGTCGCTTCTGGCCTGGAGGAAGTGGCCTTGTGGATCAAGTCGAGAGGGGCTGTCGATACACACCAGAACGTTGTCTCGGCCCTGGAGCGGCTTGATATGAACGCCGAAAGCATCACTGCTGCAATCGAGAGGCTACGTCAGGACACGTTGTAGAAGGCTGGATGTCGCTAGCTTAAAGTGGTTCCTTTCTGGCGGCGGGGGATTTCGTACAGGAAAAATTCCAAACTCTTGCTCCGTTAGGCTCTGATAGAATGGCCTTTTGGCATGATGGAATGGCAGCATGAAAGGGATCCGGGGAAAGGTCATTAAGTGGTCGCTAGGTACGTTGGGTGCTGCTGGTGTGGCACTGATTGCATATGTCGTTGAGCATGGGGAGTTACCTGTATGGCTATCAAAGGCTTTGAGTGCGTTGTCAGGTTTGTTAAATATGCAAGCACCTTGGGCGTTGTGGGAGATTCTACTGGCAGTTCTGATGCCCTGTGCAGGTTTGGGAATTGTGATTGTTATGTTGTTGCAGAAGAACTCAGTTGATGTAGATGACTATAATGCACAGCTTGAGGTATTGAAAGCTACTAACGCTGCTAAGATTCAGTTGGAAAAACAGTATAATGAATTAACAAATGAACATGCCAAGCTTTTGGCTTCGGTTGATACGCTAAAGCTTTCAAATTCTGACTTGCTTGCAAAGAATGAAGAACTGAAAAAAGCTGTTGCGATGGTTAACGAGGCAAAGCCTAAAGACATCGAAATTAATGACATCTGTTTGAGTGTGCTCAAAGCTATCGCTTCGCTGACTGAGCGTGATATAAGAGCGGAGTTAGATAACATTGAGTCTATAGTAGGGTTTGGAAAGATACAAACTCATGCTGCTTTAGATATTCTAATAGAAAGTGGATTGGTTTCCGCCTCTGCCAACGTTCGAGGGACACGCTACCGTCTCACGCCTAAAGGGCGAGCTTACTATGTAGGACGTAAGGATTAACAATCTTGGGTGGCTCGATGTCTCAGATTTTTACATGGAAGAACTGCATGGCTGACGTCTATGCATCTCGGTATGGACCCATTGCTAAAGATTTCTTAAGTCTCGTTGTAAATCCTTCCCTGGACGCTCTCGATGTCCAAATCAAATATTGGGAAGATTCTGAAGACTCTGTTTCATATTTCATGCTCGCTGACTTAAATGAGTTGCTATACAAAACCCGGATGGCGTTCTGTCTTTCAATACAATCTCTCTGGGAACAACAGATTCGCACTTACTTGGCAGATTGCCAGCGGCAATTGGGCATTAATCCATTTCCTGTGTCCAATCGTAAAGGTGCTAACTCCATTCAGACGGTGTACTGGGGCGATGAGCTTAACGCTGTATTTGAGAGATTGCGGAATATCGCTCTACCTTCGTTCGCATCATTTGAGTCACTTGACCTGCTTATGTTGGTAGGCAATGTGTGTCGTCATGGTGACGGCAACTCTAGTGCAAGACTGTGGCGTATTCGCCCTGATCTATGGCCCGCTTATCATAAGGCTGATGAGATTCTTCCTAAGTCAGCGCCGCCGCCTCAGGCGCCGTCTGTGCAATCCCTGAAAATCCCCAGAGAAATGCTAGACGATTTCGTCGATAAAATTTGTCTTTTCTGGGAAGACACTAATTACATCTATGAAGAGAGTATCGAACGCAAGCACCCGTCTCTAGAGGCTAGATTGGTGGTCAGGCGTGCCGAACGTGCGAAGGGAATCCGCAATGGTGGATTCACCACTCCCATCTCAATCGCTCCTAGTGAATGATGTGTAATTCTATGTGTGATCCTTGGCTTGCTTTTTATGTGTAACGTGTCATAGGATGCGCATCTGTCAATCACACGTGAAGGTGTTAATAATGGCTGTCACATACAAAATGCCGCAAGGCACAGTTCTAGCTGCCAATCAGGTCTGGAACGCTCAACACGGTTATGTCTCGACTGATGCTAAGCACTGTGAGAAGGAGGCACTGATAGCAGCCTATAACGCTGCTGGGCGGCCCCCAATGCGTACATGGATCAAGGATCAAGCAGCTAAGGGTACGGCTGTCCCTTCTTATCCAACGTGCATGGCATGGTTTAAGGCTGAGGATGCCGCCCCGTCAACGCGTGCTGTGCCGGTGGCTCAAGCTCATTCGACTATGACAACGCTGGATGAGGTAGAAGCTGCTTATAAGCAAGGTATCAAAACACTCATCACCAAGCTTGAAATAGAACAGACCAACCTTAAGGAAGCGCTTAGCAAGGTTGAGGATGAGCTTGCTAAGGCGAAGGAGAAGCTTGTCAAATTTGACTAATGCAGCTTTGCATCTGCCCAAGGCCACGCATTGTGGCCTTTTTCATTCCTGTCATACTGGTATGTGTGATTGTGTGTTGACATAGGGTGTGTGTCACATTACATTTCTGGTGTGTCGCAAGGCACTGCACAACGTAGTGCCAGACATGGAAGGAGGTGCTATGGAAACACTTCACAATGTCTACGTTCAGAAGGGATATGATTCAAACATTTACGAGATGTACAGCTTCAAAATCTTCAATACAGCCAACACGTTGAGGGATTGTGCATCTAGGTTTGGGTTGACTGCTTTCATCATTACTGTTGAAGCTAGCCAGCAACTGAAACACTACGTGCAAAGATGTGAATGCTGTGAATCTGTTTTCCAGTTCAACCAAGGAGTGGTGTAGATGGGATTCTTTTATGTTGTGTTCAGCTTTTGTGTTTCAGCAACAGGATATGAAAACCATTGTCAGCAAGAAAAGTTGATAGACACACAGTATCTTGGGTTGGTTAGCTGCTACACAGGCGCCAAATCGGTGGAGAAGAGAACCACAGAGCAAATCTTGCAGGAGGCACAGAAGAACAACGTGAAAGACCCGAAGATAGAGGTTAAGACTCGGTGCATAAACAGTGCAGAGACTGAAGCCTTCTTAAAGCAGTGGGGGCCGTCAGCCTTGGTCATCACTGGTAAGAAATACGAGTAGGGCTAACCGCCCCAATCCCCGCAACACCCCGCTACAGATTGCACCTCCCGCCCCATGCGGATAAACTCCGTACCTAATCCCCACATTGCAGATTCTTGGGTGAAGATCATGTCGTAGATCAGCGCCGAGTTCCACGCCACTTGCGTATGACCCGGGCCCTTGTTCAAGCCGGCGAGCATGTCTACCCAGCGCTCGAACTCAGGTTTCCAGCGGCCTGCGTAATAGGTCGTGCGCTCGTAGTTGCGAATACCCTCGGCGTTGACTTTCAGCTCCCGCGCGTACCATTGGTCCACGGTGCGATAGGGTACGCCCAAGGCTTTCCAGTCTTCCAGGCCAATGGGGTTGACCATCGCCAGGCGTTCGACCTCGTCGGGAAACTGCAAGGCGTAGCGGGTGGCGAGCATGCCGCCGGTGGAGTGACCGAGGATGACGGCTTTCTGTACGCCGAGGGCCTTGAGCAAGGCCTGGGTGTTGCTCGCCAGTTGCTGGAAGCTGTACTGGTAATGCTCGGGTTTACTCGATGTGCAGAAACCGACCTGGTCCGCCGCGATGACCCGGTAGCCGGCTTCGCTGAGGACCTTGATCGAATCGCCCCAGGTGGCGGCGCAGAAATTCTTGCCGTGCATCAGTACCACTGTGCGGCCATTGACCTTGCCTTGGGCCGGCACGTCCATATAGCCCATCTGCAACGACTGGCCCTGGGACTGGAAGGCGAAGCGCTTGAGGGTGTAGGGGTATTCGAAGCCCTCCAACTGCGCTCCGTAGGCCGGGCCTTCGGGTGGGGTGGCGGCCAGGGCGAACAGGGGCAGGGCGGCGGTGAGGAACAGGCTGGGCAACCAGCGCGCGGGGGTACGGGGCATGGTCAATCTCCTTGTGGCCGCCGCCGATCCTGGCGCGACCCGATTATGGCGACATTAACCACAGGCAACCGAACAGCCCGAACGTTCAGTCCATCCATCCCAGTGTCGCCAGGGCGAGAACGCCATAGCGCAGGCCCTTGGCAAGGCTCACGAGCAGCAGGAAACGCCGCCACGGTTCGCCCATCACCCCGGCCACCAAGGTCAACGGATCACCGATGATCGGCAGCCAGCTGAGCAGCAGTGACCAGTGGCCGAAGCGTTGGTAATGCACGCGAGCCTTGTCCAGGTGGGCCGGGCTGACCGGAAACCAGCGCCGATCCTTGAAGTGCTCTAGCCGTGTGCCCAGCCACCAGTTCACCAGTGAGCCGAGGACATTGCCGAGCGTGGCAACGGTCAGCAACAGCCAGGCCAGATGGCGCTCGCTGAGCAACAAGCCGACCAACACCGCCTCCGATTGCAACGGCAACAAGGTTGCCGCGCCGAAAGCCGCCAGGAACAAGCCGATATAGGCTTCGCCCATTAGTGGGCCGGGTAATCCGCCACTACGGTTTGGGTCCCGTCTTTCTTCAAGCCGATGACTTGGTAGGCATCGCTCATACCGTCCATTTCCATGCCGGGCGAGCCCATGGGCATGCCCGGCGCGGCGACACCGAGCAGGTCATCGCGCTTACTCAGCGCCAGCACCTGGTCGGCCGGGACATGGCCTTCGACGAATTTGCCGTTGATCTCGGCGGTGTGGCAGGAACGCAGGTTCGGCGCCACGCCCAGGCGCTGCTTGACCGAACTCATGTCGGCTTCGACATGGTCGTTGACCTTGAAGCCGTTTGCTTGCAGATGCGAAATCCACTTTTTGCAGCAGCCGCAATTGGCATCGCGGTGTACATCGATGGTGACTGGTTCGGCGGCCTGGGCCAGGGTGGTCATGAACAGGGCGCTCAAGGCGAGCAGGTGCAGGGGATGGGCCATGGGGGTGGTCTCGTGTCGAACGGTTTGGAGGGAGGATAACAGAGTAGCGAGCGCGAGCTGACGGGGGGCTGAAGTGGGGATTACAGAATTGTCAGGTTGCTCAGGGTGGACAACAAGGCAAGCAATAGGCTGATACGGCGAAACATACATAATTCCTCATGATTAACCGCCGCGGTTGCGCGAATACGCTCCTTCGGCTGTACCATGGGACCCCGTTGGCAGCCCGCCATTCCCGCAATACGGTATGGGCTTGGCAAGCCTTCGGACACAGAGCGGATACATTCAGGAAATTGGTAATGACTCATTCACAACGTTTGAAATACTCGATTCTGATCGTCCTCGTCGTCCTGGCAATCATGCTGGGGCTGTCGTGGATGCAGGGCAAGGGCATGATCAGCGAGCAGCTGTTTCAATACATCGCCATCGCCGTGGCGGTCATCGTGGTGGTGATCAACGGCGTGATGCGGCGCAAGGTCAAGTCCTGAGCGCCGGCTTCATTCCTCGGCCTTGAGCACGGCCATCGCACTGGGGTGCAGGCGGTAGCTTTTATCCGGGTTGAGGGTGACGACGCCCTCGCTGCACAGGCGCTTCAACACCTCACGCACGCTGAGAAAGGACAATGGAATGTCCAGCCCCAATAACTGGCTGTGCACCCCGCGCACGCCCAGGCTGCGGTTTTCCTGGGCGGCCTTGAGCAGCGCGTCGATGACTTTGAGACGAATCAGGCTGGTCCTGAGCCCGAAGCTCTTGAGCAAGCGTCTGATGTGGTCATTGCCGCCTCGCTCTGCCGGCCTGTCGAATACACGGTGGGGGGCGCTCAGCGAGACGCCGGTCGCCCTTGGCTTGCCCTCCATGGGCAGTTGCGCGTTACGCATGCAAAAACTCCTTACCAGCCTGATCAGAAAAGGTCACGGATACTCTCCTGTAATAGGACGAACGAGGACGCACAATCATGAGGGCCATGATGTGAAAAAAATGCCCTTGCTGCGTCAAACCCCCATATTCAAAAGGCTGCCAGCCATTAATTTTTTTTCATCCGGTTCGTTTTCAAGGGAGGCACATTCCGGTTCAGCAAGCGGCATGTGATTTCCCAGGCGGGTCGAGTGTTTGTCTTCTGTCGCACCGGTGGCCGTCCTGGTTTCTGAAGTTTTATCAGGAGTGAATGTGAGAATGTCCGGGCAGTTATCGAGGATTGGCCTCGCAGGCGCTTTTCTGGGGATCGCCCTCGGGCTCAGCCCCGTGGTCAATGCGCAAGACGATGGGCAGCAGGCCAGTGCCGAGATCCGTCGCACCCGTTTTGGCGTACCGCATATCCGGGCGCAGGATGAGCGCGGGCTGGGTTATGGCATCGGCTACGCCTACGCCCAGGACAACCTGTGCCTGCTGGCCAATGAACTCGTCACGGTCAATGCCCAGCGCTCGCGCTATTTCGGGCCCGAGCGCAGGACGGTGGAGCAGCGGGAGAACCGCGTCAGCGATCTGTTCTTCAGTTGGCTCAACACGCCACAAGCGGTTTCCGGTTTCTGGCAGGCCCAGACGCCTCAAGTGCAACAACTGGTCGAAGGCTACGTGGCGGGCTACAACCGTGCGCTGGTCGAGCGCAAGGCCAAAGGCCTGCCCGAACAATGTGCCAGCGAGTGGGTGCGACCGATCACGGCGCTGGACCTGGTCAAGTTGACCCGTCGGTTGTTGGTGGAAGGCGGCGTTGGTCAATTCGCCGAGGCCCTGGCCGGCGCGCAACCGCCCCAGGCGAGCGCACTCGCGGGCACCCCGGTCGCTGGTTTCGCGGCCGCCGCCACTCGGCAGCAGCGTTTTGCCCTGGAGCGCGGCAGCAATGCGCTGGCCATCGGCAGCGAGCGCTCGTTCAACGGCCGTGGGATGTTGCTGGCGAACCCACATTTTCCGTGGCTGGGCGGCATGCGTTTCTACCAGATGCACCTGACCATTCCCGGCAAGCTGGACGTCATGGGCGCGGCGCTGCCAGGCCTGCCGATGATCAATATCGGTTTCAGCCAGCACTTGGCCTGGACCCACACCGTCGACAGCTCGAAACACTTCACCCTATACCGCCTGCAACTCGACCCTAAGGACCCGACCCGCTATCTGCTTGACGGCAAGTCTGTGCCGATGAGTCAGCAGACGGTCGCGGTGGACGTCAAGCAACCTGATGGACAGGTGCAGACGGTCACCCGAGTGATCTATGGCTCGCAGTTCGGCCCGATCGTGCAGTGGCCTGGCCGGTTGGACTGGGATAACCGGTTCGCCTACAGCCTGCGGGATGCGAACCTGGAAAACGATCGCGTGCTGGCGCAGTGGTACGCCATGAACAAGGCGGTCACGCTCAAGGATCTGCAGGACGCCGTCCATAAGATCCAGGGCATTCCCTGGGTCAATACCCTGGCGGTGGACGACCAGGGGCAAAGCCTTTACATGAACGTGTCGGTGGTGCCGAATGTCGACGCCGAGAAACTGGCCCGGTGCAGCGATCCCCGGGCCGGGTTGCGACTGATCGTGCTGGATGGCTCTCGCAGCGAGTGTGCCTGGGGCATCGATTCCAAAGCCGTGCAAAAAGGCACCTATGCCGCCGACAGGCTTCCGCAGTTGCTGCGCCGCGATTACGTGCAGAACTCCAACGATTCGGCTTGGATGGCCAACCCTGCGCAGCCGCTGTCCGGTTACTCCCCACTGATCAGTCAGCAAGGCCAGCCCCTGGGACTGCGGGCACGTTTTGCGCTGGACTGGATGAGCCAATTGGCCAAGAGCGGGCCGGTGAAGATCGAGGATTTGCAGCGCATGGTCATGGACGATCAGGTTTACCTGGCTGACCAAGTGATGCCGGACCTGCTCGGCGTGTGCGCCGGTGACCTGGGGGCCGATGCTTCGGCATTGGTCGAGGCGTGTGCCAGCCTCAAGGCGTGGGATCGCAAGGCCGGCCTGAATAGCGGCCTGGGGTTCGTGCATTTCCAGCACATCATGGACCGCTTGCAGGCGGTGCCGGATTCATGGCGCGTCGCGTTCGACCCCAAAGACCCGCAACACACACCGCGTGGCCTGGCGATTGAGCGGCCAGCGGTACTCAAGGCCGTGCGCGATGCCATGCTGGCTTCGGTGGAGACGGTGAAGGTCGCCGGCTTGTCGAAGGACAGCCAATGGCAAGACGTCCAGGTGGCCAGCAGCGGCAGCCGACAGACGCCGATTCACGGCGGTCCCGGGGAGCTGGGCATCTACAACGCGATCCAGAGTGTGCCCGGGGCGGACGGCAAGCGGGAGGTGGTCAGCGGGACCAGTTATCTGCAAGTGGTGACGTTTGACGGCAACGGTCCGCAGGCCCAGGGGTTGCTGGCATTCTCCCTCTCCAGCGACCCGGCATCGCCATATTCGGCGGACCAGACCCAGGCCTTTTCGCAGAAGCAGTGGAGTGTGCTGCCATTCACTGAACAGCAGATCAAGGCCGATCCGCACTATCAAGCGTTGATTATCCGCGAGCGTGATGAGACGGGCAGGGTGGCGACGCAATAGCCGCTGGTGAGCGGTCACATTCAAACTGAATGTAGACTGATCCACCGCCTTCGCGAGCAAGCTCGCTTCCACACATAGGATCGGTGCCAGCCTGTGATTTCCCGGCCAACACAAATCCCCAGTGGGAGCGAGCTTGCTCGCGATGAGGGCGGCGCATTCAACGTCGAGGCAAGCTGACCCGGGCTATCGCGAGCAAGCTAGGCTCCCACAGAGAAAAGCTGTCAGTGAGTGGCTGGTCGTTGCCCGATGGAATTGAGGACCGGGTTGCCGTCCTTGTTCTGGGTCAGGTAGACCGGCAGCACTTTCGGCAGCGAAGGCACCAGGTTTTGCACTTCGCTGATGTTGTAGACACCACCGATACGCAGGCCCCCGGTGCTGTTGTCGGCCAACATGACAGGCCGGTCGAGGTAGCGGTTGATCAGCGGCAGTGCATCGCTCAGGGCAAGGTTATCCAGCACCAGTTTGCCGTTGCGCCAGGCCAGCGAACTGTCATTGGCATCTGTCTCACGAACTTGCGGTTGTTGGTCGCCTGCCTTGTAGCTGGCCTGCATGCCCGGGAAAAGCGGCAGGCCGTCACGGCTGAGTGCCTGGTTGCTGGTCACCCTCACCGAGCCCTCCAGTAGCGTGATCCGTACCTGGTCCTGGTACATCCATACGTTGAAACGTGTACCGGTCACACGCACCTGGCCTTGGCCAGCCCGAACGACAAACGGGTGCTGTTTGTCATGGCTGACGTCAAAAAACGCCTCACCCTTTTTCAGCGTCACCCGGCGTTCGTTTTTGTAGTTGGCAAATACCAGCTCACTGCCCAGGTTGAGTTCGACCTGGCTGCCGTCACCCAGGGTGACATGACGTACGCTGGCGCCGGCTTCGAAGCGCTGGTAGGAATTGGCAACCCAGCCCAGATTCCAGCCGGTGTAAGCAGCCAGGGGCGTGCCCACTACTAACACCGCAGCGGCGACCGCCAACCGGCTCCAACGCGACTGGGTGCGGCGTGCTGGAGCCGTCGGCGTTGACTCGACACGCGGCAGATGATCGGCAACAGCCCAGATCTCCAGCATGGCTTCGTATTCGAAAGCATGCAGGGGATCGGCATCGTGCCATTGCTTGAACGCCTGCCGTTCGGCATGGGTGCAATCGGCGGCATGCAAACGCATGCACCAATGGGCAGCGGCATCGGTAATGGCGTCGTATTCGGCTTCCGAGAGGGGATGTTCGGTCATTGACTCTTCCTGGTTTGCCGCATTCTAACCTTCGGCATGAGCTGCCGAGAACAACCGTCATGGCGTTTACGCATCAATCGCCTGTTTTTTTACTCAAACACTCGTTGTCGCCTACCGTCGCATACATTGCGTGAAAAAAAGATCAACCCCCAAACCGTTCATGGCACGGTAGTTTTCCGTGGTGGAGTGGGGTCGAGTTGGCGTCCCAATTCACAAATCAAGAGTGTGAGCGAGTCGGCGTTGCGAAGTATGACGTCGATGCGCTTGTCCGGCAAAATCGAATCGAGAAAATCATCGCGAGCGTTATCCATGGTTCTGGCGCCGGTTATCTTCAGGATTTCCCGGGTGATTTGGCTGTATCCAGGCAACAGCTCCAGCTTCTTGTAAGTGTTATCCGTGCTGTCCCACTGCGTGAACAGTTTTGACTTTGGTGTGGTCAATGAAAGCCCGTTGAGTTGCAGGTCCCTTTGCTCGTCGTATCGCAACTTTCCGGCGTAAGTCGCTGTTGAAATCAAATCGAGAAATGGCAGTGCGGCGTCCAGGTAGATGATGTCGAACGTATTGAACAACTGATGGGAAATTTCGTGGATGAGGGTCGCTCCCTGGGCGTGCGCATCGACATTGAAGAACTCGGGTACGACGGCCTTGTACCAGTCCAAGCCCATGTCGAAGAAAAACTGCGTGATATAGATTCTGCCGACGGCTGCCGGCTCGAGTACGAAGGCGGTTGCTCGATCTTCCAGGTGCTTGAGGTTGCCGATCACGATGCGGTCGGCATTCTGTTGCGCCCAGGATGGATCGGCCAATGCCCGGCATATGGGCGAGATCGCCGTCTCTATCTTGCTGATAAGACGAGCGTCGACGCTGTCGACCCCAAAAAACAATCTCATGAAATTATCCAGCCGAGAGCCCGCAAGTGGTTGTCGCTTGAATTGATCAAGGTTGTGAAGGGCGTTGAATGAATAGAACCTCGCGGTCTCCAGTGCCTGCACAATGGCGTTTGCACGGTGCGGATATTTCCTGCGTATCTCAGCCATGCCCTTTGCTTCGATATTCAGTGAGCCCTTGGCCTTGAAGTCGCTGTAGGTGACGGCCATTTTCGATCCGGCTTTGCCAAAGCGTATGGTCTGGCGTTGTGGATCGAGTTCCCATGTCTGGCCGTCAGGCGACTTTCTCAATAACGGCCCCTCTGCGTGCTCATGCACGATTCGCCAGGTTTGGCCGGCTTTCGCTACTTGGAAGACTTTGCCGGCAAGGGGGATATAAAGCCTGCCGTTTTCCAGTGCCTTGTAGGTGCCGTCGATCAGGTCTGGTTGCAGGTCCGACAGGCTGATACCCATGGCCTCGAAAACGCTCAAGTCGGTTCGGATTCGGGCGGTGGAAGCGATGTCCTTCCAGCGATTGGCCAACGTAGCGCCTTGCGAAAGCGGTTCAATGGGATCGAGAAGACCGAATGTATCCTCGCGATTCATCAGGCCCAGCGACACCATCTCGGCAGCGCCGGCGATAAAATCGTGCAGGCCTGTTTTCCAGTCATGCTGCTGCAACGCTTCGGCTGAAGCCTTGAAGTCCTGGTAGCTTTCCCAAAGCGTTTCGATAAAAGTCAGTTTGCCCGACAGTTGCCTCCCCACTGACTTGATGCCGGAGCTGAACAGGTGCAGGACCGTTTCCCAGTCAAACTGTCGTTTTTCATTGGTTTGTGCGCTCAGCATGTCCGATAACAATGCTGCGTTGTCGTCGAACAATGTGTCGAACAGGTTGGTCTGGATAGGGTTCGAGGCCAGGGTGATTTCCGATCGCTGCCCGACGGTGGCGGCGAACAGGTGCCTGAATGTGGCCTGCTGGTGCTCGGGAAGCCGGCGAATCAGCAGGTTCTGAAGTATCCCTGGCGTATTGAATGCGGCAATGACGCTCGCTTCATCCTTGAATTCGGTGAAGTGCTCCCCCTCGTGGTAGGGCGAATACAGGACCTGAGGACTTGTCGCATCGACGCTCGAGCCGATCAAGTAGAGCCCTTGCGCTTTGACCGGCACTGCACCACCGGTCTTGATCAATTCCAGCGGGCGAATAAACGCGTTGGCACCGTCAACGGCTTTGCGAGCGACGGCATCGGGCATGTCCACCACCTGACGAATCAAATCAAAGGCCAAGGGGGAAAGGTGTTGTTGCAGATAACGTGCGTGAGCGTATTGCAGCAACTGCCAGGGCATTTGTTGGCGGAAGGCCGTTTTTCTTTGCCGGGCCTGGGCAGTGGGGCCGGACAGTTTCTGCGCCACCTGATTTTTAAAATCGGTCGAGATATTCAACGAGGACAGCATCTGCCTGACGGTGATCTCGTTCAGGCCGTCCGGCAATTTCTGCGTGGACGTTGAAGAAACCTTGAAGCCCTCCCGGGTCACTTCGATGTGATGCAGGGCGAAGTCGGTTAGCGAACTGGCCGGTCCGACTATGGCGAGGTTTGGTGTGATCTGGAGGGTGTCGGGGTCAAGGTTGTTTGCAGCGAAGCGTGCGCTCAGCAGTGCTTTCAATTTATTACGCACATAGGTGCGCAGCGGCTCGATACCGTCCAGATAGTCCTTGCCATCGACCACGCTGTTTTTATATTGCTCAAGCAACTCGACGTGCAGGCGTTGATCGTCAAGTGCCGCCGTACCGAGCCAGGCGGGGAGTTGCTGTTGCTGCTTATTGGCCCGGGCAATGTGGGTGGCGCGCTTGAGATTGGTCGGCGCGCCTTTGTCCAGCAATGCCTGAAGGCTTCTCGACAGAGCCTTGCCGGTCAGTTGCCAGCTTCCGGCTTTCAAGGTGGTCAGATAAGCATGCTCGGCCTCAAAGTGTTTGATGAACGAACTCATCCGATTCACCAGCACGTTGTCCTCGATCAGTTCATATGCCTGGAGTTGATAGCGTCCATGAGGTTGGCGTTGGGCCGGGGTGAGGTTGGCGAGCAACCCAAAGCGTTTTCGGGAATCGAGCAGGTGCCGATTCAATTGCTGGGTCGCAACATCTACGGACGAAAACGCCTGCAAGCCATCGGCGGGCGTCCACAGGATGGCCATGCCCGAATAGGGGGTATCGAGGCCTCCGCGCTCAGTTAATAAAAAGCAGTTGGCAAGGGGCAGATAAACCGTTCGGTCTTCTTCGCTACAGGCCAGCGTCAACGAATAGACATCCGGCCGGAAGCCCCTGACGCCGATCCGTTGGGCACGGTCCGGGTATTCTGAATCGTAGGCAAAAACCGTTCTGATCAGGTCATTGGCAATCGACGGCAGGCTCGCATTAAGTTCCCTGAGTTCGGCCTCGGCCCGTATCCCCAAGGAAAAAACATTGGTCAGTTCAGCCAGTAATTGCCGGAGCCCATTGTGCAGCGAAACGTTGTGGGAGGTCGGCAACCGGGTAAAGAGGCTATCGAAAGCGGCTTCGACATCGGTGTAGCTCTTGACCTTTCTTTGCATCTGATCAGCCATGAAGTTGGATGGGCGCAGACTTCCATGAAAAGCGGGATGAGTCCCCCAGTGTCCGGCAGTAGGCGGGTCCAACAGGCTTTTATTGATGAAGGTGCGTATATCCAACGCCTTATCGATGAGCGCGTGGATGTCGACATCGCCCTGGCGAGACATTTCCAGTGCGTAATGAAAGTTATTCTTCTGTTTTTCGATGATGGCGTTCGCCAGGGATTCGGACACTGGCAAATCCAGCGGCTTGCCCGAAATCTGTGGTTCGTCAAAGCGCAGGAAACGGTTGCGCTCTTCCAGGCTCAGCAGGCTATAGAGCGCTTCCTTTTGTGCGGTGCTTGCGGGGTGACCGAACAGCGCAGCCTTGAAACCTGGAGGGTTGTCTATCTTCTGAAGACCCTGCATGGGGGTGTAGAGATAGTTGCCTTTGGCGCTGATCATCAAGGAGCCTGCAAGTTCTACAAAGTGCGGCTCATATTCCCAGAGGCGAATCGTTTCGATGAACAGCAGTGCTTCGTCCCGGCGCGAGGGCCTGAACAATCGGAGCAGTTCACGACTTTGTTCCTCCGTCAGTTGTCTTTTTTCCCGCTCGACCAGGATGGTTGCCCAGAGTCTGTCGTGGATGACTTGGGAAAGCAGTTTGCGCCGAGACATATAAAAGTGGGTCGTCATGTTCTCCCAAAAGGCATCAATGCAACCGATAAGCGTTGGAATCAGTTTCCTGGCGATGTCTTTTATGATGTTTTCCCATCGCTGCGGGCTGTAGGACGATGCGGGCGTACCCGGGTGAGTCAGATCGATGTCATGCCCGACAGGCCAGCCCTGATGATGGAAATAGCCCAGGATGGCATCGCTCAGTGGAAGGCTTTCGGTCACCTGGATGGCCCTTGGATTTCCTGGGTAAGCCCCCTTGCTGAAGGCCACGCGGATCTGTCGATGATCCAGGTCTGGCAGCGCCTCGTTCAATACCTGGTCAAGCATCGATCTTAACGAGGGCAATTTGATCAGTTCATTCACCATGGCCAGGGCATTGAGGCGCTGGGCGTGCTCGATGGATTCGAGCTGGGTCTTGAAAACGTCCTCTTCGATGAGTTGCCGGGTCTGCCTGATGTCGGTGGTGCTGTTCAGTTCGCTGCGTTGGGAGATCGACAAGAGACGAAACAGGTCGTCGCGTTGCGCAGTGTCCCGGCGCATCTGGTCAATCTGCGCTTCGAGGGATGCCAGGTTGTCGAACTTTTTTATGCCGCCACTTGGCATGTAGAGGAACGCCGGGTGGGTGCTGGTTTTGCTGCTGTTCGACGAGGTGCTGAGGACAAAGCAGCCGGCCAGTGCAATGGGCGGTTTTTCATCGGCTTGCAACAGAATGATTTCGGCGAACATCGGGGGTGTCTGCGCTGCGCGCTGGGTGTGGTCGGGCAGGGCGATGTGCTGCAACCAGTCGAGGTCTGCCTGCGTCAGTCCGTGGGTTGCGGTCAATTCGTCCAGGCGATGGGCGTGCAATACCTCGGGAAATAAAAGTGGCGTGGTTTCAGTGAGCATCGTTGCTTCTCGATCGGGGCGCCTCAAAGCGGCGCGAACGTGGAGGAAGCCGCCAGACTAGGCAACGATGAAAGAGCCAAGGTGGTACATAGTTACCGCATGCTGGTTTTCGACCCGCCACGCCGGGCAGATGCCGTGGACAAGGATTGACAGTGCGCGCCTGAACCGGTGTTTAATCCCCCGGCGGGTCCCTTTACGCTGTTGCTACCTCCAACAATCATTCTGGAGCTTCAGATGTCTGTGCCATCCGATCATGCCGCTTCTTGCACCTTGTCTTTCGATGCTCTGGTGAGCTTGCTGGAGAAAATTTTCCTGCGTCATGGCACGTCGACCGAAGTCGCTCGGTGCCTGGCTGAAAACTGCGCCGGGGCCGAGCGCGACGGCGCCCACAGCCATGGGGTGTTTCGCATTCCCGGTTATGTCTCGACACTCGACAGCGGGTGGGTCAACGGCAAGGCCGTGCCGATGGTCGAGGACGTCGCTTCAGGGTTTGTCGCGGTGGACGCCTGCAACGGGTTCGCCCAGCCCGCCCTGGCCGCGGCGCGTCCATTGCTGGTGGCGAAGGCCCGCAGTGCCGGTATCGCCGTCCTGGCCATTCGCAACTCCCATCACTTTGCCGCCCTCTGGCCGGATGTCGAGCCGTTCGCTTATGAAGGCCTGGTGGCGTTGAGTGTGGTCAATAGCATGACGTGTGTGGTGCCCCATGGCGCGGACCGCCCATTGTTCGGCACCAACCCCATTGCCTTCGCCGCACCACGGGCTGACGGTGAGCCGATTGTCTTCGACCTCGCCACCAGCGCCATTGCCCACGGCGACGTACAGATTGCTGCACGCAAGGGCGAGTTGTTGCCACCAGGAATGGGCGTGGACAGCCTCGGCCAGCCGACCCGGGACCCCAAGGCGATTCTCGAAGGTGGAGCGCTCTTGCCTTTTGGCGGGCACAAGGGCTCGGCGCTGTCGATGATGGTCGAGTTGCTGGCGGCAGCCCTGACTGGCGGCAATTTTTCCTTCGAGTTCGACTGGCACAACCATCCGGGTGCCAAGACCCCGTGGACCGGTCAGTTGTTGATCGTGATCGACCCGAGCAAGACCGCCGGGCAAAACTTTGCCGAGCGCAGCCAGGAACTGGTCAGGCAGATGCATGGCGTCGGGTTGCGGCGCTTGCCGGGAGACCGTCGCCATCGCGAACGCAGCAAATCCAATGAGCATGGGATCAGCTTGGACGAACAGACCCTGGCGCAGCTGCGCGAGTTGGCAGGGGTTTGAACAATCCGCTGTGGCGGCCAGCCTGGCTGCCACTGCCTTGCCGTGACACGCTGCGCCAAGCCTTCTACTATGACGGCTTCTTTTCTGTGGAATCGCCTGGATGAGTAAGCCCGGCCAAACGGTGCTGGTTGCGCTGCGCAAGATGATCGCCTCGGGCGAGTTGGCCGCTGGCGAGCGTCTGATGGAAATACCCACGGCCGAGTTGTTCGGCGTATCGCGCATGCCGGTGCGCATGGCGTTCCGCACCCTGGAGCAGGAAGGGTTGCTGGTGCGCTTCGGCGGACGAGGTTTCCAGGTGCGTTCGGTCAGTGCCGAACAGATCGCCGGGGCCGTGGAGGTGCGTGGCGTGCTGGAGGGCCTGGCAGCACGGCAGACGGCCGAGCACGGTTTATCTGAAGAGGCCCGTGCGATACTCGAGCAATGCCTGGCGCAGGGCGATGAACTGTTCGCCAAGGGTTATGTGACCGAGGACGACCTGGAGGTCTATCACGACCTCAACATGCGCTTTCACCAGGTGATCGTCGAAGGCAGCCACAACCCGGCGATTGCCGATGCCCTGGCCCGCAACGATCATCTGCCATTCGCCTCAGTCACCGCCCTGGCTGTGGATCGCCAGAACATGGCCGGCGAATTTCGCCGCTTCAATTATGCCCATATGCAACACCATTCGGTGTTTGACGCCTTGATCAACCGCCAGAGTGGCCGCGCCGAGGCAATCATGCGCGAGCATGCCAACGCGACCCTGCGCTACGCCGAAGTGTTCGGCTCGACGCTGGCTGACGAGCGGATGACGGTGATTCTCCGTTCGGAGTGAACGGCCCGGATGACTGCTGTATTTGTGTAGCCAGCACGCATCCCCTTTGGCGAGGGAGCTTGCTCCCGCTGGCCTGCGAAGCAGGCCCTATATCGTTCAGGTAAATCGCATTGTCTGGTTTGCGAGTGCTGCGCAGCCGAGCGGGAGCAAGCTCCCTCGCCACGGGATTTGGGTGCCTGTTTTCCGGTGGTTGTCAGAGATCCAGCACCAGCACCGGGGTTTTCGACCTGGAGCAGCACGGCGTGAACTGGTCGTTGCAGGCCTGTTCAGCCTCGGTCAGGAACATGTCCCGATGCTCTGGTACACCTTCCAGCACGCGGGTCAGGCAGGTGCCGCAGACCCCTTGTTCGCACGAGATCGGGATCTCGATGCCATGGCGCTCCAGCGCCTGCACCACACTGCAGTCCGCCGGCACGTCGAACACTTGGCCGCTGCGGGCCAGCTTGACCGAAAAACTGCCATCGGCACGGGTGTCGGTAGGGGCGGCGGCAAAGTATTCGCGGTGCAGGCAGGCTTCCTGCCAGCCCTGGCTTTTGGCGGTGTCGAGGACGTGTTGCATGAACCCGCCGGGGCCGCAGACGTAGAGGTGCACATCGTCACTCGGCGCGGCCAGCACCCTGGCGGCGTCCAGCAGGGTTTCCGGTTCTTCATCGAAATGCAGGAAGACCCGGTCGGCATAAGGCGCCTGGCGCAGGCGCTCGACAAAGGCCGCGCGGTCCCGGGCGCGGGCGCAGTAATGCAGCTCGAACGCGGCACCGCTCTGGGCCAGATGCTCGGCCATGCACAGGATCGGCGTAATGCCGATGCCGCCGGCAAACAGCAGGCTGCGCTGGGCTTGCGGGGCGAGAGCGAACAGGTTACGCGGCTCGCTGATGTGCAAACGCATGCCTGGCTGGATCAGCTCATGCAGGCTGCGCGAACCACCGCGGGACGCCGGATCCTTGAGCACACCGATGAGGTAGCGGTGCCGCTCCTGGGGATGGTTGCACAGCGAGTACTGGCGAATCAGCCCGCCGGGTAAGTGCACATCGATATGGGCGCCGGCGGTGAAGGCCGGCAGCGGCTCGCCATCGACACGCGTCAATTCGTAGCTGCAGATATCGAGGGCTTCGTTGTGTCGCGCCGCGACCTGGACTTCGATCATGGCCGTTGCTCCACCCGTTGTGGTTGATGGCTGCTGGCGATCAACCCGGCCTGTGCTTCCCGTTCCCGTGCGATCCAGCGCTCCAGCACCCGGCGGGACTGTACGCCGCCTGCGTCGATGTTGAGTTTGAGCAAGTTGCGTTGCGGATGGTCCAGCAGGTTGCGCTGTTGGCGTTCGAGCATTTCCAGGTCTTCGCTGAAAATCTTGCCTTGGCCTTCGCGAATGGACGCGGTGAGGGCTTCATCCTGCGGCTGGAAGTGCCGGGCCATGCCCCAGAAGTACCAGATCGACGTCTCGGTTTCCGGCGTAATGAAATCCACCACGATACTCGACGCCTTGAATTGCGGTGCGGCGTGATAACCGCCGTTGCCGGCATGGGCCACGCCGACTTCGATCAGCACATGGCTGGGCGGGGTGAAACGGCAGATCTGCCAGCGATCCACCGGCACGTCATCGGCCAGATTGTTGCCGCGCAAGGCCATGCGCCAGAACGGCGGGGCCATGATGTTTTCCATGTGCCGGGCGGTGACCACTTCATCGCCATCGACCGTGGTCACTGGCGGCGCCTCGTCGATTTCCTTCTGGCCGATGCTTGAGGCGTGGACGTAGGTTTCGTGGGTCAGGTCCATCAGGTTGTCGATCATCAGGCGATAGTCGCAGTGGATATGGAACAGGCCGCCACCGTAGGCCCATTCATCGCTTTCAGCCCATTCCAGATGATGGATCAGCGCCGGGTCGGCCTGCGCCTGGTCTCCGGGCCAGACCCAGATGAACCCATGCCGTTCCTGTACTGCAAAAGTCTTGTTGCAAGGGAAGCCTCGCACCCGTTGCCCCGGCATCTCGACGGTCTTGCCGTCGCAGCCCATCACCAAGCCGTGATAGCCGCACACCAGGTTGCCGTTTTCGACATACCCCAAGGAGAGCGGGGCGCCGCGATGGGGGCAGAAGTCTTCCACCGCCGCGACCTTGCCTTCATGCCCCCGGTAAAAAACCATCTTCTCACCACAGATCTGGCGACCCAGGGGCTTGTCGGCGATTTCATCGGGGGTGCAGGCAACGTACCAGGCATTTTTGGGGTACATAAGGGATCTCCAGGCGGATGTTGTTCTTGTCTGTGGATCCATTAACTCTCTTAACTAATTTGGTTGTCAACGTTTTTGCTGTGTTTGCGGACAATTGGTTATTGTGGTGGATCCATTGTGGCGAAATGGATGTTCGTGTCACCCGCAGTAAGCCACCGGCCCCGGGCTTCAATGAGCCGCTGGATGTGCGCTATGGTTCGCAGAAGGAAATATTCCTCGGCTTGCTGGGCGGGCGCCTGATTGTCTCGCGGGCCTGCTGTGGCACAACACGGAGTGATCCATGAAAACCAAAGCGGCACTCACTGAACAAGACGTTGCCATGTTGCTGGTAGCGGCCAAAGATCTAGCGCACCAGCGGGAATGGGCGGTGTCGGTTTGTGTGGTGGACGACGGTGGTCATCCCCTGGGGCTGCTGCGCCTGGACGATGCCTCGCCGTTGTCGGCCTATATCGCTACCGAAAAAGCCCGCACGGCCGCCATGGGGCGGCGTGATAGCAAGGTTTTCGAAGACATGATCAATGGTGGTCGTTACGCGTTTCTCAGCGCTCCGCACGTGCAGGGCATGCTTGAAGGTGGGGTGAGCATTCATCATGACGGCCAGTGCATCGGTGCCATCGGGGTTTCTGGGGTCAAGGCTGAGCAGGATGCTGAATTGGCTCGCTTGGCGGTAGAGACGGTGTTGCCGGTGATTACTCCGGATTCCTGAGGCGGCTATAAACCTGTGCGAGCTTGCTCGTGATAGCGGTGGGTCAGTTACAGATGCATCTACAGACCGAACACCATCGTGAGCAAACCCGAACGCCACAAGGTTTGCACAAATCTTCCAGACACTCTCCTCATCAGCCGTTAATCTGCCAAGAGCACATTCACCAAGCGGGATAGGGCATGACAGCGCGCAACTGGATCGATCTCAAGCAGGACGCCACGTCCGGTATCGAGACCGTGCGCGCGCATTTCGAGGGGCATGCCTATGATCCCCACTGGCATGACACCTATCTGGTGGGCGTGACCGAGCAGGGCGTGCAGCAGTTTCATTGCCGCCGCCAGCAGCACAACAGTACGCCGGGCAAAGTGTTCCTGCTTGAGCCCGGCGAGCTGCATGACGGCAATGCCCCCCACGACCACGGGTTTACCTACCGCACGTTGTACCTGGAGCCTCAATGGCTGGAGCGCGAATTGCGTTCCTTGTTCGACGTGGCGCCGGACAACGCCCAGTTGGGGTTTGCCGCCACTTTGACGGACGATGCGCGGCTGGCGAGTGCCACGGCCATGGCCTTCCAGAGCCTGCACGAGCAGGAGATCCGCATCGTGCGCCAGACGGCCCTCGATACGCTGTTGGCCAACCTGACCCAACACCTGCACTGGCGGGCGCGGATCAACCCGGATCCACGGCTGCCATTGGTGGCGCAGCAGGCCCGGGATTATCTGCACAGTCACCTGAGCGAAGACATCGGCCTGGATGACTTGGCGCAGGTCACCGGCGTGGATCGTTTCCGCCTGACCCGTGCGTTCAAGGCGGCTTTTGGCCTGGCGCCCCATGCTTATCTGATCCAGTTGCGCCTGGCCCGCGCCCGGCGCCTGCTGGCGCGTGGCGAGAGTGCCGTGGCAGTGGCGGCCATGCTCGGTTTTGCCGATCAAAGTCACTTGGGCCGCTGGTTCCAGCGCGCCTATCGCCTGAGCCCGGCGGACTACCGCAAGCGCTGCTCAATTGTTCCAGACTGACCATGGCTTCATGGGGATGATCAAGCGATCGATCATTCACCGAGAAGTTGCTCCATGGATCAGTTACTGCCGTTTGCCTTGTTCGCCTTTGTCGCCTCCATCACCCCGGGCCCGACCAATATCCTGGTGTTGAGCCATAGCTCGCGCTTCGGCCTGGCCACCACCTTGCCGATCATCCTCGGCGCGTGCGCGGCGGCAGCCTTGTTGGTGCTCCTGGTCGGCACCGGATTGGGGGACGTGCTGGCGCGTCATGCCACGATTCAAACATTGCTCTCATGGGCCGGCATTGCCTGGTTGAGCTGGATGGCCTGGCAGATTTTCAGCGCGCCGGCCCAGGCCATTGACCCGGACCGGCCCGCCGAAGGCCCGCGACTGGGCCTGGCGGGAGCGGCCGGGTTGCAGTTGGTGAATCCCAAGACCTGGATGATGGCGCTGGCGGTGGTCAGCGTGTTTGCCGGCGCCGAGGCTGACCGTACCGTGCGGGTGCTCTGGCTGTCCCTGGCGTTTTTCGCGATTTCCATCCCGTGCATGACCGCGTGGGCTTATCTGGGCCTCGGTGCGGCCAGGTTCTGCCGTTCCGCCGTAGCCATGGGCCGGTTCAATCGGACCATGGCGGTGTTGCTGCTGGTGTCGGCATGGGCGACGTTGGTGGTCTGAGGGATCGGAAAGAACCATTGTGGCGAGGGAGCTTGCTCCCGCTGGGGTGCGTAGCAGCCCTAAACCCTGGCGACGCGGTGTGTCCGGTTGATTAAGCGGTCCTTGAGAGGGGCCGCTTCGCACCCCAGCGGGAGCAAGCTCCCTCGCCACAATGGGTATCCCGGCCCATCTGGCTCTATCGCCGGTCAGCTTTGCAAGTACACCGCATGGGTATGGGTGTATTCATACAAGCCATGCTTGCCATCAGCCCCGCCCACCCCGGACTTGCGTACCCCGGCATGGAACCCCTGCATGGCTTCGAAATTTTCGCGGTTGACGTAGGTTTCGCCAAAGTCCAGGCCTCGAATGGCGTGCATGGCGCGACCCAGGTCTCGGGTGTAGATCGAAGAGGTCAGGCCATAGTCGCAGTCGTTGGCCAGGGCGATCGCTTCGTCCAGGTCGTCGATGATCTGGATGGGCAGTACCGGACCGAAAATTTCCTCGCGCATGATCTGCATCGAGGCGTTACAACCGGCCAGCACGGTGGGTTGGAAGTGGAAACCGTCGGGGCGGTCTGCCACGCGACCTCCGCTGATCAGGCTGGCACCTTGCTGCAGGGCGGTTCTCACTTTGCGCTCGACGCTGTCCAGGCCATGGCGGTTGATCAAGGGGCCCATCTCGATATCGGGCTCGGCCAGCGGGTCGCCGTAACGGGTGGCGGACATGGCCGCGCTGATGCGTTCGATGAACTGATCGGCGACCTTGCGCTCCACGTAGACCCGCTCGGCACAGTTGCAGACCTGACCGGTGTTGATGATCCGTGAGTCGCGAATCGCCTTGACCGCCAACGCCAGGTCAGCGTCCGCCAGCACAATGGCCGGGGCCTTGCCGCCCAGTTCCAGGTTGAGCTTGGTAATGTTCGGCGCCGCCGCCGTCATGATCCGCGAGCCGGTATCAACGCTGCCGGTAAAGCTGATCATGTCCACGCCGTTGTGACCACTCAAGGCCGCGCCCACCTGGCCGTCGCCACACACCACGTTGAACACGCCGGGCGGCAAGTCGGTTTCGGCCACCAACCGGGCGAATTCGAAGCAGTTGTTCGGGGTTTCTTCGCTGGGCTTGATGACAATGGTGTTGCCGGTCAGCAGGGCCGGGGCCATTTTGCGAGCGATCAGGAAAAACGGAAAATTCCACGGCAGGATGCCGGCCACCACACCCAGGGGCTTGCGGAACAGGAAGATGTTTTCCCCGGGGCGGTCGCTGGTGATGATTTCGCCTTCGATGCGCCGGGCCCACTCGGCCATGTAGTCGAGGTAGTCAGCGGTGAAGTTCACCTCCACTGCGGCCAGGGCGCTGGTCTTGCCTTGTTCCAGGGTGATGGTGCGCGCCAGGTGCGCAACGTTCTCCCGCAGTTTGCCGGCGATGCGTCGCAGGTGACCGGCGCGTTCGATGGCCGGTTTGGCCGACCAGGCTTTCTGCGCGGCGCGGGCGGCAGCCAAGGCCTGATCGACATCGGCGGCGGTGGAGGCCGGGCCCCGGGACAGCAATGCACCGGTGGCCGGGTTGTACACGTCCAGGTGTGCTTCGCTGTGGGTGAACTGGCCGTTGATGAAGTTCTGGAACACAGGAACGGATGACATGGCAGGCTCCTTTTAGTAAGTGCGCGACGGCGCTTGGACGGTGGCAGGTTTGCGATAGCGGGCGAGGGTAGCCTGGGCGCTCTGGCGCAGCAGGCTGATGTCGATGGCCACCGCAATGAACTGGCAGCCCCAAGCCTGATAACGACGCGCATCGGCTTCGTTGGGCGCCAGGATGCCGCAGGCCTTGCCCGTCGCGAGGGTGGCGTCGACCGCGTGCCGGATGCGCTCCTGTACCTCGGGATGTCCCGGGTTGCCTGCATGGCCGAGACCGATGGACAGGTCGGCGGGGCCGATGAACACCGCGTCCACGCCCTCGACGGCAGCGATGGCTTCGACGTTTTCCACGCCCGTGCGCGATTCCACCTGGACGATCAGGCACAGTTCTTCATGGGCTGTGGTGAGGTAGTTCGCCACACCGTCCCAACGAGTGGCGCGGGTCAGGCCGCCGCCCACGCCACGAATGCCATGGGGCGGATAACGCATGGCGCGTACCAGGGCCTGGGCCTGTTCGGCGGTTTCGACCATGGGAATCATCAGGGTCTGGGCACCGACATCCAGCAACTGCTTGATCAGGTTGGCGTCGCCAGTCACCGCCCGCACCACCGGCGCGGTGGCATAGGGCGCCACGGCCTGGAGCTGGCCGAGTATGCTGGGTACGGTGTTGGGCGCGTGTTCGCCATCGATCAGCATCCAGTCGTAACCGGTGCCGGCGATGATCTCGGCGGCGTAGCCGGTGGCGAAACCGGCCCAGATACCGTACTGGGGCTGTGTTGAGGTGAGCGCGGCCTTGAAGGCGTTGCGGGGCATGTTCATGGCGTGCTCCTTTCGCGGTGATAAGGTCGGTGCAACTGGCAATCCGGATTGAGCGTCACGCCGAAGCCAGGCTGGTCAAGGACCGACAGGCGCATGCGGCCTTCCACCGGCACCGGTTCACCCAGCAGTTGCGGGTGGAACATCGGCACCACTTCGTCGGCCTTGGGTGCCATCATCAGGAACTCGGCGAATGGGCTGTTATGCCGGGTGACGACGAAGTGATAGCTGTAGACCGAGGAGCCGTGGGGGATTACCAGCGCGTTGTGGGCGTCGGCCAGGGCCGAGATCTTCACCAGTTCGGTGAGGCCGCCGCACCAGCCGACGTCCGGCTGGATGATGTCGCAGCAACCCATTTCCAGCAGCATGCGAAAGCCCCAACGGGTGGCCTCATGCTCACCGGTGGTCACCAGCATGCCCTTGGGTACGTTGTTGCGCAGCGCGGCGTAGCCCCAGTAGTCGTCGGGCGGCAACGCCTCTTCGATCCACTTCAAACCGTGCTGGTGGGCGCCGACCGCGAGTTTGGTGGCGTAGTTGAGGTCCAGGCTCATCCAGCAATCGAGCATCAGCCAGAAATCGGGGCCGACTCGCTCGCGCATGGTTGCCAGGGCTTCGAGATTCTTGCGCAAGCCTTCCTCGCCTTCGGCCGGGCCGTGATGCAAAGGCATCTTGCCGCCGATGAAACCCATTTTCTGCGCCAAGTCCGGCCGCGCGCCGGTGGCATAGAACTGCAATTCGTCACGCACCGCGCCGCCGAGCAATTGATGCACCGGCTCTTGGCGGATCTTGCCGAGCAAGTCCCAGAGCGCCAGGTCCACGCCGGAAATCGTGTTGATCACCAGGCCCTTGCGGCCGTAGTAGAGCGTGGACTGGTACATCTGGTCCCAGATCTTCTCGATGTCGGTCACCCGGGCGCCTTCGACGAATCGTGCCAGGTGCTTTTCAACGATGTAGGCCGCGGGCTCGCCACCGGTGGTCACGGCGAACCCGACGGTGCCATCGCTGGCTTCGATTTCCACCACCAGGGTGCCGAGCACATTGATGCCGAAACTGCGGCGGCTCTGGCGGTAGTCCGGGTACTTGCTCATGGGCGTGGCGATGTGATCGTCGATCCAGTGGCCGTCGGCCTGGTCGTGATAGTCCGCGCCGCCGCCTCGAAGCACGAAGGCGCGAACGTGTTTGATTGTGGGAATACCCATATGTGCAGCTCCTTGAGTTAAACAGTGGCGGGCGTCTTCGAAGCGCGTTGGCCGGGCGAGTGGATACCCAGCACCAGCAACGCGGCGATAACGGTGGTAACGGAGAGCAGGTAGAGGCCTGCGGCGGGAGAGTGGAAGGCGCCTTCGGCCCAATTCTTCAGCACCGGGGCGATAAAGCCGCCGAGGGCGCCAAAGGAGTTGATCAACGCGATGCCCGCTGCTGCCGCGCTGCCGGCCAGGTAGCTGGATGGAAAGGTCCAGAACACCGGCTGCACGGCGATGAAGCCGGAAGCGGCGAAGCACAGGGCGATGATTCCCAGCAATGGGCTGGAAACGCTCACCGAGCAGGCGATTCCGGCGGCCGCCATCAGTAGGGTCAACGCGGCGGTACGGCGGCGCTGGCCGGTGCGGTCGCTGTAACCGGGAATCAGGTAGGCCGCGCACAGCGCGCAGATCCATGGAATGGCCGTGACCAGCCCCACCATCAACCCGACCTTGCTGCCCAACAGACCGCCGACCTGGGTCGGCAGGTAAAACACCACGCCATAGACGCTGGCCTGGATCAGCAGATAAATCAGGCACAGGTACAACACCGAAGGTTGGCACAGCACGCTGAGCAGGCTGCGGCCGTGGGATTGTTTGTGCAGGTCCTCGGCATCGAGCAGCGCCTGGACCTGCCGGCGTTCCTCGACCGTCAGCCATTTGGCATCGGCGGGGCGGTTGTCCAGGTACCAATAGGCCCAGATGCCCACAGCCGAGGCCATCAGGCCTTCAACGGCGAACAACCACTGCCAGCCGTGAACACCGGCAAAACCGTCCAGCTCCAACAGCAGGCCCGACAGCGGGCTGCCAAAGATGAACGCCAGCGGCGCGCCGAAGTAGAAGAAACCCATGGCCTTGCCCCGGGCCGCCGAGGGGAACCAATAGGTGAGGTAGAGGATGACACCGGGAAAGAACCCGGCTTCGGCCACGCCCAGCAAGAAGCGCAGCACGTAGAAACTGGTTTCGTTGTGGGCAAAGACCATGGCCGCCGACACCAGCCCCCAGGTGACCATGATCCGGCACATCCACAACCGCGCACCGACGCGGTGCAGGATCAGGTTGCTGGGCACTTCCAGCAGTGCATAACCGGCGAAGAACACGCCCGCACCAAACGCGAATGCGGCGTCGCCGATACCGGTGTCGGCCTGGAAGGCCTGTTTGGCGAAGCCAACGTTGGCCCGGTCGAGAAAAGCCATGATGTACATCAGTAGCAGGAAGGGCAGCAGGCGCCAGGAAATCTTGGCCAGTACAGACACAGGAAGAGTCTTCATCGCGGGAGTCCTTTAGCAGGTATTTGTTCTTATGGGCTGGACTGTACGGCGGGCGATTGATGCGTTACAAATCGAATCTCGCTAACAACCGATACCTTGAAGGTATCGGTAATCAGGGGCCTATCAATGACTCATCCTGTATTGTCGCGCAGTCTGTTCAACCGCCTGCGCTACAAACACTTGCACATGCTGGTGGCCTTGAGCGCCAGCCAGAACCTGCACCGGGCATCCCAGAGCCTGAACATGTCGCAACCGGCGGCGACCCGGATGCTGCACGAGATCGAGGACATGTTCGGTTGCGACCTGTTCGAGCGCCTGCCCCGGGGTATGCGCCCGACCGCCCTGGGCCAGGAACTGATCCGCTTCGCCGAGTTAGCCCTCAGCGGCCTGGATCGCTGCGCCGAAGATCTGCTGGCGCGCCAACAGGGCGGTTATGGTTACCTGTCCATCGGCACCATCATGGGAGCGGCGCCGGACTTGGTCATGGATTCCATCGCGCGGATCAAGGCGCTCAATCCGCAGCTGCGAATCCGCATCATGGGCGATACCAGCGACCAGGTGATCCAGTTGCTGGAGCAAGGTCGCATCGACCTGGCCATCGCCCGACGCAACGCTGCCACCGACAGCGAGCACTACGACTTCGAACAACTGGGCAATGAACGACTGCTGGTGGTAGTCCACGCCGGCCATCCCCTGGCACGGCGCAAAAAACTGGCCCTGGCCGAACTGGTCAGCGACTGGCCATGGATCCTGCAACCGGAAACCAGCCCGGCGCGCATCGGCCTCGATCAGGCGCTGCAACGCCTGGCGTTGCCAATGCCAGCGGACATCATCGAGTGCAGCTCGGTGTATTCCATGCAGCAGCTGATCCAGCTGACCGACGCGATCATGGTGCTCTCGGAAACGGCGTTGCGCGATTACCTGAAAATGGGCCTGGTGGTGGCGCTGCCAGTGGCACTGGACGTACAACTGGCGCCGTTTGGCATGTTGCGGCGCAAGGGTGAGCCGGTGAACCGGGAGCTGGGACTGTTCATTGACCTGCTACGCACCCAGGCCGCGGCGCGAAGGTAGCACCGATTCGCTTGCTGCGCTGACGCCCGCAACCCCTTGCAACGGTTGCGCGGTTTCAAAAAAAAATCAGTTTGGAGAGCATCGGCCACCTCAACGCATTCAATCGCCCCCAAGGAAGGAGGTCCAACATGTCCACACTCGAGACCCATGTCGAGTTCATCCACGCCAGGCTGCCCATCTGGTTGAAACGCGCCTCGCGAGCCCACCAGAAACGGTTCAAGGTCCTGACCCAGCAATTGCAACGCGACAGCGACACCCTCAATGCGCTGATGGTCGACTTGCCGGCCCCCGATACCTTTACGCGCGACCTGCTGCTGGCTCAGCCGCCCGTGCAGGCCTGGGGACCGGTGAAGGGCAAGGGCGGCGTCGTGGAGGCGGTACGTCGGGCGCGGATCAAGCGCGATGCCTTCGGCACCTCGTTGTCGGTGGTCGAAGCGGCCATGCGCAATTACCCTCCCGCCGATGCCGCCGTCGGCAGCGAGTTCGACAAGAAAGGCGAGCTGTTCATCAAGGGCCAGCCCGGGGAGTTCCATCGCTGGGGCGCTCCGTCAGCGACCCTGCCGCTGCCCATGACCCCGGCCAGTTTCGCCCTTCTGTGTCGAAGCATGGACGCGGGTGGCGCTTACCAGCGTTTGCTCGCACAGCGGCTGCCGCATATCGGCGCTGAGGTTCCCGCCGTTGCCAAGGCTTACATGGCCTATGCACGCAGTCAGCTGGCCTACGACGCCTACGAGGCGAAGCTGGATGGGCGCCTGGATGAGACCGGTGAGCGTTTGCTGGCCTATGTCGGTGTGCAGCTCGAAGATCGGCCCGTGGAGCCTCTGGCTTGCGAGATCAAGGCACTGGAAGTGCTGTCTGTGCCGTTGTTCGGTGCTCGGGTCTACTGGGGGGTGGCAGGGAACGCCCAGGGCGTACGCCCGGTGGTCTTGCACTTGCCCCATGACGTGGTGGCGCCCGTCAAGCAATTCCCCAGCCTGCAGGCCATGGCAGCACAGCTGGCCGAACGATTGCGCAAGCGCAGTTATCGCCAGAGCCTGATGCGTTACCTCCCGTTGCGCCTGCAAGCCCAACTGGGCGATGCCCTGCATGATCAGGTGGAATGGGAGATAAAGGACAACCTCAATCTGTTCCAGGAAATCCATGCGCGTGTGACCGGCTGGCGAGAAGGGGAGCTGGGCGAGGGTGGCAACCCCAGGCGTATCCGGGTGCCGACGCCCCACGTGCCCTGGAGTCTTGGCGATGTGCGCAAAAATCAATGGGACGATCGCTATCACGAATGGCGCACCCATATCCTGGCCAATGCCTCGACGCTGATGGTCCCCACCAAGGACCAGGACTGGCAGGCGCTGCTGGCACGCTTCGAGTATTGGGAAAGCCTCGCGGAGCGTTCGCTGATGCTCGCCGTCAGTTTCATCCCGTTTTGCGCACCGATTGGCATGGCCGCAGCGGCGGTGGGCGGGGTACGCCTGGTGTATGAGTTCTTCGAAGGTATCCAGGCATTCAACGAAGGCCACGCCCAGGAAGGCATCGACCATATCTTCAACGTCTTGTTTGGGATCGCTCAAGGTGCCTATCTGGGTTTTATCGGCGGGGCCGTTGAACCCATGCCGCTGAGTGACGGTACGACACGCCTGTGGAATGGCGATGTCACGCCGTTCCAGGCCCGGCAGCGCCCCCCCTTGGTGGCCGAACAGGACGCCTGGGGTGTTTGGCGCACGGCCGACCAGGCGTGGGTGCAGGTCGAGGGCCAGTATTTCGAGGTGCAAGGGACTGCCGACGCCTTGGGCTTGCGCCTGCCCGCCGGCCATCGAGGCGTGACGCCTCTGCTGGAATGGAGCCGTGCTCGCGGCTGGCGCTGGGCGCACCGCAACCCATTGCAGCGCAGCAACCTGGAACTGCTGCGCGACTTTGCCGAAACGCCAGGCGAGCTGGACGACAAGACGATCCTTGCCTTGCAGCGACAGGCCGGCATCAGTGAGGCGCACCTGCGTTACCTGCAAGTGGAAGGACAGCCGCTGCCGGCGCTATTCGCCGACGCCCTGAGTGAAGCGCGCAACTGGCAAAAGGTGCAGCAGACCATTGGCCGTCTGCGGCGTGATGAAGCGCCCGGGCATGTGCCTGTGCAAATCGCCCACACCCTTGTGGATTTGCCGGGTTGGCCAAGCGAGCTGAGGCTGCGTTATCACGACGGCGGGCAGGCTCACGTCACCGGTGACACAGCCGCTACGCGCGTGCTCGACGTACACGACGCAGACCTGGAGCAAGACGCCTGGGCGGATCGCATCCTGGCCGGATTGAGCCTGAATGAACAGCGCACGCTGCTGGGGCAAAGCCCCCTCGGACTGCGCCCGGTGGAGCGCAGCCGGTTGTTGGCCGGGCGCTGGTCCGACTACCTGGAACGCCATGGGACGCAAGTGAGCGCTGCCCTGGCCCGGCCCGCAGTGCTCGATCCGCAGGCCGTTCCCGTGGCGCGTGCTTTCCCGGGCCTGCCGGAGTCCTTGGCCAACGAACTGGCCAGCCAGGCTCGAGGCCAGGACCGGCTGCGCCTGCTTGAAGGCCGGGTGACCGGGCGCCTGGGCAAGCAATGTGTAGAAGCCCTGAGCGAGCTGCGCCTGACCCGTGCCTTGCGCGCCCTGGAGCGCGGCGAAAGCAGCGCCGACCGGGACGCCATGGTCATGGGGTTGCTTGGCGACACTGCGCGATTACACGGTCGGCTGCACCTGCGTCTGTCCTCGCCCGAGCAGCAAGGCCCGCTCACGGTGGGAGAGGCTGGACCTTTGAAAGTCATTCGCCAGGAGGACGGCCAATACCTTCCCTTTGACGAAGCGGATAACGAACTGGCTGGGCCTTCGAGCCTGGAAGAAGCGTTGCTCAGGGCGATGCCGGACGAAGCACGCAATGCCTTGGGCCTGAATATCTGGGACGCAGCCAAGCTGCGTGAGGCCCTTCTTGAACAAGCCCTGGATGATCGACAGAGTCTGCGTCCGTACCTGCGACTCAAGCGCTTCGACAACATGAATGAGGGGCCGCAGTGGCTGAACGGATACTTTGGTTATCCCATGAGCGGCCGTGGCCGACTGCCGTTGCGGCGCTGGCTTGGCACCCTGCAAGGGCGCCTTGAACGGCTGTATCCCCACTACGCCGGGGCTGCCTTCGAGGGGCTGCAACGCGGCTTGACCGAGCAGGCCGAGCGAGAAGGCATCAGTCTCGATGACCTGGTTGGCCGGTTGACGACTGAATGGGCAACCCTGGATGAAGGGCTGCGCCAATGGGAGGTTGAGGAGGGCCTTCATCACCCTAACGAGGGCCGTTACAACCGTGATGAACTGATTTCGGTGCGCAGGGAGGTGACGAGGGAAATTCGCCGGGCCTGGCGACGTGAACCCGATCCGGACCGGGAAGATAGCGAGCTGATATTGCGTCTATCGGGGTGGGACATCGGCCGGCTTCCGCCCCTCAGCGCGCGTTTCGACCATATCGAAGAGCTGATGTTGGCGCACATGGGCTTGAGTGAAGACCCCTCGGATTTCCTGCGGCTGTTTCCCAATATCGAGACGCTGCGCCTGCACGGCAATAATCTCACTACCGTGCCAGCGGCGGCCGGCGAGTTTCGCAACCTGCTGGAGCTGTCATTGGGCAGGAATCCACTCAACCTGGACGCGGAGGTATTCGCCCCCTTGCTGGGCGCCGACCGTGCTCCTCGTCTGGAGGAGCTGAACCTGTCCGAGGTGAGCGGCGGGACCGTACCCGGTGCCGACCGAGCCGTGGCCATCGGTCGCTTGGCGGAGCTGCCCTCGCTACGGGAACTGGTATGGTCCGACAACTTGCATTTCACCCCCGAGGAGTTGCAGGCCATCACCGCTTTACCGGGATTGCGCACCCTGGACCTGGCTCGCTGTGGCCTGCGCCTGGATGAAGAGGGCAGTGCATTCCTGCGTAGCGCCACGACCGTCAGGGATTTACGGCTGAGCGGTAACAACTGTCGCGATTTACCGGACCTCCCCGAACTGGTGTCCTTGGAGGCGCTGGAGCTGGCCAACGCCGGGCTTGAACGCGTTCCCGCGCTGGCATTGCGGTTGCTCTCGAAAACATCATCCGAGCCAATCTTCATCGACCTCAAGGGCAATCGCATCACCGACATTCAGGGTGACTTGATCCCGGCGCTGGGCAACCTGCCAACGGGGAATACCCTGGGGCTTTGGCTCGAAGATAATCCACTGCCCAGCGCCCAGATCCGAATCCTGCGGGCCGTGGACCCCCAGGCTTTTCGCTACACCGTCGACGACTGGCTTGATCCCTTCAACGAACTCCAGCGGGCGTTGGAAGTGGCCCGCGACGATGCCGGCGGGCGGCGTTTCATCGATTGGTACTCCGGCCTCATCCGTGACGCCGATGCCGATGTGTCAGGCGGGTTGGCCGCCGGCGATCGACAAAGGGCGACCAGCATCCTGCAGTACTACACCGGTTTCCCGGACATCTATGCCGACCTCTCGGCACGGGTTGCGGATTTCGACCAGCAATTGGCTCAACTGCGCACACGCTTGCAGGCCCGCGTGCTGGACAGGCAACCGCCGGACGTCCCCGAACTGGAGGCGCATTTCCTGATGTTCCAGGCGGTTCAACGTGCCCGCCTCGAGCCGCAAAGGGTGCCTTTCGCGAGCTTCCTGGGCCGCCACCATGACTATTGGGGCAGAGTATTGAGCGGGCGTTATCCCGACGTCTCGCAGTTGCGGGCGGCCATGACACGGGAAGGCTTCATCAACTGGCTCAGCGACGCCCAGGACTCCTTTAACGGCAACGATCAAATACCCCGCGTCGGCGAACTGACCTGGCGTCCCTACCTGGGGTTGATGTCCCGCGAGTGGTCCGACGGCTTGGCGATCTGGGACACCGTGGAAGACGATCTGGTGGATGCCTTCAGCGAGCCGGTGGACCCTTCCCATTGGCCCCAGGTATTGCTGGATAACCTGGCACACCCGGATGCCGACCTGCCCAGTGCCCTGGAATCCGTCACCGGGCCAGAAGGGATCGTCTGGCACCGTGTGAGGCTCGAGGCGGTGGCGGATGTGGATTGGGCCGCCGGCCAGCCGGTGACGCTCAGCGAAGACCAGTTGCGGCGCACCATGGCCATCTATCGCTCGGTCAAGAGCCGGGAGGTTGAAGGGATGGTCAAGCGGATCACCACAGGCCTGGTCAGCCCTTGGTGGTCGTTGCGCACGCAATAGAGGTTACTGGCCGGCACCCTCGCCAGAGGCCGTCATCCTGAACACCAGCGCCTTCAGGCCACACGCCATGTCGGCATCTGGAAACTCCGGCGGATTCGCCAGCCGCTGTTCGAACATCAAGCCCGGTGCTTCGCGGGTGACGCCGTCGATGAGGAAGTCCGGGCCGGTGGCCGGATCGTTGCTGCAGGCCAGGACCGTGCCGTCGGTGGTCAGCAGTTCCGGCAGGCGGCGCAGGACGCGCTGGTAATCCTTGGTCAGCAGGAAACTGCCTTTCTGGAAGGTGGGCGGGTCGATGATCACCAGGTCATACGGCCCGCTGTTGATCACCTTGCCCCAGGACTTGAATAAATCGTGGCCGAGGAAACTCACCTGGCCCAGGTCATGGCTGTTCAGGCGATGGTTGTCGCGACCTCGGCTCAGGGCCGCACGTGACATGTCCAGGTTGACCACGTGCCGCGCACCGCCGGCGATGGCTGCCACCGAGAAACCGCAGGTGTAGGCGAACAGATTCAACACTCGCTTGCCGTTGGCATTGGCCCGCACCCAGTCGCGGCCATAACGCATGTCGAGGAACAGGCCGTTGTTCTGCTTCTTGCCCAGATCGATCCGGTAACGCAGGCCGCCTTCGGTCAGGGTCCATTCGTCAATGGGCTCGCCCACCAGCCATTGGGTGAGGCTTTGCGGCAGGTAGCGGTGCTGTACGGCCAGCGTATGGGCCTTGCTGTGTTGCCAGGCCGACGACGTAGCGAGCGCCAGCAGTGTCGCGATCAAATCCTCCAGGTGCGTGGGTTCCGGTTCCTTGAACAGCGAGACCAGGACCACCCCTTGTAACCAGTCGACAGTGATTTGCTCCAGGCCCGGCCAGCAGCGCCCGCGGCCATGGAACAGGCGCCGGGTTTCTTCTGGCGCCGACTCCAGGGCAGTCAGCAAATGGGCGTGAAGGGTTTGAAGGGCTACGCAATTCATTCAGGCAACGCCAGGGATTCGAAAGGCCGGCATATTAACCTGTGGCGAGGGGATTTATCCCCGTTGGGATGCGAAGCAGCCCTGAAATCTGCCAGCTCGGTGTGCCAGGAAGATGGAGTCTGCTGCATTGGGGCTGCTTCGCAGCCCAACGGGGATAAATCCCCTCGCCACAAAGGTGCCATCTAACCGCCGCTGGTAGCCAGAATGCTCGCCACCTGTTGCGGCTGGCAGTTGAGGTACGCCGAACGCTTGAGCCAACTGGGGTCCGGATACCAGGAAAACATGAATTGACCGCCCTTGAGCTTGTCGATCACCTGGCGTGCCACCTGGGGGCGTACGGCAGGGCAACCCTGGCTGCGCCCGATGCGGCCCTGGCGCACGCTCCATAAGGGGTTCACGTAGTCGGCGGCATGGATCACGATGGCCCGATCGCGGGCCTGGTCATTGAAACCCGGCTCCAGGCCGTCCATGCGCAACGAATAGCCGTGGGTGCCCTGGTAGCTTTCCTGGGTGCGAAACAGGCCCAGGCTGGATTGGTAGCTGCCCAGGCGATTGGAGAATTGCGTCGCGAAGTTTTCCCCGGATTTTTGCCCGTGGGCCACCAGGTCACGCAATACCAGCTTCTTTTGACGCAGGTCGAAGATCCACAGGCGACGGGCCGTGGAGGGTTGCGAGTAGTCGATGACCGCCAGGTGGCGGGCCTGGCTGGCACCATTGGCGACCGCGCATTGCATGGCGCTCAGGGCACTTTTGAGCGCCAGGGGATTGAGTTCCGGCGCTGCGTGGGCGAGGCTGTTGTAGAGCGTTTGCGAATTCGTCTTCTTTTCGGCCAGTGCCGGGCTGCAAATGACGCCCAGGCCCAGCATGACCAGGCAGAGTCGGCGCAAAAAGCCCTGTACAGGCGAAGCGTTTCCAGCGTGGTGTTCGTTCGCGGCATCCCGTCCGATTTCGTTTGTTTGCATGATGGCGGGTCGTACCTGTCGCAAAATTCACCGTCAACGAGACGGCCATGGAGTGGAGTAAAGCAGTTGTTCAAAAAGTCCGCATGTTACCTGAGCCTTTTATTGCTCACTGCGCCATTGGTCGCGACAGCCGAAGACAGCGATCCGGCGCTCGTGCAGACCACACTGGCGCAATTGGCGGTCGCGTGCCCGGACGTCGCGGTGGGCGTCGACTTTCCGACGCAGCTCGATTTGCAAGCGTTCTATCAGCAAAACGCAGGCCAGGAAGTCTGGTCGGACGACGAACGACGGGGGGCGTTGCAGGTCCAGTTGCAACAACTGGCCGACGACGGTCTCGATCCCGGGCGCTATGGCTTGCCGGTCGAGGGGGCGACCCAAGGCCCTCATTGTGCCGACATCGCCATCAGCCGGCGCTACCTGCAAGCCTTGCATGACCTGCGTTTCGGCTACCTGCCTCAAGACCGGCTGGAACCGGTGTGGAAGGCCAATCCACCGCCACAGGACCATCCGGCCGTGGTGTTGGCCATCGCCGGGCTGGGCCTGCGGAACCTGGCCGACGCTTTTGAACAGGCACGGCCGAACCTGGACCTCTACCGCAACCTGCGTGGCCTCTATGCCCGGCTGCGACAACAGCCTTTAGCCGAATGGCAAGCGGTGCCGGGCGGGCCGTTGCTGCAACCGGACAAACAGGACGCCCGCGTACCCGCCCTGGCCCAACGACTGTTCAACGAGGGTTACCTGAGTACGCCGCCGCAGTTGAGCGACGAGCACTACAGCCCCATGCTGGTGGAGGCGATGAAGAGCTTCCAGGCCCAGCATTCGTTGCAGGCCGATGGGGTGGTGGGGCCGTGGACCGTCACCGAGCTGAACATCAGCCCGGCCATGCGTCGCGAGCAGCTGCGCATCAACCTGGAGCGCATGCGCTGGCTGGCCCAGGACGTGGAGGCCGACAGTGTCCTAGTCAACGTGGCAGCGGCGCAGTTGACGGTCTACCAGGGCGGCGCTCCGGTGTGGCAAACCCGCACCCAGGTGGGCCGTGCGCAACGGCAGACGCCGTTGCTCAAATCCCACGTCACCCGACTGACACTCAACCCGACCTGGACCATTCCGCCGACCATCATGCGCGAAGACAAACTGCCCGAGATCCGCCGCAATCCGGAGTTTCTCAGCCGCCACAACCTGCGGATTCTCGATGGTGATGGCCTGCCATTGCTGGCGGAGGATATCGACTGGGAGCACCCGGGCAACCTCATGTTGCGCCAGGATCCAGGCCCGAAGAACCCGTTGGGCAAAATGGCGATTCGTTTTCCCAACCCGTTTTCGGTGTACCTGCATGACACACCGAGCCAGGCACTGTTCAGCAAAGGCCCGCGAGCCTTCAGTTCAGGCTGCGTGCGGATCGAGCAAGTGATGCGCCTGCGCGACTTGCTGGTAAGCCCGGCCGAACGCGCCCGCACTGAGACGTTGCTGGCCAGTGAGTCGACCCACGAGTTCAGGCTGGCCCGGCCCGTGCCGATCCTGCTGGGCTACTGGACAGCACAAGCGGACAGCCAGGGCCAGGCGGTGTACGTTCCGGATATCTACGGGCGTGACGCGACACTGTCGGCCGCCCGTGGTCGCGCGCTCTGAGTTCAGGCGCATGCGGTCGCGGGGGCATGGGTGGTTTCGTCGAGCGTTGCGAACAAGCGCTGGCCGATAATGCCGGCGGTCTGCAGATGTTGTTGTGGATCGGCGGTTTCCGAGTCGAGCAAGCGCTGGGAACTCACCACGCGGGCGCCGCAGTAACCGAAAATGCCATGGTCGATCTGCGTGGTCATGGCCTCACCGTAGCCGTGGCGCTGGAAGCTGTCGGCATCGGCGCCGCCGACCCCCACCAGATGGACCTGCAAGTGCTGCAATTTCTGGATGAAGGGCTTGTCGAGGCTGAAATCGAATGCCCAGCCGTTGGAAAACACCCGGTCGATCCAGCCCTTGAGCAGCGCCGGCATGGACCACCAGTAAATCGGATAGACCAGCACCAGCGTATCGGCACGGTCGATTCTGGCTTGCTCGGCCAGCACATCCGCCGGCGGCAAGGCTTCGCGGTGGTGCACGGCATGGTCGGCAAAGCTGAAACGCGGATCGAAGCCTTCGGCGGCCAGGTCGGCGATCTCGAACGTATCGGCGGGGTTGGCGCGGGTGATGCCTTCGGCGATTTTTCCGGCCAGGCTGTGGGTGAGGGAGCGCGGATCGTGGTGAGCCACAACGATGAGTGCATGCATGGCGAAACTCCTTCTGGTCACGAGGTCTTGATGACAGGTATGCTTAAGTTACGCTTAGTAAGTTACGGTTGGTAAAGTTAGCATGTCAAGCACTGACGAACATTCGCAGGCGTCACCTCGTCGTCGTTTATCCCGGCATGACCGGCAGCGCCAATTGCTGGATGTCGCCTGGCGACTGGTGCGGGAGGAGGGCAGCGACGCCCTGACGCTGGCGCGGCTGGCGGACCAGGCGGGGGTGACCAAGCCCATCGTCTACGACCACTTCATCACCCGGTCCGGGTTGCTGGCGGCGCTGTACCAGGATTTCGACGCCCGCCAGACCGCGTTGATGGACGCAGCCCTGGACGCCAGCGACGCGACCCTGCAAAGTCGGGCGGCGGTGATTGCTTCTTCCTACGTCGAGTGCGTGCTGTTGCAGGGCCGAGAGATTCCCGGGGTGATCGCGGCGTTGAACAGTTCGCCGGAGCTGGAACGTATCAAGCGCGAATACGAGGGTATTTTTCTCGACAAGTGCCGTGCGGTGCTGGAGCCGTTCGCCGGCACGAAGGGCATCACCCAGGCCGGTTTGCGGGCGATGCTGGGAGCGGCGGAAGCATTGTCCAATGCCGCCGCCACTGGGGAAGTCAGCGCTGACGAGGCGAAGGAAGAGTTATTGGCCAGTATCGTGGCGATGGTGACCAGGACCGCCGATAACCCTTCAAGCTGACCCACCGCTATCGCGAGCAGGCTCGCTCCCAGCGCAAAGTGCATGCCGGATAAACGCCTCGTGCTTGCTTCGGGGGGTGTTTTAATGGGGCCGGGCCACACCACGCAGCAGATTGGCGCTGAGCTTGTCGGCATTGCAACTGGCGACGTTGGCCAGCGAGACCATGCCCACCAGGCGCTTGTCGCGATTGACCACCGGCAGGCGGCGTTTTTCGATCTGGGCCATGTTCTTGGCCACATGGTCGATCTCTTCGTCTTCGAAGCAGTAGCGCACCTCATCGCTCATGATCCGACTGACCGGGGTGTTCATGTCCATGCCATCTGCCATGGCTCGAACCACCAGGTCACGGTCGGTGATCATACCGGCCATACGGTCGTCCTGATTGATGATCAGCGCGCCGATGTCGGCTTGGCGCATGATTTGCGCGACTTCGCGCAAGGAAGTCTCGGGGGAGACCGTGCGTACTTCCCGACTCATGACTTCATTGATTTTCATCGCTGAATCTCCTTTTTCTCGGGTTGGACAGCAAGCCTCGATCCGGGCCGGGCAAGTCACCTGCGCGACACCGGACGGGGGCCTCACTTATTGTGAAAATCCGGGTGGGTGATGGTTCAGGATTTTTCCCGACAGGTTTGAATGGCTGCACTTTTATGAAGCCGCAGGCGGGTGATCGCACCATCGCAAGGCAGTGGGCGGTGCTTGGGAAACGGCGGAAGAGGCCGCTCAGCTTGCGGTGGCTGGGCCGACGGTTTCGCGGCCAGGCCCGCTCCCACAGGGGATCGTCGGCGAATGCGAGGTTGCCAATAGCGTTGCGGATTAGGTTTGGCACGCTCGCTGCAAGAGGCTATCCAGGCCCACCGTGTACACAGTCGAGTGGGCAGCCCCGTCGGTCAACGAAGATCGAGCGCCAGCAGGCCGGGGGACATCGGTAGGTCAGGGCGCAGTCGCCGGGCCGATACCGCACAGAACAGGCAAAGACGCCTGGAACCGCAAGGTTTCAGGCGTCTTTTTTTTGCTTTCAAAATCGTGATGGGCTTTTGTCGGGTGCTTTTTATGAATTCCAACGTTGCTTCTCTGAACAAGCTGCAAACGCTGATCGTGATCGGCAATGGCATGGTCGGCCATCACTGCGTCGAGCAATTGATCGAGCGCGGTGCCCTCAATCATTACCGTGTGCATGTGTTCAGCGAAGAGCCGATGCGTGCCTACGACCGTGTGCACCTGTCCGAGTACTTCTCGGGCCGCGATGCCGAGTCCCTGGCCCTTGGCGAAGCGTCGTTGTACCAGACCCCTGGCGTCACGTTGCACCTGGGTGTGCCGGTGCTGGAAATCGACCGTGACGCCCATCAGGTCGTTACCGCCCATGATCGCCTTCACTACGACAAACTGGTGCTCGCCACCGGTTCCTACCCGTTCGTGCCACCGATTGAAGGTGCTGAAGGCGATTCGTGCCTGGTCTATCGCACCCTCGAAGACTTGGACGCGATCCGCGCTGCCGCCAGCAATGCCCGTCGTGGCGTGGTGGTCGGTGGCGGCCTGCTCGGCCTGGAAGCGGCCAACGCGCTCAAGACCCTGGGCCTGGAGGCCCACGTGGTGGAATTCGCCCCCCGACTGATGCCGGTGCAATTGGACCCCCAGGGCGGCTTGGCCCTCAAGGCCCGTATCGAGAAGCTGGGCGTCGGCGTGCACCTGTCCAAGGGCACCCAGTCCATCAGCGCCGGTGAGCAGTACCGTTATCGAATGAATTTCGGCGACGACGATTTCCTGGAAACCGACCTCATCGTGTTTTCCGCCGGCATCCGTGCCCAGGATGCCTTGGCTCGCCAAAGCGATCTGCAGATCGGTCCGCGCGGTGGCGTGGTGATCGACGACCATTGCCAGAGCAGCGACCCAGACATCTACGCCATCGGCGAATGCGCGGCCTGGAACGGCAGCATTTTCGGCCTGGTCGCCCCGGGCTACCAGATGGCCCGCAATGTCGCGGCCCGGCTGTGCGGCGAAAGCGCTGACGCCTTCACCGGGGCCGACATGTCCACCAAGCTCAAGTTGCTGGGTGTGGACGTCGGCTCCATCGGCGACGCCCATGGCAACACCCCGGGGTCGCGCAGCTTCCAATTCATCGACGAAACCAGCGCCAGCTACCGGCGACTGGTGGTGGACGCCGCCGGCAAGCGCGTGATCGGCGCGGTGCTGGTGGGCGACAACAGCTACTACGACACCTTGCTGCAATACATGCAGAACGGTATCGCCTTGCCCAAGGACGCTGCCAGCCTGATCCTGCCATCGTCCGAAGGCGCCCCGACCCTGGGGCCGGCGGCGCTGCCGGAAACCGCCACGATTTGCTCGTGCCATAACGTCACCAAGGGCTCGATCTGCTCGGCCATCGACGGTGGCTGCACTGATCTGGGCCAGCTCAAATGCGACACCAAGGCCGGTACCGGGTGTGGTGGTTGCGCGGCCCTGGTCAAGCAAGTGTTCGAGCATGAGTTGACTGCCCGCGGCGTCAGCGTCGACAAGAGCCTGTGCGAACATTTCGCCTACACCCGCCAGGAGTTGTACGCCCTGGTGCGGGTGGAAGGCATCATCAGCTTCGAAGAACTGCTGGCCAAGCACGGTCGTGGTCACACCGGCTGCGACCTGTGCAAACCGGCGGTGGGCTCTATCCTGGCGTCGTGCTGGAACCAGCCGATCATGGACCCGTCCCTGGTGCCGTTGCAGGACACCAACGACACCTTCATGGCGAACATGCAGAAAAACGGCACCTACTCGGTCGTGCCGCGTATCGCCGGTGGGGAAATCACCGCCGACAAGCTGATCGCCATCGGCGTGGTCGCCAAGAAATATGACCTCTACACCAAGATCACTGGCGGCCAGCGCATCGACCTGTTCGGCGCCCAGTTGCACCAGTTGCCGGACATCTGGGCCGAGCTGATCGAAGCCGGTTTCGAGACCGGGCATGCCTATGGCAAATCCACGCGCACGGTAAAATCCTGCGTGGGCAGCACCTGGTGCCGCTACGGCGTGCAGGACAGCGTGCAGATGGCCTTGACCATTGAGGATCGCTACAAAGGCCTGCGCTCGCCGCACAAGCTCAAGTTCGCGGTGTCCGGCTGCACCCGAGAGTGCGCCGAAGCCCAGAGCAAGGACGTCGGCGTGATCGCCACCGAAAAGGGTTGGAACCTCTACGTGGCCGGCAACGGCGGCATGCGCCCGCGGCACGCCGAGTTGTTCGCCACCGACCTGGATGACGAGACGCTGATCCGCTACATCGACCGCTTCCTGATGTTCTACATCCGCACCGCCGACAAGCTGCAACGGACCTCGGTCTGGCGCGAAAGCCTGGAAGGCGGCCTGGACTACCTCAAGGACGTGATCATCAACGATAGCCTGGGCTTGGGCGCCGAGCTCGAAGCCCAGATGCAGCTGGTGGTCGATCGCTACGAATGTGAATGGGCCAACGCCCTCAAGGATCCGGAAAAGCTCAAGCGTTTCCGCACCTTCGTCAACGACGGGCGCGGCGATCCGGATGTTCACTTTGTCAGGGAACGCGGCCAGCGCCGGCCGGTTCACGCCCACGAACTCCACCTGATTCCCGTTACCGAGGAGGTGCTCTGATGAGCCAGTCAAACGTCGTTCGTATTCCTGTCCGCGATGTCGCTCAAGAACCGCTGCAATGGCGTGCCCTGTGCAGCCGTGACGATCTGGTCCCCAACTCAGGGGTGGTCGCCTGGCACGACGGCAGCCAAGTGGCGCTGCTGTACCTGCCCGAGCATGAGGAAAAGCCGCTGTACGCCATCGACAACCGTGATCCCAAGTCCGGCGCGAATGTCATCGGTCGTGGCTTGCTGGGCAGCATCAAGGGCGACCTGGTGATTGCCTCGCCGATGTACAAGCAGCATTTCCGCCTGGAAGACGGCCATTGCCTGGAATACCCGGAACAGCGCCTGCGGGTCTGGCCGGTGCGCCTCAATGGCGACGTGGTCGAGATCGGCGAAGACTGACCCGCTTCTGTGGCGAGGGAGCTTGCTCCCGCTCGGGTGCGCAGCGCCCGCAAGATCCTGGGGCCGCTGCGCAGCCCAGCGGGAGCAAGCTCCCTCGCCACAAGGGGTTCTCAAGCGAAAGTATCAGGCAAGCTGCTAGGGGAATAAGCAATGAAAACCGCCGCTCAACTGGTGAGACTCAAAAGCGTGCAGCACCAGCAGGTCCACAGCATCGCTCCGGAACAGACGGTGCTCGAAGCACTGCAAATCATGGCCGAGAAAAACGTCGGCGCGCTGCCGGTGATCGAAGACGGGCAAGTGGTGGGCGTGTTCAGCGAGCGCGATTACGCGCGCAAGATGGTGCTGCAAGGGCGCTCCTCGGTGGGCACCCAGGTGCGCACCATCATGAGCGCGCCCGTGATCACTGCCGACAGCCAGCAAAGCATCGATCGCTGCATGGAAGTCATGACCGACAGCCACCTGCGGCACTTGCCGGTGCTGGATAACGGGCAGTTGATCGGCCTGCTGTCCATCGGCGACCTGGTGAAAGAGGCGATTGTCGAACAGGCGGATTTGATCCGGCAGTTGGAGCACTACATCCGCGGGCACTGAGCCCGCAAGCTCGCATTTGTGGCGAGGGGATTTATCCCCGCTGGGCTGCGAAGCAGTCCCAAAAAAAGCACAGTCGACTCAATGCTTGGGTGATAAAAAGGGGGGCTGCTGCGCAGCCCAACGGGGATAAATCCCCTCGCCACAAGGTTGTGTCCGACTTCAGTACCTATAAGCCTCACCCCAGCATCAACAACTGCCGAATCAGGTTCGGCGTGCTACCGGTCCAGCGCTTGAACGAACGACGGAAGTTCGCCGTGTCGTTGAAGCGCAAGTACTGCGCCACTTCTTCATTGCTGAACCCTTTGACCTGATAGAGATACAAAGCCACATGGGTGTGCACCCGATCCACCTGTTGCTGGAATCCGGTGTGGTGCTTGTGCAGCTTGCGCTTGAGGGTTGCCGGGCTCATGGCGAAGGCCTGGGCGGTCTGTTCCAGGCTGAGCGTCTGCTGCACATGAGCGTGCAGGTAGTCGTAGATACAATCCAGAAAGCTTGAAGCGAAGCCCAGTTGATCAAGCTGTTCCCGGGCTTCGATCCGCGCCACCTGGCCGGCGGTGGCTGAAACGTTGGGCCAGGGCTGGGCGAGGCAGTGGCGGGGCAGGCGCATCAGGTCCAGGGGGCGGTCGAACTGGGTGTGCTCACCCAGGTGCACCCAATATTGCTCGACGTAACGTGGTTCGCTGTGGCGAAAGCTGCATTGCCAGGGCAGGCGTTCGCCGCTGAGCCAGGTGCTCATCGCCACCATCGAGGTCATACTCGCCTCCAGTACGAAGCGCCATTGTTCATCGGCGCCGCAGCTGTCAAGCCAATGGAGGTAGGCATAGTGCTCGTCCAATAGCAGCCTCGGGGCGGCCAGCGGGCTGAGCAGCGCCTGCTGGTCGATCAGGGTTTGCAGGGCTTGATGCAGATTCTGCGCGTGGCGCAAAGCGTGGCTCGCAGGCCCGTAGTGGCCCGGCAACAGCCGCTGGCCAAACAGGAAACTGCTGTCGCTGGCATCCAGCAGGCGCCGGCTGTTGTCGATCAGACCGAGGAACTGCTGCGGGCTGATACGGCTCTGGCCGGCGAGGATATCGTCGTGAAACAACCCGGTGCCGCGCAGCAGGCGATGGCTGTCGATGTCCCGCGACAGCGCTAGGTCGATCAGCGCGGCAGGCTGATAGTGCCCCGGAATGAAGCGGCTGTCGGTTTCGTACCAGCACGTCTTGAGCGTCATGCGCTTTTCGCCAATGTGGTCCGGGACTGGGCCAGCGCCAGGTTCAGGCGTTTGAGCAAGGCTTCGGGGGACTCGTCGAACGCCATCACCACCGCCGTGCTGGCGACCAGTTGCAACCGTTCGCTGTGTTGCCGGGTCTTGTGGGCCAGGCTGCGCACCGCAATCTCCAGCTCCAGGGCCAAGCGCCGGGCCTGGCTCTCGCCTGTATCGGGCAGCAGCACCACGAAGCGATCACCGGCCAGGCGGCACAGCAGATCCTGGCGCCGCAGGTTCAATACCAGCAACTGGCTGACGGCCTGCAACACCGCGTCGCCTTCGCCGTGGCCGAAGCGCTGGTTGATGGCGGTGAAGTTGTCAAGGTCCAGGGCTAGCAGCGACAAAGGTTGCTGGCGGCGTCGACTGTCTTCCAGGCTGGCGGACAGTTCGTGCTTGAGAAAGTCGGCGCCTCCCAACGGCGTAAGTTTGTCGAACAGACGATGCTCACGGAACAGCCGCTCGCGCTTCTCCATCTGCGCGTTGATCGCCAGTTGCTCCCGGTGCCAATGATAGATGCCGAGGGTCAACAGGATCATGCCCACCGGCATCGGCCCGGATTCGAGCCAGTGGTCCCAGGTGATGCTGTCGGGCAGGCGGATGAATTCATCGAGGCTGTCGATCCACCAGGAAAAGAAGATGCAGCCCAGGCCCAGGATCAGGTAGTTAGTGACCCGTCCGGTCGGGCGGCTTTTCAGCACCAGCCCCAACCAGACCAGCGCCAGCAGCGCTGAGCCACCTTCGCCGAGGATGTCCAGCCAGACCCATTCGGCGACGGGTTTGAGTTCGCCGCTGGCCAAGTGCAGGATCAACCCGACGTTGGCCGCCAGCAGGAGCAGGGCGAGTTTGAGGCAGTGCGGGCGCAGCACGGAGAACATGGCCGGAATCCTTTGGCAGAAGCGGAATGCGGCCCAGCACAGCAGATGAATGTGACAGTGCGGTGACGGCGGGTGATGGGGTGGGGGAGGTCGAATCAGCTCATCCATTATCTGAACTTTTCATTCATGACCTCGCCACCTATCTCATTGTGGCGAGGGGATTTATCCCCGTTGGGTTGCGAAGCGACCCTAAAACCAGGCATCGCGGTATGTCAGGCAATATGAAGGAGGGCGCTTCGCGCCCAGCGGGGATAAATCCCCTCGCCACAAAAGTGATCGGCTGCGGATTGTCTGGGCGGCTCGAAACCAGGTCATTTCAGCTCATTCCGGCTCGCCAGCCCCGCTAAATCAGCCGATTGCTGCCCCTCCAGCCAAACCCTGTCACAGAACCGTCATTCAGCACCCCTAGCGTGCCCTCCCAGTTGCCGGGCCATTGCCTGGCGGATTTCCGGATTCCTGGGGAGGACCACCATGTATCACCGCACAAGCACTGCCGGGCTCGTCGGTTTCACGTTCACCGCATTGGCGATGGCCATTGCCAGTGAGCGGCTGAGCGCCGCCGAGCAGGCGGCCACTGAACACGTTGAAGTGGTCGGCCAGGCGGCCAGCATCGACCAGGCCCTCAAGGAGCAGCGCAACGCCGACAGCATCAAGAGTGTGGTGCATGCCGACGGCGTGGCGCAGTTGCCGGATGAAAACGTCGCCGAAGCGGTGCAACGCCTGCCCGGTGTCAGCGTCGAGCGCGACCAGGGCGAAGGTCGGTTTGTCAGCGTGCGCGGCCTTGGCCCGGACCTCAACAGCGTGACCATCAACGGCACGCTGGTGCCAGCCCCGGAGAGCGAACGCCGGGCCGTTGCCCTGGATGTGCTGCCTTCGGAGCTGGTGCAATCGTTGTCGGTGATCAAGACCCTGACGCCGGACATGGACGCCAACTCCCTGGGCGGCACGGTGGACGTCAAAAGCCTCTCGGCCTTCGACCACAAGGGCCTGTTCTACACCGGCAGCAGCGAAGCCAGCTATGACAAGAACACCAGCCAGACCAGCCCGAAATTCTCCGGTGCCATCAGCGATCGTTTCAGCCTCGGCGATGGCATCGACAACTTCGGCGTGGCCGCGGCGCTGAGCTGGCAGAAGCGTGACTTCGGTTCGGACAACGTCGAAACCGGCGGCGCCTGGGATTTCGAGCAAGGCTCACGCCTCGAAGAGTTCGAACAGCGCGACTACGACATCCGTCGCGAGCGGGCCGGTGGCGGGTTGAACTTCGACTACAAGCCCGACGACTCCAGTAGCTATTACCTGCGCACGCTGTATAGCCGCTACAAGGACAGTGAAACCCGCAACGCCGCCAGCATTGCCTTCGAAGACCCGCAAGCCGCCGGTGAATTGGGGGACGCCGAGGGCGAGCGCAAACTCAAGCAACGTGAAGAAACCCAGGAAATTCAATCCTACGTGCTCGGTGGCGAGCGCCTGTTCGGGCTCTGGACCCTGAGCGGTCAGGGCGGCTATAGCCAATCCAGCGAAGACAGCCCCGGCCACATCGCCGGCGCCACTTTCGAAGGCATCGACGGTTTCAACGGCGGCTTCTACGACAACGACAAGCCGCGGCCGATCATCGGCTCGGGGTTCTACGATCCCGCCAACTTCAGCCTCGACAAGGTGGATTGGGAGGAGCAGAAGACCACCGACACCGAGAAAAACCTGCGCCTGGACCTGGCCCGGGACTATGATCTGCGTGGCTACGCGTCCCAGGTCAAGTTCGGTGGCAAAGTCAGCCGACGTGACAAGGACAACGACCTCAATGCCTGGGTCTACGAGGATTTCGACGACCTGGGTTTTACCGACGAGCAGTTGAACCTTGGGCAGTTCCAGAAAGGCAACGTGGATTATCGCCTTGGCCGCTTCGGCCCGGGTATCAGCGCCGATGCGATCAAGCAGTTGCTCGGCGGTCTGAATCGCGATCAGTTCTTTGACGAGCAGGAGTCGCGAGTCAACGACTTCAAGATGAGCGAAGACATCAACGCCGGATACCTGATGAACACCGTCGATATCGATGACTGGCGCTTCATCGCCGGCATGCGCTACGAAGGCACGGAGTTCGACGCCAAGGGCACCGGCGCCACCGACGGCGTATTCACCGACACCGAGACCCGGCGCAAGTATCACCACTGGTTGCCGGGCCTGCACGCCCGCTATCAACTGGACAAGAACACCCAGGTGCGTGCGGCCTGGACCAAATCCGTGGTGCGTCCGACCTTTGGGCAGTTGGCGCCGGGTTTTGTCATCGACGATGACGAGGCCACGTTCGGCAACCCTGAGCTCAAGCCGCTGGAATCGAGCAACCTGGACCTGGGCATCGAGCACTTCATGGGGCACGCCGGCACGGTCTCGGCCTTCGTGTTCTACAAGGACATCAAGAATTTTGTCTACAACACCGACCTGGCCGGCACGGGCGCCTGGACCGATTTTTCAGAGGCCCACAGCTACGCCAACGGTGACAGCGCCAAGCTGTATGGCCTGGAACTGGCCTACTCGCAAAAGTTCGACTGGCTGCCAGCACCTTGGAATGGCCTGCTGCTCGGCGCCAACACCACCTTCAGCCGTTCGGACGCCGAGATCGAAGGCTTCGACCAAGCCAGTGGTACCCAGCGCAAACGTAGCATCGACTTGCCGAACCAGTCGGACACGGTCGGCAACCTGATGTTGGGTTGGGAAAACGACAAGCTGAGCCTGCGGCTGTCGGCCAACTACAAATCCGCGTACCTGTTCGAGCTGGCGTCCATCAGCGACCGCGACCATGACCTGCATGTCGATGCCCAGACCTTCGTCGACTTCAGCGCGCGTTACTCGCTGACCAAGAACCTGCAAGTCAGCCTGGAAGTCCAGAACCTCACCGACGAGCCGTATTTCGTCTACACCGGCCACCGCTCCTACAACGGCCAGTACGAAGAGTACGGCCCGACCTACAAGCTGGGGCTGACCTTTACCCATTTCTAGGTGCCGATGCTGATCACCTGTGGCGAGGGAGCTTGCTCCCGCTGGGCTGCGCAGCAGACCTGTTGTGTGGGCGCTACGCACCCAAGCGGGAGCAAGCTCCCTCGCCACAGGAATAGTGAACATGCCATTTCTGAAGTTGGCCCAATGACAAGGATTTTCCCGTTGATCACGATGTTTTTCTTACCCAAGCGCTGCCTACTGGCGATGGCGCTCAGCCTGGCATCAACTGCCGCGCTGGCGGCTGCTTCAGCGCCCAAGCTAAAGCTGCAACCCTGGCCTCAAGCCGAACAACGGTCGATCAACGCCCTGGCATTCCTGCCTGGCCCTTCGACGACCGAACGCCTGGCCAGCGCCCGCGAGGGCCTGTTCTTGCTCGATGCCCAAGGTCGCGAACTGACGCGCCTGAAGGGCACCTTCGAAGGTGTCGATAGCCGTGCCCAAGGCGAGAACGTGCTGGTCGCCAGCCTCGACAGCGAGCGCCAGCAAGCCATGGTCGTCAGCCTCGACCCAAAAAGTCGCCAGTGGAGCACGCCGCTGTACCTGCCCACGCGGGACTTCCCGGTCAACGGCCTGTGCCTGTACCGCGACGAGGCGAGCAACCTGTTTGTGTTCCTGGTCGGCGAGGAAGGCAAGGGCGAGCAATGGCTGGTGGGCAATGGCGAGCGCCTGAGCGACACCGCGCAACGGGTGCGGGGCCTGCCGTTGCCGCCGGATGCCAAGACCTGCCAGGTGCAGGACAGCGCTAATCAGTTATTCGTCAACGAGGAGCGGGTGGGTTGGTGGGCCTACCCGGCATCCTCTGAGGCCGAGACCGTGCGGGTGCCCGTGGCGATGCGCGCACCGTTCGGCGAGCTCCAGCAACGCGCCGGGGCCATGGCCGTGTTGCCGGGAGGCCTGTTGGGGCTGGACCCGGAAGCGGCGCGCCTGCATGTGTATCAGCAGCAGGGAGAGGGTTGGAGTGCTGAAGCCAGTCTGCCGCTGGCGGGTCTGAAGGAACCGGAAAACCTCGCGGCGCGGCTGACGAAAAGTGGCATTGAAGTGCTGCTGCGCGACGATGACAACGGGCACCTGTACCAAGGCGAAATCAGCTGGAAACCCACGCCAGTGCCTTTGCCGCCGGTACTGCCCACTGTGACGGCCATCGTCCAGAGCGAACCGGTGGCCCGCCAGGGCGATGCCGCCGATGACCCGGCGATCTGGGTGCATCCAACGACGCCCGGGCTGAGCCGGGTGCTGGGCACCAACAAGAAGCAAGGCCTGTTGGCCTATGACCTGCAAGGCAAGCTGCTGCAGGAACTGGCGGTCGGGCGCCTGAATAACGTCGATGTGCGGGCGAACTTCAAGCTGGGCACGCAAATCGTCGATCTGGCCGTGGCCAGCAACCGAGATCGCAACAGCTTGAGCCTGTTCAGTATCGACCGCGCCAGTGGCGAGTTGCGCGAAGCGGGCGAGATCATGACGTCATTGCAGGAAATCTACGGCATCTGTCTGTTCCAGCCTGCCGAAGGTGAGCTGTATGCCTTCGCCAACGGCAAGGACGGGCGCTTCGTGCAGTACCGCCTGAGCGCGCCGGACGGCGTGGTGAAAGGCCAGTTGGTGCGCCAGTTCAGCGTCGACAGCCAGCCCGAAGGTTGCGTGGCAGATGAGCGGCGCCAGCGTCTGTTTCTCGGTGAAGAGGATGTAGGTGTCTGGGCGGTGGATGCCCGGGCCGACCAACCGGCGACCTTGAACAGTGTGATCAAGGTTGGCCCCTTGTTGCACGCCGACGTTGAGGGCATGGCCTTGTACCAGGCCAACGGCCACGACTACCTGGTGATCTCCAGCCAGGGCAACGACAGCTACCTGGTGCTCGATGCCGAGCCGCCTTATGCCGTGCGGGGCGCCTTCCGGGTCGGCCTGAACGCTGCCGCGGGCATTGATGGCGCGTCGGAAACCGATGGCCTGGAGGTGACCTCGAGGAACCTCGGCGGGCCTTGGAGCCAGGGCATGCTGGTGGTCCAGGATGGACGCAAGCGCATGCCCGAGCAGACCCAGAACTTCAAGTTCGTGCCCTGGGCCGACGTGGCGAAAGCGCTGCGCCTGCCTTGAGCGACGCTGTCATCAACCGGTCACGAACATTTCATCGAATAACCGCCAGACAGGAGTTTCAACCATGCAAGCCACTCTGGAACACATGACGATCTGGGGCCTGATCAGTGACGCGAGTCTGTTGGTCAAGGCGGTCATGCTCACGTTGCTGCTGGCCTCGCTATTGAGCTGGTATTTGATCATCCAGCGCAGCGCCGTGCTGCAACGCAACGAGCGTCAGCTCAACGGTTTCATGCAGCGTTTTCGCAGCAGCCAGGATCTGTTGCCCTTGTACCGGGAACACGCACAAGTCCGCGAAGAAGACGCTGGTGTCACGCCGATCTTTCAGGCGGGTGTGCTGGCCTTCACTCAGCTCAACCAACCTTCAAGCACGCCAGAAGTGGTGCTTGAAGGCGTCGAGCGCGCGCTGCAAGTGGCGATCAGCGAACAGGAAATACAGCTGGAAAAAGGCCTGCAATTTCTCGCCACCGTCGGTTCGGTCAGCCCCTACATCGGTTTGTTCGGCACCGTCTGGGGGATCATGAATGCCTTTATCGGCCTGTCCCAAGTGCAACAGGCCAGCCTTTCCACGGTGGCGCCGGGTATTGCCGAAGCGTTGATCGCCACGGCCATCGGCTTGTTCGCGGCGATCCCGGCGGTCATTGCCTATAACCGTTTTGCCGCTCGCGGCCAGACCCTGCTGACCCGTTACTACGCCTTTGGCAACGAGCTGCAGGCGCGTCTGCACCGCAAGCTGCACGGTGCACCGGTAAACCTGGCCACGGCCGCTTGAGAGGAGAGGGCAGATGCTCGTCAAGCCACAACGCAAGCACGGTCCCAAGGCCGAAATGAACGTGGTGCCGTACATCGACGTGATGTTGGTGCTGCTGGTGATTTTCATGGTCACCGCACCGATGCTGACCCAGGGCGTGAAGATCGAACTGCCCAAGGTCGCCAGCGAAGCACTGGCCAACGACAGTCGCCAGCAAATCCTCACTCTGTCGGTCAAGGCCGAGGGCGGTTACTACTGGAACCTGGGCGGTGAGCTGGACACCCGCCACGCTACTGACAGCGCTGTGGATCTGGAGCAGATGCGCGTGAAGGTGGCGCAGGTCGTGGCCGAGCGCAGCGATACCCAGGTGTACATCCGTGCCGACGAGCATGCCGATTATGGCCGGGTCGTTGCAGCCATGGCCGCGTTGCAGCAGGGCGGTGTGAGCAATCTGGGACTGGTGACCGAGGCGCCGCAATGACGGCGATGACCATGCACAGGCCCTCCTTGAGCGTGCCTGCGCTGGGCCGTCGCTTCTGGAAAAACGGCCTGGCGGCGGGGCTCGCCGTTGCCCTGCACGCGGGGGTGGTGGCGTTGTTGGTGCTGGGTTGGAGCGTGGAAAAGCCAGCCGCCGAGGCACCCCGGGTGTTGCGCACGCAACTGGTGATGTTGCCAGCGGCACCGGTGCCCGAAGCGCCTGCACCGGCCGCTGTTATTCCTGTAGCACCGCCATCGGCCGAGCCGACTTCGGCGCCGGTAGAAGCGCCGCGTCCCGTTCCCAGCCAACCCGTTGTCGATCCGCGTGTCCAGGCACAGAAACTGGAGCAGGCGGCCCTGGCGCGCAAACGGGTCGAGGAGCAAAAGCGCGAGCAACAGGCCCAACAGCAGCGCGAACGCCAGGAAAGCGAACGACGCAGGCAAGACGCCGAGCAGCAGGTCGCCGAACAACAGCGTCAGGCCCGGCAGGCGCAAGCACTTGCCGAGCAACGCCAAGCCGAGCAGGCGCGCCAGGCCGTCGCCGACAGCCGCAGCTACCAACCGCTGAGCAAGCAAGCCCCGGACTATCCACAGCGCGCCCTGGACAAGGGCCTGGAAGGCGATTGCACCGTGGAATACAGCGTGACGCCGGACGGGCGGATCGATAACCCCAAGGTGCTCGACGGTTGCCACCCATTGTTCATCCGACCGTCCTTGGCTGCCGCTCAGACGTTTCGTTATCAGCCGCGGATCATCGATGGCAAGGCGGTGACGGTGCCGGCAGTGCGCAATACCTTTCACTACCGGATCAAATAAACGCCGTATCTAGACATCGGCCAAGAACCCCATTGTGGCGAGGGAGCTTGCTCCCGCTGGAGCGCGCAGCGGTCCAAAAATCTTGCGCTCGCTTCGAGCGGGAGCAAGCTCCCTCGCCACAGGGGATTGTTTGGTCCGGGGACATGGTTGTGTGGTCCTTACTTGCGGTAATGACTTGGCGCCACACCCACTTCGCGACGGAATACCTGGGAGAAGTGACTGGCGCTGCCATAGCCGACCTCCAAGCCGATATCGATGACGCTGCGCTCGGTTTCCAGCAGCAGTTGCCGGGCCCGGGCCATTCTCAGTTGGATGAAGTATTGCGAAGGTGACCGCCCGGTGGCGCGTTTGAACAGGCGGCTGAAGTGGTATTCGCTCATACCGATGGCTTGGGCCAGATCACCGAGGCTGAAGGGTTCGGCCAGGTGTTGTTCCATCAACTGGGTCACCCGCTTGAGCTTGAAAGCGGGCAGGGCGTTACGTCCGGACATGTCGTCGGCATTGGCATCCAGATAATGCCGCGCCAGGTGTACCGCTACGCACTGAGCCACGCCCTGGATCAGCAAGGCACTGGTTTCACCGCGCCGGGTCAATTCCACCCGAATCTGTTCGAGCAAGGCCGAAAGTGCTTCATCCCGCCCGCCAGAGACTTCCCGCAGCTGGATCGCGCCGCTGCCGCCGGCTTCGGCAAGGGCGCGTTCCAGCAATGCCAACCCCAGGTACAGGTGCATGACCACAAACGGCTCGCGACTGGTCACTTGCCAGCGCATCTCATAAGGAACCGGGGATGTGGTCAGGAAAAAATCTCCGCTGCCCACGGTATTCGCTTCCCACGCCTCGTCGGCAACGCGCTCCTCGACGATGGCTTCCCCGGACAGCACCCAGACGAGCAACGGTTCGGCCACTGCCGGCACGACGATGTGTGCTTCGCTGCGCTCACGGACGAAGATCTCGACCAGAATCTCCTTGGCCGATACGCCGTCGGACGTCGCCAGGCGCTCGCCGCGAATGTGTGCCTGCAGGCCGGTTGCCGATGTTCGTTCAGTGACTTCCATGCTTCGCATGCCTCGATGGAACGGCCGCCAGGTCAAGCCGGGCCGGCAGCAGGACGGTGCTGGCGCAACAGTTCGATCTGCTGGGACGGGATCAACTCGCGCAACGCCTTATAGAGCGCGCGAGTTTCGAGCAGGTTCCAGATGCGCAACATGGTTTCCAGCGCGTCCAAGGGTTTGCTGATGAAGTCCCGGGCGCCGAGGGCCAGGGCCCGCAGGCGCGTGTCTCGGGTCGCGTCGGCAGTCAGCACCAGGATCGGCAGGTAATCATTGGCCGGAATGCGCCGATTGAGTTGCTCCAGCACGGCAAAGCCGTCGAACGCCGGCATGTGCAGGTCGAGGATGACCAGGTCCGGCTCGAAACTGTTGAACAGGTCGAGCGTGCGCAAAGGTTCGGTGCTGCTCAGCACGTTGTGCAACCCTTCGCGGGCCAGCAGTTGCTCCATCAGGTCCAGGTTGGGGCGCTGATCGTCGACGATCAGGATGCGCAAGTCGCGATTCATGCGGGCTCCGGTAGATAGTGCTCGAGGTGGCCCAGGAAGGCCTGGATATGAATAGGTTTGGTCAGGATCGCCGTGGCGCCGGCGTCACGCAGGGCGCGGTGGGTCAGGTCGCTGGCATCGGCGGTGATCATCAGCACGGGCGTGGCGGCGGTGGCCGGGGACTGGCGCAGGCGGCGCAAGACTTCCAGGCCTTCGAGGTCAGGCAGGCTGACGTCCAGCAGGATCAGTTGCGGGCTGTGCTGGCGAGCGAGGTCCAGGCCCATCTGGCCTTGCATGCTCGACAACAACTGGATGCCAGGGCGGCGTTGCATCAGGGTTTCGATCAGCGCCAGGCTCGACAGGTTGTCTTCGATGCACAGGACTTTGCCGTGATAGTCCAGAGGCGAACGCGTCACCGCCAGGGCGGCGATGGGTGGCAAATGCGCGCCAACTACCTGGGTGCCGGGCAGTTGCAGGGTGAAACAGCAGCCGTGTCCGGGCTCGCTGTGGACCTGCAGGTTACCTTGCATCATTTCCAGCAGGCTCTTGCTCAACGACAACCCCAAGCCAGTGCCCTCGACCTGGGGATCGGCACCCAGGCGTTCGAAGGGCTTGAACAGTTGGTCCAGCTGTTCCGGGGCAATGCCATGACCCGTGTCGTTGACGGCGATGCTCACCTGATGGGCCTGGACGCTGACTTCGATGCGCACCTCACCACCGGGCCGGTTGTACTTGATGGCGTTGGACAGCAGGTTGAGCAGTACCTGCACCAGGCGCTGGCGGTCCGCGAGCACGCCGCTGTCGTCGGGCAGCGCTGGCAGCTCGGCCAAGTGGATCCCGGCGTCGGCGGCCATTGGTGAAACCAAGGTCAGGGCTTCGTGCAGCACCGTCGACAGGGCGATCGGCTCGATGTTCAGCGGCAGGCGCCCGGCTTCGATCCGGGCAATGTCCAGCACCTCGTTGATCAGCGCCAGCAAGTGCTGGCCGGCCCGCAGGATATGGCTGACCTGGGGGCGTTGGCCAGCCGTGGAGTCCATGTCCAGCAATTGAGCAAAACCGAGGATGGCGTTCAGTGGCGTACGCAGCTCATGGCTCATGCGCGAGAGAAACTCGCTCTTGGCCCGGCTGGCGCTTTCGGCTTCTTCGCGGGCGGTACGCAGGGCGATCTCGGCAGCGCGTCGGTCGGTGATATCGCGGGTGATCTTGGAAAAACCGCGCAAGGCGCCGGTGCCATCGTATTGGGCGGTGATGACCACGCTGGCCCAGAAGCGGCTGCCGTCCTTGCGGCAACGCCAGCCTTCTTCCATGTAATGACCGTCGCGGGTGGCTTCGCGCAAGGCCATGTCCGGGTGCGCCGGGCATTCCTCGGCCAGGTAGAACAGGGAAAAATGGCGGCCGAGGATTTCCTGCTCGGTGTAGCCCTTGATCCGCTGCGCGCCGGCGTTCCAGGTGGTGACGTAGCCTTGGGCATTCAGAGCGAAGATCCCATAGTCCTTCACGCCATCGATGATCAGCCGCAAGCGCTCCTCGTTGTCGCGCAGGGCCCGCTCGCGTTCGGCGAGCAACTGCCCGGCCTCCACCAGGCGCGTGCCGAGCTGGCCTATTTCGTCCTGCTCCGGCGGTTGCGGCAACAAGGGCTGGCCCAATGCCAGGCGCTGCGCGTTGCCTTGCACGTGCTGGACGCGGGCGACAATGCCCTTGGACAGGAACAACACCGCGACAATCGCCCCCAGCAGCCCGCACACCGCCGCCAGCAAGGTGGCGAACAACAGGCGCATGCGCGTGGCCGAGGCGGCGGCGCTGCGGTCGGCGAGCAGGGCGTCCTCGCGGATGCGCATGGCGCTGATCTGCTCGCGCAGCACATCCAGCACCTGTTTGTTTTCGATCAGGATCGCGGTGATGGCCTCGGGGTCGTCGCGCTTGCCGTTGCGCAACGCGAGCAGACCGTCGAGTTTGTCGGCGATCAGCGGGGTGATGGTCTTGAGGTGTTCACGCATCCTGGCATCGCGAATGTTGTGGTCCAGGCGCTGCAACGCCGCGTGGATCAGCGGCGTTGCCTGTTCGTAGCTGGGCAGGAAATCTTCACGCCGGGTCAGCAGGTAACCGCGCACGCTGGCCGCTGCCTCGGCCAACAGGGTATGGACTGTCTGGATATCTCCCTGGACCAGCAGCACCCGGCGCACGTCCTCTTCGGCCCGTGCGGTCTGGCGTTCGGTGATATAGATCAGCACCAGCGACAACAGCAGGACTACCAGCGGCAGGGAAATCACCACCAGGGCCTTGCCTCGCAAGGGTAGGTCGGCCCAGCGGCGGGCGGCGAGAAACCTCATGGCCATTGCCCGGAGGGTTGCGCCACCAGGCCCAGGGCAACGCCGCGCACGGCGGCCTGGGTCCGGTCGGCGGCGCCCAGTTTGCCGATGACTCGCTCTACGTGGGCCTTGGCCGTGCCGGGCGCGATGCCCAGCTTTTCGCCGATTTCGCGGTTGCTGAAACCGCCGGCCACCAGCCCCAGGACCTGGCGTTCTCGGGCGGTCAGGGCCTGGACTTGAGTGGCGCCACTGGCACCGCGCTCGGCCATGCGGCGCAGCAGGCGCGCGCTGACCGAACTGTTCAACGCCTCTTCGCCCTGGGCGACCCGTTTGAGGGCATCGAGCATTTCATCGCGGCTGGCGTCCTTGAGCAGATAGCCGACCGCGCCCGCACCGATGGCGGCTTCGAGGTGGTCTGGGCTGTCATCCATGGTGAAGATCACGACTTTGATTCCGGGCTGGCGCTGTTGCAGGATCCGCGCCGCGCCCAGGCCGTTGAGGACGGGCATGCGAATGTCGAGAATTGCGATGTCCGGCTGTAGCCGCTCGCACAGGTCGAGGGCTTCCTGGCCGTCGCGGGCCTGGCCGACGACCTCGAATCCCGGGTTGCCGGCGAGCATGCTGATAAACCCGGTGCGGGTGACTTCGTGGTCATCGGCCAGCAGCAGGCGCAAGGGCGGGTTCATGGGTGTCCTCCGTGGGCCGGTAGCGGCACGCTGGCCAGCAGTCGGGTGCCGCCACCGGGCTGGCTGCAACAGCTCAAGTGGCCGTCCAGCAAGTGCGCGCGTTCCTGCATGGCGGCCAGTCCCAGATGGCAACTGCCATTGGTTTCGATGGGTTGCTCCAGGGCAAAGCCACGGCCGTCGTCCTCCACGCGCAGGCAAGCGTGGCCGTCTTCTACCGCCAACCCCAAACACACGTGGCTGGCCTGGGCGTGCTTGAGGATGTTGTTGATGCCTTCCTGGGCAATGCGAAACAAGGCGATCTCCGTGTGGCCCGGCAGGCGCGCGGTGCTGTGTTCGACCCAGGTCACCGTCAGGTCCGCGTCACGCAGGCGGTCGGCTTCCTTGTCGACGGCCTTGTACAGGCCGAAATCATCCAGTACGTGGGGGCGCAGGCCACCGATCAGTTGCCGGCCCTCGCCAACGCAGCCTTGGGCCAGGTCGAGGATGCTTTGCAGTTCGTTCGCCAGTGCAGGCGGTAGCGACGGGCAGCGACCGGCGAAGCCCTGCAAGCGCTGATGCAAACCGGCGAGGTTCTGCGCCAGGCCGTCGTGCAGGTCGTAGGCCACGCGCTTGCGTTCGTCTTCCTGGGCGCTGAACAGGCGGTGGACCAACTCGGACATAGTCCGCTCGCGGGCCTGGAGTGCTTCGAGCAGACGGCTGTTCTCCAGGTGCGCCGCCAACAGCGTTGCCAGCAATTGCAGCGATTCGATGTCTTCGTTGTCCGGCGCGCCGAGGGCCACGCTGTTACCCAGCAACAACGCCCCGAACGCTATACCGTCGGAGGCCCGCAACGGCACCCGCAAGACCTGGGGCAGGGCGCTGCCGGGCGACTCCAGCCATTGTGGGCCGGGCGTTTGTGGCCGGGCCAGGTTGGCGAGCAGCTCGAGTCGCTCCGCGCTGCCGTGGCTGGCGAGGGTGCGCAACGGGTGGTCCGGTGCCCACTCCAGCAGCAGGCCATGGTCCATGGCCATGAACGCGCACGCCCGTTGCAGCGCACGCTGGCGCATGGCCGACAGGGGCAGTTGCGTCAGTTCATGGCCGGTGCCCAGCAGCAGGCCCAGGCGTGCGGCGCGGCTTTGCGACTGGCGATATTGGCTGCGGATGGCCAGGGCGCTGCCGGGGTCATGGGGTGGGCTTTGCATGGGGAACTCCAGCGTGGAAGAGGACCGGTCCGGTTCGCGGTGGCGTCATTAGAACGTGTCACCGGCACCGGGCCTATCTGCCGAACGGCATAGGCGATTGGCACCGGTTGGCCGATGGCGAAGGCAGGGAAGGCCGGCAAAGTGGAGCCATTGAAACCCAAAGGAACGCTTTGATGAAAATGAAAACCTGCGCCATTGCTGCTTTATTCCTGCTGGCCGCACCGCTTGTCCAGGCGCTTGAGGCTACGCCTTATGTGTATCGCACGGTGGCCGAGCAGCCCAAGAATGTGAATGACCGTGAGATCGCGGCCCTGTTCGACCGCTGGAACGCCGCGCTGCAAACCGGTAGCGCCACAGCCGTGACCGGCCTCTACGCCCCGGATGCGATTTTGCAACCGACTGTTTCCAACAAGGTGCGCAACACACCGGCGCAGATCCAGGATTACTTCGAGCATTTCCTGGCCGGCAAACCGGTCGGGCAAATCAACTACCGGGAGATCCGCCATCTGGGCCCCGATGCGGCGATGGACAGTGGTGTCTATACCTTCACGCTCACCCAGGCCGACGGTTCCAAGCGCGAGGTCCAGGCGCGCTACACCTTCCTCTATGAGCGCCTCGATGGCCAGTGGAAGATCATCAACCATCACTCATCGGCCATGCCCGAGGTGGCGAAGACCTTGCACGCCAGTCACTGATCGCACTGCTCGCTCCCACAGGTTTCCAAATCTGCCCTGTGGCGAGGGAGCTTGCTCCCGCTGGGCTGCGTAGCACCCCCCAATCAATCCCATCCCCTGTTTAGACACACTTTGTATAAAGAGCTTGGATTAACGCGCGAACATTAATTAGAATCAGTCTCATTTAAGACTTTGCGCAGGCTTCTGGACATGTGTGATGCAGTTACGCCGACGGAGCATTCCCTCCATGCGTTGTACCGTGACCACGGTAGTTGGCTGGAAGGCTGGCTGCGACGGCGCATGGGCAATGCCTGGGATGCGGCGGACCTGCGCCAGGATACCTTCCTGCGGGTGCTTTCCAGTTCCCAGACATTGGCTGACCTGCAAGAACCCCGGGCTTATCTGCTGACCGTTGGCAAACGTCTGCTGAGCAATTTCTACACCCGGCGCAGTCTGGAACAGGCGTATCTCGACGCCCTGGCGAGCCTGCCCGAAGCCTGCGCACCGTCGCCAGAGCAACGCTGGCTGCTGCTGGAAACCCTGCAAGCCCTGGACGAACTGCTCGATGGCCTGCCGCCCCTGGTGCGGCGGGCTTTTCTCTGGAGCCAACTTGAAGGCCTGGGTTACCGCGAGATCGCCGAACGCCTGCACGTGTCCGAGCGCACCGTGAAACGCTACATGGCCCAGGCCTATGAGCATTGCCTGTTGGTGGACTTCTGATGCGCTCGGCCCCTTCACCCGAAGCCCGCGAAGCGGCGCGGGCGGCGGCTCGCTGGTTGACCCTGATGGAGTTCGACGCAGATGCGTTCGACTCCGCAGCCCTGCAACGCTGGCGCGACAGCAGCGCTCATCACGAGGCGGCCTGGCAGAAGGCCCAGCGATTGCGCCAGCGCTTTGCCGGGGTGCCCGCGTCCCTGGGCATGGCAACGCTGGACCGCCCAGTGCTGGCTCGGCGCGAGGCGCTCAAACGCGCATTGGGCGTCGCGGCATTGGTCCCGACCGCTTGGTTGCTGGGGCGAGAGCTGCCATTGGAGGCCTGGCGCGCTGATTTGCACACCGCCACGGGCGAGCAACGGCGCTGGTCGCTGGTCGATGGCAGTGCGCTGCAACTGAACACCGACAGCGCCGTTGACCTGGACCTCAAGACGCATCGCCTGGTGCTGTTGCGCGGCGAAATCGCCCTCACGCTCGCCGGGCGCACGCCGCTGTCCGTTCAATCACCCTACGGGCTCATCACCGTCGGTCGTGGCGAAATCTGTGTGCACCTGGGCGAACGCGATTGCCGGGTGTCGGTGGTCAGCGGCTCGGCACACCTGCAACCCTTGCGCGGGCCATTGCTGAGCCTGGAAGCAGGCCAGCAGGTCAACATCCAGGACTCGGGCGCGGGGCCAGTGAAGGCGTTCGACGTGGCACAGCTGGGTTGGCGTGAGGGCCTATTGGTTGCGCAGGACCAGCCACTGGGGCATTTCCTGCGGGAACTGAGCCGCTATCGCCCCGGGGTGTTGCGTTGGGACGAAACCCTGGAACCCCTGCGAATCACAGGCAGCTTCCGCCTGGACAACACCGACCGAATCCTCACGCTGCTTGCGGCCAGCCTACCGCTGGACGTGCACATGCGCACTCGCTACTGGGTCACGTTGACACTTCGCAAAAATATGGCCTGAGGCCTGTCCCCTTTTTTTGTCTCGCTTGTCATTCAAGGCAACTGAACAAAAATGAGAGCGCTTTCCAATGTCCGCAGTTGCACCTTTGCTTTTGCGCCCGGCCTTTGCCGGCTGGCGTCCGCTGTTGAACCTGAGCCTCATGCTGAGTTTGAGCGCCAGTCCATTCTTTATCTCATCGAGCCTGGCCGAAGATGCCGACCGGCGCAGCTACCAGGTGCCGGCTGGCAGCCTCGGCGTGGCGTTGACCCGGTTTGCCGGGCTGGCGGGCGTCAACCTGTCGGTGGACCCGGCCCTGGTGAGTGGTCGCAACAGCGCCGGCCTTTCGGGTGAGTTCGGGGTTGAGGAGGGGTTTGCCCGGCTGTTGTCGGGCTCGGGCCTGCAATTGCAAGCGGTGGGTGAGCAGGCCTATATCCTGACGCCGGCACCGGAACGCGGCAGCCTGCAACTGGCACCCACCTCGATTCTCGGCGCCACGGCGTCGACGGACAGCCCGGCGTATGCCGGTGGCCAGGTTGCTCGTCGCGGTTCGCAAGGCTTGCTGGGCTCGCGGGACTTCATGGAAACGCCGTTCAGCATGACCACCTATACCAGCGCGGTGGTCAAGAACCAGCAGGCGCGTACCTTGGGCGACCTGATCGCCAGCGACCCCTCTGTCCGCGCCACCAACCCGGCGGGCGGGCGCTACGAGCAGTTCACCATTCGTGGTTTCAGCCTGTTCAACAGTGATGTGGCGTACAACGGTCTCTACGGCATCTTGCCGACCTACACCATCGACATGGAGATGGCCGAACGCGTCGATATCCTCAAGGGTCCGAGCCAGCTTATCAACGGTATCTCGCCGCGGGGCAGCGTGGGGGGCGGGATCAATGTGGTGCCCAAGCGTGCCACCGACAAGCCCATCACCTCGTTCACCGGCAGCTATGCCTCCAACAACCAGCTTGGCGGTGCCGTGGATGTCGGTCGGCGTTTTGGTGACGATGACAAGTTCGGTATCCGTTTCAATGGCGTGAAGCAGGCGGGCGATACCGAATGGGATCACCAGAGCGTGGACCGCGAGATGGCGGTGCTGGGCCTGGATTTTCGCGGTGAGCGCCTGCGACTGTCGACGGACATCGGCCACACCGAGCGTAACACCGACGCGCCCCAGGAGCGCGTGCAGGTGGGTGCCAATGCACAGGTTCCTCACGCCAGTGACGTACGTGACAACTACGCCCAGTCCTGGAGCAAGGCACGCACCAAGGACACCTTCGGCGCCGTGAACGCTGAATTCGACGTCAACGATTCCGTCATGCTGTATGGCGGTGTCGGCGCGCGCAAAAGCGAGCATGACTTCCTCAGGCACAACGTTTCGGTCATCAACGACGCCGGTGACTTCACGGTCCAGCCCCGAGATTTTACCCGCGACGAAAATGTCCGCACGGCCACGGCCGGGGTGCGCAACTGGTTCCATACCGGTCCGGTGAGCCATGAGGTCAACCTGGCGGCCAGTTATTTCTACATGGACTTCGAAAATGGCGGCGCCCGCTACGCCAACGGTCGCAGCAACCTGTATGACCCGGTACAGACCCCGACGCCGAGCAACCCGACCCGACAGGACGACAAGGTCTATACCGAGAACCGCTTCAGTGGCGTGGCCTTGTCCGACACCCTGGGGCTGTTCGATGATCGCTTGCTGCTGACCCTCGGCGCCCGCTGGCAGCGGGTGAAGGTTGACGACTGGACGAATAACGTCAAGGGCGACACCGCCTACGACGAAGAAAAGGTTTCGCCGTCGGGCGGCATCTTGTTCAAGGCGACCGACAAGCTGTCGTTGTATGCCAACTACATGGAAGGCCTGAGCCAGGGCAAGATCGCGCCGTCGACATCGGTGAACGAGGACGAGATTTTCCCGCCATTCATCAGCCGTCAGGTCGAGGTGGGCGCCAAGTATGATGCCGGTCCGTTCGCCGTCACCGCCGCCCTGTTCCGGATCAAGCAGCCGGCCTATGCGACCGACGCGACGACGCGTGTCTTCGGCCCGAACGGCAAGCGAGAAAACACCGGCGTGGAGTTGAGTGTGTTTGGCGAACCGCTGAAGGGAACCCGTTTGCTCGGCGGCGTGATGTACATCGACAGCGAACTGACCCAGACCACCAACGGCACTTTCGACGGCAACCGCGCACCGGCCACGCCGAAGTTCAACGTCAACCTCGGCGCCGAGTGGGACGTGCCGACGCTACAGGGCCTGACCCTGACCAGCCGTGGCATCTATTCCAGCTCGCAGTACCTGGACCAGCCCAACACCAAGGAAATCGATTCCTGGGAACGTTTCGACGTGGGCGCCCGCTATGCATTCAAGGTCGACGAAAAACACATCACCCTGCGGGCCAATATCGAAAACGTGGCAGACAAGCGCTATTGGAGTTCGGCCGGCGCGTCGGATGACAGTGAGCCTGGCTTGACGCTGTCGACCCCGCGCACCTATCTGCTTTCCGCAACCGTGGATTTCTAGGCCGAGGTGCCGCTCCAGGGAAGGAGCCGCCTGGGTTCAGATGTCGCGAAACAGATCGTGGGCATCCAGCAACCGCCAGGCGATCTCGGGGCGTTTTTCCAGACCGCGGCGAATGGCGGCGGGGATTGACTGGCGAATTTTCCGGCACAGGCCGGGCTGCTCCTGGAATTCGATGGCAATGCCGCGCATGGTCCGCACTTCGTTATAGCCGGGCTCGACGCTCAAGCGGATCCCCAGGTTCTCGTACAGGCGTTGCTGCAGGCGCTGGAGTTCGTCGAGGCTCTGGATGTTCTCCAGGCGTTCAAGCAGGCGTTTTTCTTCCTGGCGATTCAGGCAAAGGATGCGCAGGTCGCTGCCAGGCGCTTGCAGCAAGGCATCACGGCCACAATTGCAGACGCCGGGCGGGCAGGGGGGACGGATCGGAATCGACGCGGTCATGGGCTCCACAAAAATCTGCTGCACAACGAAACAGCGAGCTTATCGCCGGCCCAGGCAATGTGATGCCTGGCGGCATGTGGGTCAAGCCTGTTGGAGGGGCCGCTTGTCTGGCGCTGCTGTGGGCGCTTGCTCGTGATAGCGGTGAGTCAGTTTGCACCTTTGTCGGATTTGCCACCGCCATCGCGAGCAAGCTCGCTCCCACATTGCGGATACACATGTTGTGCCCGACATGGATCCCCTGTGGGAGCGAGCTGGCTCGCGATAACGGTGGTTCAGTCAAGAGCGTTACAACCCCAACTCAGACAACCCCGGATGATCGTCCGGCCGGCGGCCCAGCGGCCAGCGGAACTTGCGCTCGCTTTCCTTGATCGGCATGTCGTTGATGCAGGCATAACGGTTGTACATCAGGCCTTGTTCGTCGAACTCCCAGTTTTCGTTGCCGTAGGAGCGGAACCAGTTGCCCGAATCGTCGTGCCATTCGTAGGCATAGCGCACGGCGATGCGGTTATCGGTGAAGGCCCAGAGCTCCTTGATCAGCCGATAATCCAGTTCCTTGGCCCATTTGCGGGTCAGGAACGCCTTGGCTTCCTCGCGGTTATGGGCGAATTCGGCGCGGTTACGCCATTGAGTATCCAGCGTGTAGGCCAGGGATACTTTTTGTGGGTCACGAGAGTTCCAGCCGTCTTCGGCCAGGCGAACTTTCTCGATCGCCGATTCACGAGTGAACGGCGGCAACGGCGGGCGAACTTCGGAAGAGGCAGACATGGCGGATCTCCAGTGAATTGACGAATTGCACAAGGGTTCAACGGGTCAGGCGTGTAACAGTTTTTTCAGCAAGTCCTGGGCGTCGTCAGCCGCGCTGTGGTCGCCCATGACCAGCGCCACGGTAATGGCGCCGTCAATCAGAATCAGGAGTTGGCGGGCCAATGCGTCCGGGTTCTGGACACCTTGTTCGACGCACAGCCGGGTGACGTAATCGAGCAACTTCTGTTTGTGCATCTTCGCCACTTGGCGGACCGGATCCTGTGGATCGCCTGTCTCGCCACTGGTGTTGATGAATGCACAGCCGCGGAAACCTTCGCTGTCGAACCAGCCCTTGAGTACGGTGAACAGGTTGAGCAGCCGCGCCGTCGGTGTCGGCGCCTTGTCCACTTCGCTGCTGAACCAGTGCATCCAGCGCTCATCCCGCCGCCTGAGGGCGGCCACGATCAGGTCGTCCTTGTTGGCGAAGTAGCGATAGACACTTTTCCTGGAGACGCCGGCGGTTTTCACCAGAAGGTCCATGCCGGTGGCGGCGATGCCACTTTTATAGATCAACTTTTCGGCGACATCGAGGATGATGTCTCGTGTTTCATTACCAGTGATTTCGTTCATGAAACAAAAGTAGAATGATCGTTCTCCTTGGTCAAGTCTTTTTTTCTTGAGGACAGGAAGACCCAAACCCATCCATGGTGTAAGCTCATCCGTTCTTCGGAATCGACCTTTTGCGAGCCCTATGCCGTCGCTTTTCAAACGCTCCCTGCTGCCCAAGCTGCGCAGCTTTGCACTGACCGCCGACGCGGTGACCATCCTCGATGGCGCTGCCCAATTCCGCCGTTGCCTGCTGGAGAAAATCGCCCAGGCCACCCAGCGCATCTACATCGTCGCGCTGTACCTGCAACAGGACGAGGCCGGCCAGGAAATCCTCGATGCCCTGCATGCCGCCAAGGCCGCGCGTCCGGAACTGGATGTGGTCGTGGTGGTGGACTGGCTGCGGGCCCAGCGCGGGCTGATCGGCGCCAAGAAGCAGCCGGGCAACTCGGCGTGGTACCAGGAACAGACTCGCACCCATGCCAGCGAAGTGCCGATCTACGGCGTGCCGGTACAGACCCGCGAGCTGTTCGGCGTGCTGCACTTGAAAGGCTTCGTGATTGACGACTGTGTGCTCTACAGCGGCGCCAGCCTGAATAACGTCTACCTGCACAAGTTCGACAAATACCGCTACGACCGCTATCACCTGCTGCAGAACACGGCACTGGCTGATTCGATGCATCACCTGGTGCAGCACGGCCTGATCACCTCCAGGGCCGTGCACCGCCTGGACCTGCCGAACCTGCCCAGCACCCGCAGTTTGCGCAAGGACATCGGCGACCTGCGCAGTCGCCTCAAGTACGCGACCTATGACACCAGCGTGGGCAGCCTCGATAAGAGTGGCCTGTCGGTAAGCCCGTTGCTGGGGGTGGGCAAGAACAATCCGCTGAGCCGGGTGATCGGTGAGCTGATCGCCAGCAGTCGCCAGCAACTGACCATTTGCACACCGTATTTCAACCTGCCCCTGGCGGTGACCCGGGAGCTCAATCGCGCCCTGGCCCGGGGGGTCAAGATCGACATCATCGTCGGCGACAAGACCGCCAACGACTTCTACATTGCGCCAAGCGAGCCGTTCAAGATCATCGCGGCGCTGCCATACCTCTACGAAATCAGCTTGCGGCGCTTCGCCAAACGCCATCAGCGCGCTATCGACAGCGGCCAATTGAACCTGCACCTATGGCGTGATGGGGACAACACCTATCACCTCAAGGGCATGTGGATCGATGAGCGCTACACCTTGCTGACCGGCAACAACCTCAACCCGCGGGCCTTTCGCCTGGACCTGGAAAACGCGCTGTTGCTGGACGACCCCAAGGGCGAGTTGCTGGCGCCGCGCCAGGCCGAGCTTGAACAGATCTACCGCCACACTCACCGGATCGAGCGTTACCTGGACCTGGAAACCCTGCCGGATTACCCCGATGCCGTGGCCAGGTTCCTGAAACGGGTCAGCCGGGTGCGGATAGAACGGCTGCTTTACCGGATCCTGTGAACACCGGCGCCATGTCGAAAAAAGACACCATCTCCATTCAGTTGGTGCGTGAGGCGCTGCTGCAAAGCTGCGCTCCCGGAGCGGCTATCGATGAGGTATTGAGCAAGGTGGGCATCGATCCCGCATTGCTCGACGACGCCCAGGCGCGGGTCCCGGCCCATGCCTATGCGCGGCTCTGGCGTTTGCTCGCCCGGCGCCTGGATGATGAGTTTTTTGGCATGGACCCGCGCAAGCTCAAGTCCGGCAGCCTGGCGTTTCTCTGCCAGTGCGCCATGGCCCAGTCGACGCTGGCGAGCGGCTTGACGGCGGGGCTGGGTTTTCTGTCGCTGATGCTCGAACACCTGCCGGCCCAGTGGGTGCGCCAGCAAAGCCTGGCGGAGATCGTGCTGCTGGAAGACGATCAGGAACCGCGCCGGGCCTTTACCTACTTCACCTACTGGATGATCGTCCATGGGGTGGCCTGCTGGTTGGCTGGGCGGCGCATTCCCATTCTTTCCATCGAGCTGCGTTGCCCGGCGCCGGATTTCTGCGACGACTACCGGGTGATGTTTTCCCAGAACCTGCGTTTTGACCGGCCTCGCACCCGGATGATTTTCGCCGCCGAATGCCTCGACCTGCCGATCAGACGCAACGCTGATGAGCTCAAGCGCTTCCTGGCCCAGGCCCCGGCCAACATCCTGGTCAAATACCGCGACCCGCAAAGCCTGGCCAGCCGTATCCGGCACGACCTGCGGCAGTTGCCTGCCGAACAGTGGCCGGAAACCGAGGCCCTGGCCCAGCAGCTGTGCGTGTCCGCCTCCACCCTGCGTCGACGCCTGGCGGAGGAGGGCCAGACTTACCAAGGCCTCAAGGACAGCGTGCGCAAGGACCTGGCGATCACCTGGCTGGCCGAGCCTTCCATCAGTTTCGTCGAAATCGCCTCGCGCCTGGGTTTTGCCGATGCCAGCTCCTTCTACAAGGCGTTTCGCAAATGGTCCGGGTCCAACCCGGGGCATTATCGCAGCCTGATTCTCAACGACCCAGATTGACCCATCGGGTGGCCTCCAATCTTGTGCCTACCCAAGCTCCCACAGGGTTTTTCGCTACGCTCGTAAAACCGTCATTTTCTTCTGATACAAGCCTGTGCAAGCCCCGGAAAAGCCGGACCATCCATCAGGGTAATGTATGCAAATGACCGTTTTGGGCCGCGTATGAGAGTACTGGTCACCGGTGTCGCAGGGTTCATCGGATTTCATACCGCCAAGCGGCTGTGCAGCGATGGTCATCAGGTCATTGGCATCGACAACCTCAACAGTTACTACAGCGTCGAGCTGAAACAGGCACGACTGGCTCATTTGGCCGAATATCGTGATTTCCGCTTTCAGCTGCTGGATGTGGCAGACAAACAGGCACTGTTGGAGTTGTTTGCCGAACACGCCTTCGACCAAGTCGTCCACCTCGCGGCCCAAGCCGGCGTGCGCTATTCCATCGACAATCCGGACGTTTATGCGCAAAGCAACCTGGTAGGTTTCCTCGACATATTGGAAGCCTGCCGTGCCCATCGGCCGGCGCACCTGATTTTCGCCTCGAGCAGTTCGGTGTATGGCTTGAACGACCGCCTGCCGTACGCCACGACCGACCCTGTCGATCAGCCGGTGTCTTTCTATGCCGCTACCAAGCGCGCCAATGAGCTGATGGCTCACGCCTACTCGCATCTCTATGGCATTCCCACCACCGGCCTGCGGTTTTTTACCGTGTATGGGCCTTGGGGACGGCCCGACATGGCGCCCTTCAAATTCACCGATGCCATCCTCAACGGTCGCGCCATCGACGTTTACAACGACGGCGCGATGTCTCGCGATTTCACCTATATCGACGACATCGTCGAGGGCCTCGTGCGCCTGATTCCGCTGCCGCCGACCGATGAGACCGGCGTGCGCAACAAGGTCTACAACATCGGCTTCGGCTCACCGGTGAGGCTTTTGCAGTTTATCGAGTGCATTGAAGAAGCGCTGGGCATCCGCGCGATAAAGAATTTCTTGCCACTGCAATCGGGCGACGTGGTCGACACGTGGGCGGACACTCGTGAACTGGAGGCGCGGGTGGGGTTTCGCCCACAGGTCGCGGTGCCCGTCGGTGTGCAGTCGTTTGTCGATTGGTACCGCGACTATTACGCCGTCTAACCACTCATTTCCCAGCTTTTTTCTGGAGCATCATGCACGAACCCCCTTATGTATCGGTCCTGATTCCAGCCAAGAACGAGGCAGGTAATCTCATTCCACTTCTTGAAGAAGTGCGCGCGGCGTTGGCCAATGAGAACTTTGAGGTCATCGTGGTGGACGATGGGAGCACCGACGCCACCGCCGCTGAGTTAAGCACCTTGCAAGGTAGCGGCTACCAGCAATTGCGGGTGCTCAGCCACACCCGTTCCCTTGGGCAGAGCACCTCGGTCTACCACGCCGCTGAAGTGGCACGCGGGCATTGGTTGGCAACCCTGGACGGCGACGGTCAGAACGACCCGGCCGATCTGCCGAAAATGCTCGACCTGGTGCGCGGCTCCGAAGGCACCCCCGCGGGCGTCAAGCTAGTGGCAGGGCATCGCGTCAACCGCCGGGACACGGCGAGCAAGCGTTGGGCCTCGCGATTTGCCAACAAATTGCGCGCCAGCCTGCTCAAGGACCAGACGCCCGATACCGGTTGCGGCATCAAGTTGATCGAGCGCGAGGCGTTTCTGCGCCTGCCGTATTTCGATCACATGCACCGTTTCATTCCGGCGCTGATCCGCCGTCACAACGGCCGGATGCTGGTTCATCCGGTCAATCACCGTGAGCGCGGGGCCGGGGTGTCCAATTACGGCAACCTGGACCGGGCGCTGGTGGGCATTGTCGATCTGTTCGGGGTGTGGTGGCTGATCAAACGCACCCGCCTGGACGTCAACGCACAAGAAACCGAGGTTTGAAATGGGCAGAGAATCGTTGTGGTTGGCCGTTGGCTTCGGTGGTCAATTGGCATTCACCGGGCGTTTTGCCCTGCAATGGCTGTACAGCGAATACAAGAAGCGCAGCATGATTCCCGTTGGCTTCTGGTACCTGAGCATCGTCGGGAGCGCGCTGTTGCTGGCCTATGCCATCTACCGCGAAGACCCGGTGTTCATTGTCGGCCAGTCCTTCGGCTTTATCGTTTACCTGCGCAATTTGCAGTTGATCGCCAAGCATCATGAGCAGGAAAACCCCGAACTGGCCAAAAAGGGCTGAGACGGTGCGGATACGATTATCTTCCTCGCGGCTCGAGCTCCTGGCGTTTGTGGTATTGGCCTTGATCATGGTGGGCGCTGGCCTTGGCTGGCGCCAACCGATGAACGTCGATGAGGAGCGCTTCCTTGGCGTTGCCCTGGAGATGCTGCAGAACGGATCCTGGTTCATTCCCCATCGCGCCGGTGAAATCTACGCCGACAAACCGCCGCTGTTCATGTGGACGGTGGCGCTGTTCGTACAACTGACCCACCTGCCCAAAGTTGCCCTGTACTTGCCCGCGCTGCTGGCAGGCGCCGTTACCACCGCGTGCCTGTATGACCTGGGCCGACGCTTGTGGGGGCGGCGCGTAGGGGTGATCGCGGCGCTCTTGTTTCTCGCGACCTACCAGACCTACAGCATCCTGCGCACCGGGCAGATCGATGGTTTCCTTGCGCTCTGGAACATCCTGGGGATCTATGGCTTGTGCCGGCACATGCTGCTCGGCCCGGCCTGGCGTTGGTACTACGTGGCGTGTGCGGCGATGGGGTTGGGGATCATCAGCAAAGGCGTGGGGTTTCTGCCGGTGCTATTGCTGATTCCCTACGCCTATGCACTGCGCAAAGGTTGGAAGGGGGTGGTGGCCATGCCTGGCCAGGCGGGACGCTGGTGGCTGGGGCTGCTCGTAGCATTGGTCGCCATCGCGTTATGGCTGGGGCCTTTGCTGATGATTGTCTCGCAGGGCAGTGCCGACAGCCTGGCATATGCCCAGGAAATCCTGTTCAAGCAGACTGCCGGGCGTTATGCCAACGCATGGGAGCATCGCGAACCATTCTGGTATTTTTTCGTCCAGGTGATTCCGAAGTACTGGCTGCCGATTGTGTTCATGCTCCCCTGGCTGGTGCCGGCCTGGCGTAAACAACTGCTCAAGCACGACGGTCGGGTGTTGGTGCTGCTCGGTTGGGTACTGCTGGTGTTGGTGTTCTTTAGCCTGAGCAGCGGCAAGCGCAAGCTGTATATCTTTCCCGCGTTACCCGCGTTGATTCTGGTGGTGGCGCCGCTTGTGCCATGGATGCTGCGCTGCTGGTTTGGCGCGCGACCGAGGGGCAGGAGGGTTTTCAACGTATTGGCTGCGCTGTGGTTGTGTGCCTGGCTTGTACGCGGCTTCGTCGAGCCCCACAAGGAAGGCATCAACCCCCACCAGACCTTGATGCGCGATGTCGCGGGGATGACTTCAAATGCCGAGTTGGTACTCGTGGGTTGGCGTGAGGGCCATTGGCTGTTCGCCCGGCAACCCATCGTGCATTTCGGCTTTTATAACGGCAACGCCCTGGAACAATCCGCCACCTGGCTGCGCAGCCACCCCCGGGCCTTCGCCCTGGTCCCCGCCCGGGACCTGGCTCGCTGTTACGACCCGCAAAAGGCTCGCCGGGCCGGCGATACCTCGAGGGCCGAGTGGTTCCTGGTGGGGGCTGATGCGGATAACCAGCGCTGCCAGTCCCCGGTGCCGGAAAAGGTTTACTCATTCACATGGACGCATCCTTTGTAGAGGCTGAAAACTGCCCTGTGGCGAGGGAGCTTGCTCCCGCTGGGGCGCGAAGCGGCCCCAGAACCGGACAACCGGGTGTGTCAGGCTAATTGAGTTGACTGCTTTGGGGCGGCTGCGCAGCCCAGCGGGAGCAAGCTCCCTCGCCACAGGGGGGGCGACAGGCAACACACCCCTGAACCATGGCCAAACCAGTCAAGCAACTTGAAAGCTTTGACCATTGCCGCCACAGCCCTTCGGCGCGAGTATTTGCCTGCTATCCACGGTTCCCCCAACCAATAAAAAACACAGAGGGATGCTGGTCATGCGCGATTATTCGTCCGCCACTTCGCAATTCGATTACCTGCAAACCGTCAACGCCGCGCTGCACGGCTCGCTCGAGGCGCTCAATGCCTGTGTCGAGTGTTTCGACCGGCATGCGTTGCCGGGGCGCATCGCCTTGTTCTGGGAGGGCCGTGACGGCAGCGATGCGACTTGGACTTACCGTGACCTGCAGGACAACGCCGCGCGGTTCGCCAATTTCCTCCGCGCCCAAGGCGTCGGCAAGGGCGACAAAGTGGCCGGCCTGCTGCCGCGCACCGCGGAACTCTTGATCGTTGTACTCGCCACCTGGCGTATCGGAGCGGTGTATCAACCGCTGTTCACCGCATTCGGGCCCAAGGCCATCGAGCACCGCGTCGGCAGCTCGGGCGCACGGATCGTCGTGACCGACGCCGTCAACCGTCCCAAGCTCAATGAAATCACCGGTTGCCCCACCATCGTCACGGTCGGTGGTGAAAAGGGCCAGGGCATCGTGCGCGGCGACTACAGTTTCTGGGCCGAAGTGGCGAACCACTCCAGCCAGTGCGAACCGCTGATGCTCACCGGCGAAGACCCGTTCCTGCTGATGTTCACCTCCGGCACCACAGGGCCTGCCAAGGCTCTGTCGGTGCCACTCAAGGCCATCGTTGCGTTCCAGAGCTACACCCGTGACGCGGTGGACCTGCGACCTGAAGACGCCTTCTGGAACGTCGCCGACCCCGGTTGGGCCTACGGCATTTATTTCGGCGTGACCGGGCCGCTGGCCATGGGACATCCGATTACTTTCTACGATGGCCCGTTCACCCTGGAAAGCACCTGCCGGGTCATCAACAAATACGGCATCACCAACCTGACCGGTTCGCCCACCGCCTACCGTCTGTTGATCGCCGGGGGCGAGCAGTTCGCCCGCTCGATCAAGGGCAAGCTGCGCATCGTCAGCAGCGCTGGTGAGCCGTTGAACCCGGAGGTGATCCGTTGGTTCGCCGATAATCTGAACGTGGTGATCCACGACCATTATGGCCAGACCGAACTAGGCATGGTGCTGTGCAACCACCATGGGCTGGAACATCCGGTACATCTGGGGGCGGCCGGTTTTGCCTCGCCGGGCCATCGGATCGTGGTGCTGGATGAAAACCAGCGCGAGCTGGGCGTGGGCCAGCCGGGCATTCTCGCGGTGGACCGCAGCCAGTCGCCCATGTGCTGGTTCGCCGGTTACGAAGGTGCGCCGACCAAGGCCTTCGTTGGCGACTACTACTTGAGCGGCGACACCGTGGAGCTTAACCCCGACGGCAGCATCAGCTTCGTCGGCCGTAGCGATGACGTGATCACTACCTCCGGCTACCGGGTCGGTCCGTTCGACGTGGAAAGTGCGCTGATCGAACACCCGGCCGTGGTGGAAGCGGCGGTGATCGGCAAGCCCGATCCGGAACGCACCGAGCTGGTGAAGGCCTTCGTGGTGCTCAGCACCCAATATCGCGCCTCACCGGAGCTGGCCGAGGAATTGCGCCTGCATGTGCGCAAGCGCCTGGCGGCCCATGCGTATCCCCGTGAAATCGAATTTGTCAGCGACTTGCCGAAAACCCCAAGCGGCAAGTTGCAGCGCTTTATCTTGCGCAACCAGGAAATCGCCAAGGCTCAAGAGGCCGCGGCGCAGAACGTTTCAGCTTGAACCCAAGGAAACCATGATGCAGATCGACAACAAGATTTTCCTCGTCAGCGGCGGCGCGTCCGGCCTCGGCGCGGCCACCGCTGAAATGCTGGTCAAGGCCGGCGCCAAGGTGATGCTGGTGGACCTCAACGCCGACGCCGTGGCCGCCCAGGCGCAAAAACTGGGCTGCCAGAGCGTGGTGGCCGATATCAGCAACGAAGCGGCGGCTGAAGCGGCGGTCCAGGCCACGGTCGATGCGTTCGGTGGTCTGAATGGCCTGGTGAATTGCGCCGGTATCGTGCGCGGCGAGAAGATCCTCGGCAAGAACGGCCCCCACGGGCTGGACAGCTTCAGCCAGGTGATCAACGTCAACCTGATCGGCAGCTTCAACTTGCTGCGCCTGGCGGCTGCGGCCATTGCCGAAACCGAGGCAGACGCCGATGGCGAACGTGGCGTGATCATCAACACCGCTTCGGTCGCGGCCTTCGACGGCCAGATCGGCCAGGCCGCCTATGCGGCCTCCAAAGGCGCCATCGCCAGTCTGACGTTGCCAGCCGCCCGTGAACTGGCGCGCTTCGGTATCCGGGTGATGACCATTGCCCCGGGGATTTTCGAAACCCCGATGATGGCCGGCATGACACCCGAGGTGCGGGATTCCCTGGCCGCCGGCGTGCCGTTTCCGCCACGCCTTGGGAAACCGTCCGAGTACGCGGCGCTGGCCAGGCATATCATTGAGAACAGCATGCTCAACGGCGAGGTGATCCGTCTCGACGGTGCCTTGCGTATGGCAGCCAAATAAGTAAGGAGGATTCATGATGTCCAACGATCCTATTGTCATCGTCAGTGCCGTCCGTACCCCCATGGGCGGTTTCCAGGGCGAACTGAAAAGCCTCACCGCCCCGCAACTCGGTGCCGCCGCCATCAAGGCCGCCGTGGAGCGGGCCGGTATCGCGCCGGGTGCGGTTGAAGAAGTGCTGTTCGGTTGCGTGCTCGCCGCCGGCCAGGGCCAGGCACCGGCACGTCAGGCCGCACTGGGCGCCGGGCTCGACAAGTCGACCCGCTGCACCACGCTCAACAAGATGTGCGGTTCGGGCATGGAAGCGACGATCCTGGCCCACGACATGCTCATCGCCGGCAGCGCCGAGGTGGTGGTGGCCGGCGGCATGGAGAGCATGTCCAACGCGCCGTACCTGCTCGATCGCGCCCGCGGCGGTTATCGCATGGGCCACGGCCGGGTGCTTGACCACATGTTCCTCGATGGCCTGGAAGACGCCTACGACAAAGGTCGGCTGATGGGCACTTTCGCTGAAGATTGCGCCGAGGCCAATGGTTTGAGTCGCGAGGCCCAGGATGCCTTCGCCATTGCGTCCACCACCCGCGCCCAACAAGCGATCAAGGACGGCAGTTTCGAGGCCGAGATCGTGCCGTTGCAGGTCATGGTCGGCAAGGAACAAGTGACCATTCGCCACGACGAGCAGCCGCCGAAAGCGCGGATCGACAAGATCGCCTCGCTCAAACCGGCGTTTCGCGAGGGCGGCACGGTGACGGCGGCCAACGCCAGTTCCATTTCCGATGGTGCCGCTGCCCTGGTGCTGATGCGCCAGAGCCAGGCTGCCCAGCGTGGCCTCAAGCCCCTGGCGGTGATCCACGGTCACGCGGCGTTTGCCGATACTCCGAGCCTGTTTCCCACCGCACCGATTGGCGCCGTGAAGAAACTGATGCAGAAAACCGGTTGGTCGCTGGATCAAGTCGACCTGTTCGAAGTCAACGAAGCCTTTGCCGTGGTCGGGCTGGTGACCATGGACAAGCTGGAGATTGCCCATGACAAGGTCAACGTCCACGGCGGAGCCTGTGCGCTGGGCCACCCGATTGGCGCGTCTGGCGCACGGATCCTGGTGACCCTGCTGTCAGCCCTGCGCCAGAAGGGTCTCAAGCGCGGCGTCGCGGCGATCTGCATTGGTGGCGGCGAAGCCACGGCCATGGCCGTCGAATGCCTGTATTAAGGAATTACCATGCTTGCGACTGAAGAACAGACTCAAATCCGCGACATGGCCCGGCAGTTCGCCGAGGAGCGCTTGAAACCGTTCGCCGCCGAATGGGACCGCGAGCACCGTTTTCCCCGGGAAGCCATCGATGAAATGGCCGAGCTGGGCTTCTTCGGCATGCTGGTGCCGGAGCAGTGGGGCGGCTGCGACACCGGTTACCTGGCGTATGCCATGACCCTGGAAGAAATCGCCGCCGGCGACGGCGCGTGCTCGACCATCATGAGTGTGCACAATTCGGTGGGCTGCGTGCCGATCCTCAAGTTCGGCAACGATGAGCAGAAGGCGAAATTCCTCACACCCCTGGCCAGTGGCGCGATGCTTGGTGCCTTCGCCCTGACCGAGCCCCAGGCCGGTTCGGACGCCAGCAGCCTCAAGACGCGGGCGCGGCTGGAGGGGGATCATTACGTGCTCAACGGTTGCAAGCAGTTCATCACGTCCGGGCAGAACGCCGGGGTGGTGATTGTGTTTGCGGTGACCGATCCGAGCGCAGGCAAGCGTGGCATCAGTGCGTTCATCGTGCCGACCGATTCGCCGGGCTACAGCGTCGCGCGGGTCGAAGACAAACTCGGCCAGCATGCCTCCGACACTTGCCAGATCCTCTTCGAGGATTTGAAGGTGCCGGTGGGCAATCGCCTGGGGGAGGAGGGCGAGGGCTACAAGATCGCCTTGGCGAACCTGGAAGGCGGGCGCGTGGGCATCGCGGCGCAAGCGGTGGGCATGGCCCGCGCGGCGTTCGAAGCGGCTCGGGACTATGCCCGGGAACGCTCCAGTTTCGGCAAGCCGATCATCGAGCACCAGGCCGTGGCGTTCCGCCTGGCCGACATGGCGACCCAGATCGCCGTGGCCCGGCAAATGGTGCACTACGCCGCCGCCCTGCGAGACAGCGGCCAGCCAGCGCTGGTGGAGGCCTCCATGGCCAAGCTGTTCGCCTCGGAAATGGCTGAAAAAGTCTGCTCCATGGCGTTGCAAACCCTGGGCGGCTACGGTTACCTCAACGACTTCCCGCTGGAGCGCATCTACCGCGACGTACGGGTCTGCCAGATCTACGAAGGCGCCAGCGACATTCAGCGCATGGTCATTTCGCGCAATCTTTGAACAGGAGTCCTGCATGAGTTACGAAACGATTTTATTGGAGATCAAGGACCGCGTCGGCCTGATCACCCTCAACCGTCCCCAGGCCTTGAACGCCTTGAATGCGCAGATCGTCAGCGAACTGAACCAGGCGCTGGATAGCCTGGAGGCTGATCCGAAGATTGGCTGCATCGTGCTGACCGGCTCGAAAAAAGCCTTTGCCGCCGGTGCCGATATCAAGGAAATGGCCGAGCTGACCTACCCGCAGATCTACCTGGACGACCTGTTCAGCGACAGCGACCGCGTGGCCAACCGTCGCAAGCCGATCATCGCGGCGGTGAACGGTTTTGCCTTGGGCGGTGGCTGTGAGCTGGCGTTGATGTGCGACTTCATCCTGGCCGGCGACAACGCCAAGTTCGGCCAGCCGGAGGTCAACCTCGGCGTGCTGCCAGGCATGGGCGGCACCCAGCGCCTGACCCGGGCGGTGGGCAAGGCCAAGGCCATGGAAATGTGCCTGACCGGGCGCTTTATCGATGCGGTGGAAGCCGAACGCTGCGGCATCGTCGCGCGGATCCTACCAGCCGATGAACTGCTGGACGAGGCGCTGAAAACTGCAGCGTTGATCGCCTCCAAGTCGGTGCCTATCAGCATGATGGTCAAGGAAAGCGTCAACCGTGCGTTTGAAGTCAGCCTGTCCGAAGGCGTGCGTTTTGAGCGGCGGGTATTCCACGCCGCGTTTGCGACGCAAGATCAGAAAGAAGGCATGGCGGCATTCGTGGCCAAGCGCGCGGCGGAGTTCCAGGACAAGTAAGGCGGCCACCCCATAACCCGTGGCGAGGGAGCTTGCTCCCGCTCGGCTGCGCAGCAGTCGCCAACCGGATCATGCGGTTCGGCTGAAAAAATGCAGAGGCCTGCTTCGCAGGCCAGCGGGAGCAAGCTTCCTCGCCACATTGGGTTTGTGTAGAGCCGAAATTGGAGCTCGACCAAAGTCCCTGTGGGAGCGAGCCTGCTCGCGATGCTTTCCCAGCCATCACACCAGGTAGTGTTTCAACTCCCGAGCGATGACCATCCGCTGTATCTCGCTCGACCCTTCATAAATCTGGGTAATCCGCGCATCGCGGTAGTAGCGTTCCACCGGATAATCCTCGAGATACCCATAACCACCATGAATCTGTATGGCCGAGGAGCAGACTTTCTCGGCCATTTCCGAGGCAAACAGCTTGGCCTGGGAGGCTTCTGACAGGCAAGGTTGGCCCGCGCTGCGCAGGCGGGCGGCGTGGAGGATGAGCAGGCGGGTGGCGTTGATGCGGGTGTGCATGTCGGCCAGCAGGTTGGCGATGCTCTGGTGCTCGATGATCGGCTTGTCGAACTGGACGCGATCACGCGCGTAAGCCAGCGCCGCTTCAAACGCCGCGCGGGCGATGCCCAAGGCTTGCGCCGCGATGCCGATGCGGCCGCCTTCCAGGTTGGACAGGGCGATGGCCAGGCCTTTACCGCGAGCCCCCAGCAGGTTGGCTTCGGGGATGGTGCAATTGCTCAAGGTGACCGCGCAGGTGTCCGAGGCGCGGATGCCCATTTTGTGTTCGGTGCGATCAACGATGAAACCCGGCGTATCGGTGGGCACCAGGAACGCTGAAATGCCTTTCTTGCCCAGTTCCGGGTCCGTCACGGCAAACACGATCGCCAGTTTCGCTCGCTTGCCGTTGCTGACGAACTGCTTGGCGCCATTGATGACCCATTGGCCCTCGCGCAATTCGGCCCGGGTGCGCAGGTTGTGGGCTTCGGAGCCGGCCTGGGGCTCGGTCAGGCAGAAGCAGCCAATGGCCTGGCCACTGGCGAGGTCGGCCAACCATGTCTGTTTTTGTTCGTCGGTGCCGAAATTCAGCACCGGCCCGCAACCCACCGAATTGTGGATGCTCATCAGTGCGCCGGTAGCACCGTCGCCTGCGGAGATTTCCTCCACGGCCAGGGCATAGGCGACGTAATCGACGTAGGTACCGCCCCATTCTTCCGGCACTACCATTCCCAGCAGGCCCAACTCACCCATCTTCGCCACCAGACCGTCGTCAATCCAGCCGGCCTTTTCCCACGCCTGGGCATGGGGGGCGATTTCACCACGGGCGAAGTCCCGGGCCATGTCGCGGATCATCACTTGTTCTTCGGTCAGTTCGAGGTCATGCATGGCTCAGTTCCCGTGGTCGTCGAAGCCCTCGAAGAAACTCGCCACATGGTCGGCGTCCAGCGCCTCCAGGGTCGGCGGGTTCCAACGCGGGTTCTTGTCTTTGTCGATCAGCAAGGCGCGTACACCTTCGATCAGGTCACCGCGTTCGAACCATTGCTGATCCAGATGCAGTTCCAGGGCAAAACAGTCTTCCAGGCTCAAATGCCGACCGCGCCGCAGCATTTCCAGGGTCACGGCCATGGCCAGGGGAGAGCGGCTGTCCAGCAGGTCGGCGGTCTTTATTGCCCATTCATGGCTGTTGGCGACGGTGACCTGGCGCAACTGCTCGACCATGCTCGGCACGTCGGGCAGGCCGAAGAAATGATCGATGGCTGGCCGCAGATCGGCCAGGGGCGGGGCAGGCAGCTGTTGCATACCGAGTTTGGCCAGCAGGCTCTGCAGGTCCTTGAGTGGCGTGTCACCCCACTCCAGGCGATCGAGGCGCGCATCGAGCTGTTCAAGCTTGCGACTGTCCAGATACCAGTCGGCCAGCCCGCAATACAAGGCGTCGGCCGCGCGGATCTGCGCGCCGCTGACGCCCAGGTAGATCCCCAGTTCGCCAGGAATGCGCGGCAGGAAGTAGCTGCCGCCTACGTCCGGGAAATACCCGATGCCGACTTCCGGCATGCCCAGGCGGCTGCGCTCGGTCACCACCCGCAGGTCGGCACCTTGTGCCAGCCCCATGCCGCCGCCCAGCACGAAGCCATCCATCAAGGCGACGATTGGTTTACGGTAGTGATGAATCGTCAGGTCGAGGGCGTATTCCTCGACGAAGAAATCTTCATGCAGGGTGTCACCCTGCTTGTGGCTGTCGTACAACGAACGGATATCGCCGCCGGCGCAAAACGCCTTCTCGCCCGCGCCCCGCAGCACCACGGCGCGGATCTGTGGGTCCAGGGCCCAGGTATCGAGTTGTTGCTGCAAGCTGCGCACCATGCCCAGGGTGAGGGCATTGAGGCCGGCGGGGCGGTTCAGGGTCAAATGGCCAATGTGATTGCGAACGTCGACCAGCACCTCATAGGCCGCGGTGTCGAGGGTTCCCGCAGCGTGTGATGAAACCTGAGCTGTCATCGCTAACTCCCTGCTTTTATTCTTCTTTATGAATTGTGTCGCGCGTACCTATTCAGGATCGTACCAGTGCAAATTTGCATTGCACAACCGGGATACGTGCAGGTCCTTTCTGCATATTTATAGCAGCCGCAGGCTCAGCCGCGACTAGAGAGAACCTCCGCGATGCTGCGGCGCTTGGCATTTCGCTCGCTGGCGTGGATCAACTGCTCAAGATCTTCCGGCGTGACGTCAAAGAATGCTTCCATTTCCGCCAAGGCCAGTTTCAGGTCTTCGGCTGTGATCGCCTGGCGGTCGACGGGAGGGTGGTCAGCCGGTATGACGGCCACCGGTTCGCTGGCACGCTTGGGATAGCGCACCCGCGTCAGGTTGTTATAGGCCAGCGCAAAGGCCAGCAACCCGGAACCGGCCAGCATCGCCGCACCAACGGCTTGCCAGTCCAAGGCAATGATAGACGGGGCGGCCAGCACCAGCGTCGCCGCCAGGGCGCCTGCCGGCGGATGCAAGCAACGCAGCCAGCACATCAACACCAGCGCCATGCCCGCCGCCAGGCAGGCGCTACCCAGCGTACGGCCCAGTACATGGGCCACCAGCAGCGCGACGACCGACGCACACAGGTAACCGCCGACAATCGACCAGGGCTGGGCGAGGGCGCCCGATGACACCGCAAACAACAGCACCGCCGAGGCGCCGAGGGGGCCGATCAGGTGTTGCGCCACCTCAAGGCCGAATACCTGGCCACAAAGCCAGACACTGAACATCGTCCCCAGCGCCATGCCGATGGCGGCGCGGCTCCACTCGGTGGGACGGGTATTGATAGCGGCGGGGAACCAGCGAGAAAGCATTAAGCGAAAATCCAAAAAACGAACAAAAAAAGGGGCTTACGGGAGAGTCCCAGAAAGCCCTTTAAGTGTTCCAACAGTTGGGGGAGGAACGGTGCACAGTGTGCCGTTCACAACTCTTGCTTACAAATTCATATTAATGCTGGTTGAGTGCATTAATTTTGAGGTAACGCCCGCAGGTCACGCGCTTCTCGAAGCCGGGAACCACGTTTGCTGGGCGATAGGCAGGTTGCGCGACTGCCCGCGACCCATCGGGAAATAGATGAAACCCTTGTCGGCCATGCGCTCCGGATCGAAAAGGTTACGACCGTCAAAAATCACCGGGGCCTTGAGCCGTTGCTGGATCAGGTCGAAGTCCGGCGCCTTGAAGGGCTGCCATTCGGTACAGATGACCAATGCGTCGGCCCCCGGCAACACCGATTCCGGCGTGCCCATCAGCATGAGTCGGGTTTCGTCGGGATAGAGCAGTTGCGTCTGCTGCATCGCCTCCGGGTCGAACGCGCGGACGCTGGCACCCGCTGCCCAGAGCGACTCCAGCAGGGTACGGCTCGGAGCATCGCGCATGTCGTCGGTGTTGGGCTTGAAGGCCAGGCCCCAGAGGGCGAAGGTCTTGCCGCGCAGGTCGCCCTGGTAGAACGCGTTGATCCGCTCGAACAGCTTGTGTTTCTGCCGCCCGTTGATGGCTTCCACCGCTTGCAGCAGGTCGCTGGAGCAATGAGCCTGCTCGGCCGTGTGGATGAGGGCACGCATGTCCTTGGGAAAGCACGAACCGCCGTAGCCGCATCCCGGGTAGATGAAGTGATAGCCGATGCGCGAGTCGGCGCCGATGCCCAGGCGCACGGACTCGATGTCGGCCCCCAGGTGTTCGGCCAGTTCGGCGATCTGGTTGATAAAACTGATCTTGGTCGCCAGCATGCCGTTGGCGGCATATTTGGTCAGCTCGGCGCTGCGCAGGTCCATGAACAAGACCCGATCGTGGTTGCGGTTGAACGGGGCGTACAGGTCGCGCATGGTTTCGCGCACTTCATCGCGCTCGCAGCCGATCACGATGCGATCCGGACGACGGCAATCGGCGACCGCCGAGCCTTCCTTGAGGAATTCGGGGTTGGAAACAATATCGAACTGCAGCAGGCGACTGGCCTTGAGCAGGCATTTGTCGATGTGCCCCCGCAGAACGTCGCCGGTGCCCACCGGCACGGTGGACTTCTCCACCACAATGAGCGGTTGCTCGCGGTAGCGGGCGACGGCCTCGCCGACGGCCAGGACCTGGCTCAGATCGGCACTGCCATCTTCCCGGGAAGGCGTGCCCACGGCGATAAACAGCACCTGGCCGTGCTGCACGGCAAGCTGTTCGTCGCAGGTGAAATGCAAGCGGCCAGCTTCCAGGCCTTCACGCACCAGCGCGGCCAGGCCAGGTTCGTAAATGCTCACCTGGCCTTGGCGCAAGCTGTCGACCTTGCGCTCGTCGATGTCCATGCACACCACGTCATGGCCCACTTCGGCCAACACGGCAGCTTGCACCAAGCCTACGTAACCACTTCCGAATACGCTGATTTTCATGGCGAACTCCCTGGAACTTTCCGAGCGGGCGACATGCACAACCAGCGTTCGCCGCAGTGCGCTTGGCTCAGAATAAGTCGGGGATGTTGCAATTCGCTGACAGACGCGGCCCCGGGGCCTCAACTGAAGGTGGCCTGGATCAATCGACGGCTGGTCTTAGTCGCTGACGATGAAACGCTTGGCCTTTTAAAGAAACGTCTCACGCACCTATCGGAATCTGCTCATTTCCTCTTGGGTATCTCGTTCAACACAATCGTGGCAATCGCACGCTCTCTGCTAAATCAGTGCTTCGATCCAGGAAGAGCGCGCTGGCGGGTGACTCTCAAATGCTTCCCCAAGGTGATCATGACGCATGAAAAGACGCGATTTCTTTCAAGGCATGGGTGCCACGCTGGCTTTAGCATCAGCGGCCCCTCAGGCTATAGGCGTAACGGTTCCACAGGGCGAACCGACACATCGCGGTGTTGCCAGTCGAGGAAGCGTTTCACTTGCTCCCATCGACGCCCGAGTGGACCGCATTACCGAGATCTATACGTGCCTCAGGCCGTTCCGATTGACCGGGCCACGGATTGAAACACAGCAGTTGGGCAATAAACTGATAGTGCACAACTATGGTCACGGTGGCAGCGGCTGGTCTTTGTCCTGGGGATCGAGCAGGATTGCACTCCAGCTTCTGCAAAAAAAAGCCAGGAACACCAGGCGCCTGGGCGTAATCGGCTGCGGTCCAATAGGCCTTACCTCTGCCATTCTCGCTCAGCGTGCCGGTTTGCCGGTTACCCTCTATGCAAAAGAGATTCCGCCTCAGGTAGCGTCCATGGGCGCGACGGGACATTGGTCACCGGACTCCCAGTTCTGCGCTGCACCCTTTGCTTCCAGATGGTGCAGTCGCTGGATTGAAATGGCGGACTTCTCCTACAAGATGTATCAAGACCTGCTGGGGCTGCCCGGCGATCCAGTGCAATGGTATTACGGTTACAAGTTAAGCAACTCGTCATTCGACTTGGCGGCGCCCCGCGGAGAACCGGAATTCGCAAAATTCAACAATCCCAACCGCCGTTATCAGCCGATACAGGTGGACCTTGCGCCCGATGAGCATCCGTTTTCATACCCTTATGTTCGCCGGTGGCAAAACCTGTTGTTCAACATCAATAGCTATGCCCGCCTCTTGTTGTCGGACTTCCTGGCAGCGGGAGGGAAGATTCATATCCGCCATTTTGAAAGCGCGGAGGAGTTGTTGAGCCTGCCCGAGAAAACAATCATCAACGCTACGGGCTACGGCGCAAAGGCACTGTTCAACGATCCGGACATTGTCGCGATTCGTGGGCAAACGGCCCGGCTCGTTCAGCAACCGGAAATCAAGTATGCAATCAGGGCTCAGGACTTTCTCTTCATTCCTCGACGAGACGGCCTGGTCGTGCAGTACATCGATCGGGCAGGAAGCTATGACAATGAGGATGACAGCCCTGACTTTCAGGAAGCGTCTGATGCCGTAGAACAGCTGGCTGCCGTCATGGCGGGATTGCGCTACTGAAACTCAAATCGCATCCAGTCGGTAGGCAGCAGGCAATTGCGCGACGAATTCGCCGACCACTTCCCGGGTCAGGCTGACGATGTCTTCTACCCGTTCCATTCCCGCGCCGGTCCGCCAACTGGCGACGATGTCCATGACCGATGGCAGCGGCACGCCGTCCACCAAGGTCAATGTGCCTTGGGCCAGTTCGCCGACGACCAGCGCCGCGGGCATGGCGCCAATGCCAAAGCCGTCGCGAACCAGGCGGGTAATGGCCGAGGCCGAGTTCACGCAGTTGATGCGGGGCGAGACGATGTTGGCCGAATGCAGGAGGTTGAGAATATCCTGGTGGGGGCGAGAGTTGCGCGAGAAGGTCACTATGCGTTCCTGGGACAAGTCCTCCAGCGACGCATAGGACCGGTCATAGACGGAGCCGGTGCGCACCACCCAGTGCATCGGGTAACGGGTCAGCAGCGCGTTGCGTACACTGTCCAGGCGCAGGATGTCGGTCTGGAAAATGATGTCCTGGTAGCCTTTTTCCAGTTGCGAGCACAGGTTGCTCGCGGTGTCGGCCGACAGTTCGATTTCCAGGGCCGGGTAACATTCCATCAGGCGCGTCACCAAGGGGCTGAGCCAGGTGTGGATCACCGTATCCATCGCACCGATGCGGATTCGGCCGCGCACCTGGCGTGGATCCTTGATCACGGCTTTCATGCTTTGCATGGTGTCCATGATGCGCTCGGCGTATTCCAGCACGCGCTGGCCTTCGGAGGTCAGCGACACACCTTTGGAATCGCGCACGAACAGGCGCACGCCCATTTCGTCCTCCAGGGCGGCGATCCGACTGGAGATGGACGCCTGGGTGGTGAACAGCTTTTCCGCGGTGAGGCGAAAGCTCTTCAGGCGGGCGACCCAGACGAAGGTTTCGAGAAACTTGATGTTCACTTGGGGCGATTCCTTGAAACAGTCATGCAAGACTCCTGAAAGCGCACGGGCGGCCTGATCAAAGATCTTCCAGGTAGCGGATAACATCCTGGAGCGCGCCTGAATCCGGGACGTTATCGAGAACCGCTTCTGGCTGGCACCATGGGTACTCCAGTCGCGATGCCCAGGCCATGATCATCGGCAGATCGGTTGCCGGCAGGGTCTTCATGTGTTCGATGGTGATGGTCAGTCGCTCGGCCAGGCTCGACGCCGGATCGAACTGCCAGTCATACAGGCCACAACCGACACGTGCCTCGCCACTGTTCTTGTCGGACATCGCCACCAGCCATTTGCACTGGAACGCCTCGGCGTTTGCCGGCGGCGGGGCGGCCAGGCAGAACGTGTAGACGTTTTCGAAGGCCTGGCCAAAGCGACTGACCAACACGTCGCCAATGGCGGTACGGCCTTCGGCGTGGTCGGGAAACGTGATGGAACCGGTGCGCACGACCATGTGCAGCGTAGCAGTCGGTGTAAAAGCCTGATCCAGCAGGTGCGGGCGATTGCCGTCCTTGGCGCTGATGTACTGTTGAATCGATTGCTGAGCGGTGTTCATCGTGTGTCCCTTCAAGTTGAAAGCGGCCTCGTCCGAGGTTTACAAATCACTGTTCCATAAGTCCGTCACCAGCATGCAGCCAGGGGCGTGGGTGATGCACAACGGTGGACGTGAGGCCTGGACCACCGATTGAGGCGTTACGCCGCAGGCCCAGAATACCGGGATCTCGTCCGCTTCCACCGGCACGGCATCGCCGTAATCCGGCGAGTCCAGGGATTGAATGCCGATCAGTGACGGATCGCCGATGTGTACCGGGGCGCCGTGAACGTTGGGCATGCGCCCGGTAATCTGGATCGCCTGGATCGCCGCGGCGGCTTTCATCGGCCGCATGGTCACCACCATTTTGCCAGACAGGCGGGCGGTGGGGCGTGTGTCGATGTTGGTCTGGAACATCGCGACATTGCGCCCCAACTCAATGTGCCGCAAACGGATGCCGGCCTCCAGCAGGGGTTGTTCGAACGAGAACGAGCAACCGAGGGCGAAGGCCACCAGGTCGTCCTGCCACAGGTGTTCGATGTCCAGCGGCGCTTCGCTCAACTCGCCGTGGCGGTAGACCCGGTATTGAGGTACCTCGTGGCGGATATCGATGGCGGCGCCCAGGTTGCGGAAGAACGGATCGCCGGGCTCGGTCACGTCAAGCACCGGGCAAGCCTGGCGATTGAGGGTGCAGTAGCGCAGGAATTCATTGGCCCAGTCGCCGGGCAGGATCACGATATTGGCTTGCACGCGGCCCTGGCCCAGGCCGCTGGTATGGCCCTGGTACTGACCGGCGGCGATGTTTTGGCGCAGGGCCAGGGGTGTGCATTGCTGCAGTTGTTCGAAGGACATCATTACGGGGCTCTCCAAGCGTTCGTTCGCTACTTTGAGAACACCGTGGCGATGACGTCCAACAAGGAATATTGCTACCCCGTGACAACTAAAAGTTATTCAAGAGGTGGTTGGCCGTTCAGCCCGGGAGCCGCCACCATGCGTTGCGGCCCGACATCAACGGCGTATTGGCTGACTACCTGGCGACTCATCTGGACGATGTTCTCGACCAGTTCCAGGCCGACACCCGCCCGCCACGAGGCGACGACGTCGAGTTGGGGCAGGGCGGTGCCGGGTTCGAGCTGGATCAATTCGCCGCTGGCCAGGGGCTTGGCCACCAGCGCGGCGGGCAGGGCGCCGATGCCGAATCCGTCGCGAATCAATCGGGTCATGGCCGACACCGAGTTGACGCAACTGACCCGTGGCGCATTCACGCCATGGGCGTACAACAGGTTGAGTACATCCTGATGCGGCCGCGAATGCTTGACGAAGGTGATGATGCGCTCGCCGGCCATTTCCACCAGTGACGCGTAGGGGCGGGCATAGATCGACTGGCTGGCGGCGATCCAGTGCATGGGGTAGTGACCCAATTCCAGGTTGCGCACGCTTTCGTGGCGGACCAGATCGGTCTGGAACACGATGTCCAGGTAGCCTTTTTGCAATTGGTCACAGAGATTGCGCGCGGCATCGGCGGTGATTTCGATTTCCACGGCGGGGAAGGCTTGCATCAGCATCGACATCAACGGGCTGAGCCAGGTGTGGATCACCGTATCCATCACGCCGATGCGCACCAGGCCTTGCTGCGCAATGGTGGTGTCCAGTGACTGCTTCAACGCCCGCTGCACTTCGAGCATCTGCTCGGCGTAGTCGAGCACCTTGAGGCCTTCGGGGGTCAGCGAAACCCCGCGCGAATCCCGTACGAACAGGCGCAGGCCCAACTCCTCTTCCAGCGAAGCGATTCGGCTGGAGATCGCCGCCTGGGTGCTGAACATCTTCTCGGCGGTGAGGCTGAAACTCTGTAGCCGGGCGACCCAGACAAAGGTTTCGAGGAATTTGAGGTTCATGAGGGCTCTCTGGGTGCGGGTGGTTCTTATGTTGCAATTGTTTTGCAATTGTCACTCCAGATCGGGCCGTTGGGGCATCAAATTTTCTTATGTCCCATCTGGTGTTTTTCCCGTTTGACGCTGTGCCGATCCGCCACCAAGAATCCGCTCCACGACGCAGCCACTGCGTCCGCATCCCCAACGACAACGCCTTCACAAAAAAATAACGAGGCGTGTCCGTCATCTTCGCTTGCTGCCGCAGGAACCTCCCATGGAAAAGACCATGACTGACTGCGTAACCACCGGGACAGGGCGCACGGGCCCGTTCAGTTGGTACGGTCCCCTGTCGAAAAATGAAAAACGTACATTCTGGAGCTGCAAGATCGGCTATGCCCTGGACGGCATGGATACACAGATGCTGAGTTTCGTCATCCCGACCCTGATCGCGACCTGGGGGATTTCCAAGGGCGACGCCGGCTTGATCGGCACCTGCACGCTGCTGGCCTCGGCGGCCGGCGGTTGGATCGCCGGGATCCTGTCCGACCGAATCGGCCGGGTACGGACCCTGCAATTGACGGTCCTGTGGTTCGCATTCTTCACCTTCCTGTGTGGGCTGGCGCAGAACTACGAGCAATTACTGGTGGCCCGGACCTTGATGGGCTTTGGCTTCGGCGGTGAATGGACCGCAGGGGCGGTATTGATCGGCGAGGTGATCCGCTCCAAGGACCGTGGCAAAGCGGTGGGCATGGTGCAGGCCGGATGGGCGCTGGGCTGGGGGTTGACGGCGCTGTTGTATGCCGGGCTGTTCAGTTTCCTGCCGCCGGAAGACGCCTGGCGGGCGTTGTTCCTGATTGGCCTGGTGCCGGCGCTGTTTGTGCTGGTGATCCGTCGACTGGTCAAGGAGTCGGAGACTTTCGAACATGCGGTGCGGGAGCGCCAGGCCAAGCCGGAACTGGGCTCTCGCTGGGCCTTCTTCGAGATCTTTTCCCCCCGGATGCTCAGCACGACGTTGCGCGCCTCGCTGTTGACCACCGGTGCGCTGGGCGGCTACTACGCCATCACCACGTGGTTGCCGACGTACCTGAAAACCGAGCGCGGCCTGAGTGTGCTCGGTACGGGCGGCTACCTGGCGATGGTCATCGTCGGTTCCTACATCGGCTACGTGACCAGTGCGCTGCTGACCGATGCCATCGGCCGCAAGAAGAATTTCATCCTGTTCGCCGTCGGGTCCATGGCCATCGTCCTGGCCTACACCCAATTGCCAATCGATAACACCTGGATGCTCTGGTTGGGCTTTCCACTGGGTTTCTTCGCCTCGGGCATCTTCGCCGGCATGGGCGCATTCCTGACCGAGCTGTTTCCCACCCGCATGCGCGGGTCGGGGCAGGGCTTTTGCTACAACGCCGGGCGTTCCATCGCGGCGCTATTCCCATTGTTCATCGGCGCGTTGAGCAACACCTTGCCCATCGGCACCGGGATCGGCGTGTTTGCGGCCGGCGCCTATGGTGTGGTGATCCTGGCGGCGTTGAGCCTGCCGGAAACCCGCGGCAGGCAGCTCGAGTCCTGACCACCCGTGACGTCCGCGCACAGCGCGGACGCCGCTACACCCCTTAAAACAACAACCATCGGACGCGATTGCAACGCCCCCGAGAGGGTTCGCTCGCGTCCATAAAAAAGGAGCATGCCATGGGGCATTTCACATCCACCTGGTTTTATACCCCCGCCGGTACGTTGCTGGGCCTGAGCCTGATCGGCGTGCCGAACGCCCAGGCCGACTTCATCGCCGACAGCAAAGGCAGCCTGGAGGCCCGCAACTTCTACTTCAACCGCGACTTCCGCCACGAAGGGGCACGGGACAAGGCTGAAGAATGGGCGCAGGGCTTTCTGCTGCGGATGGAGTCGGGATACACCGCCGGGACCGTGGGTTTCGGCCTCGATGCCTTGGGCATGGCCGGTTTCAAACTGGATTCCGGGGGCGGTACGGCGGGCACCAACCTGCTGCCAGCGGATCGGTCCGGCGGCTCGCAAGACCGCTATGGCGAACTGGGCCTGACCGCCAAAGTCCGAGTGTCCAACAGCACCTTGAAGTTGGGAACGTTGCAGATCAAGGACCCTGCGGTAAGTTCCAACGACACGCGCCTGTTGCCGGGAACCTTCAAGGGCGGCTTGTTGAGCGTGCAGGAAATCGATCGTTTGAAGCTGACCGCCGGGCAACTCACCCAGATCAATTTTGTCGACTCCACCGATTACCAGGACATGACCGCCAACCGCATCGGCGGCAGCAGCGACAAGTTCCAGTTCGCCGGAGCCGACTATCAGTTCCTGCCGAACCTCACGGCGCAATACCGCTATAGCCTGTTGGAAGACATCTACCAGCAGAACTACCTCGGCTTCGTCCACACCCTGGACCTGGGCGCAGGCCAGTCGTTCAAGAGCGACGTGCGCTATTCGCGCAGCACCGAAGACGGCAGTTTTCGCGAACTCGACAACCAGGCTTTCGGCGCCATGTTCACCTACAGCCTGGCGGGCCATGCGCTGGGCCTGGGCTACCAGCGCATGAGCGGCGACGATCCGTTCCCGTACATCGGACGCAGCGATCCCTACCTGGTCAACTTTGTGCAGATCGGTGACTTCGCCAACATCGACGAGCGTTCCTGGCAAGCGCGCTATGACTACAACTTCGCGGCTATTGGCGTACCCGGGTTGACCTTCATGACTCGCTACATCACCGGCGACAACGTCCAGCGCAGCGCACCGGGCGAAGGCAAGGAATGGGAGCGCAACACGGATATCGCCTATGTGGTACAGGATGGAACCTTGAAGGGCCTCGGCTTGAAATGGCGCAACGCAACGGTGCGCTCGAATTTTGGCAACGACCTGGATGAGAACCGGTTGATCGTCAGCTACACGATGGCGCTTTGGTAAAGAGATCGCTGGTAAAACCGATCCTGTGGCACAAGAACTGGCTCCCTCGCCACAGGGTCATCACTCCTTGGATAAAAGGAGCATTGCACTCGATCAATGGCGTCGTTGCCTGTATACAGGTGCGCTTCGAAAGGGATTTTCAAGGCAAAACAAGGGAGCTGTCGCTGTGATTTACCTGATACGCCATGCCACGCCGCTGATCGATTACAAGCCCTGCAATGCGCATTCAGCCAAGTTGCTGCTGGATGAATACAATCAGACCTCGTCCATCGATGAGGGTGAAATTGCCGCATTCCTGAGCCAACCGGACTTGTCCCAAGCGCTTTTGGCGACCGAAGCCAACATCATTTCCTCGCCCGTCAACAGAGCCTACGCGACGGCATGCCGGCTATTCGAAGCCACACGTATCCAACAGGATGCTCGACTACGTGAATACGACCTGCGGTTAAGCAGCATTCCTGTCTTGAAAATGGGCGTGAGGCATTGGTTCGCCTTGCACAGGATCCTGTGGTTGCTGGGGATTTCACTGGGGGCCGCCAGCTGGAAAGCCGAACACCAGCGGGCGCTCGGTGTCGCCGATGAGCTTTACAACAGTTGCGGCGAACCGGGGAAGACCACGATCGTGGTGTCTCACGGCATGTTTCTCAGAACCGTCAGGAAAACCCTGCAAAAGCGCGGATTGCAGGCGCGCAGGGTGTATCGCTCGGGGTGTTTTACCGTCGAGTCGCTAACGCCATGACGGGGATTGCTCGGCCACCAGCAGTAACGACTGCGGCACCGGGCTTTGTGGGTGCTGAGGTTCCTGCAGGAGCACCAATCGGAAACCGGCCATGTCCAGGGCATTGAGCCAACTGGACAAGGTGCGGAAGTACCACGGCATACGTTGCCATTGGCCTTTGAAACCATCAAAGGTTTCTTCTCGCCAACCGTCCTGATAATCGCCCGCCGCCACGGTCCATGGATGCAGCGTCTGAACCACCAGCGCGCCACCTGGGCTGAGCAGGGCATTCATCGCAGTGAGCAATGGGATGATGTCCTGGTGCAGCAGGGCGAAGTTGGCGCAGATCAGGTCGTAGCCGCTGCCAACGTCCACCTTCTCCTGCACCAGTGCGTCATAGCTCGCCAGATGCACCGGCGAGGAACCCGCCGCCCGGGCCGCTTCGACCAGCGTCGCGTCGCCATCCACACCGACCGCTTCGATGCCCCTATCAGCCAGCGCCCGCAACAGCCAGCCTTCGCCGCAGCCCAGATCGAGCACGCGCTCGGGCTGGCGGCTCTGCACCACCAGTAGCATGGCCTGGTCCGTGACCGTCAGCCGGCTTTCGATGGCCCCCGTGCGGATGGCTTCGATCCAGGATTGGGCATTGTGGTGCCAGCTTTGAAGGAGGGTGGTTTCCGAGGACGACATTGATCCAGCTCCGCAATGGATTGGGTAAGCATAGGCCAATCGCTGGCGCAGCGAAGCCAGTGGTCAAAGCGGGCGGTCAAGAAACAACAGGCGTGCGGCCAGCGCTGCCATGACCCCGGCAAAACCATACGTGCCTAGGCGCCTTGAAATCCCGCCGCTTGCCAGCTTCGCCCTGAGCTGAGCGGCGCAAACACCCAACAGCGTATGAAAGACGAGTGCAATCAGCGCCAGCAACGCGCCCAGGAAGATCAACTGCACACTGACGCCTCCAGCCTTGACGTTGACGAACTGGGGCAGGAACACCATGAAGAACAGCAGCGCCTTGGGATTCAAGAGGCTGTTGAGGGCGCCTCGGCAGAAGATTTTCCACAGCGAAGCCACCTGGAGCTGGCTATTCTGAGTCGCTGCTGGCGTTCTCAGTGCTTGCCAGGCAAGCCAAAGCAGATAACCAGCCCCGGCCAGGCGCAGGATGTCGAACGCCGGCGCCCAGCTCATCACCAGCGCACCAATGCCCGCGCTGACCATCATCGTCATCAGCACGTCCGAAAAGGAAATGCCAAGGGCGGCGGCAATACCGGCACGCCAGCCGTGGGCCAGCGCATGACTGGTGACAAAGGCCATGTTGGGCCCTGGGACGATCAGCAGAAGCACAACAGCAACCACGAACAGGTAGAGATTGGCGGTATCCGGCATGGGAATCACTCCGTGGGGTGAGCCACGACAGTAAGCGAATGACGAGGAGGGCGTCAGTTACAGTCCGGGCCAATCTGATAGCAACAGTCGTTTCTCGCGATGCATCAAGGCAATCGCTAAACTGCTGGCCCGAATTTCAGCAAGGAAGTGGGTGGATGCGTTCGCTCGTCAGCAGTGTGCTTCTTTCCATGACGCTGGTATCCCCGGTCATGGCCGAGCCAAGGGCGTTTTCGGTGAATGATCGCAGCGGCCAATACCTGGTCGACGTGTTGTTCCCGGAGCCGCCGGAAGACCCGCATCAACTGGCGCACGCCTTTATCACCATTCGCGACAACACCACCCACCAAGCCCTGCAGCAATTGCAGACGCCCGCCGGCAATGTGCCCGTGGACCGCAACGGCAAGGTCGATAACTGGTTACTCGGCCCCCAGAGCCTGTTGTACTTCGATGACTTCAACTTCGATGGCCGCCTGGACTTGGCGATTCGTAACGGCAACGATCCCGATGCGAGTTACAAACCGGCGTTCGACGTCTACCTGCAAGACCCGCAGAAAACCCAATGGGTCCTCAATCCTGCGCTGACGGGTTTGGCAAAGGAGGACAGCAAAGGCATGTTCTCCGTCAGCCCGCTGGACGGTGTCCTGCTTTCGCAAACCGACCGCGACTGCTGCTGGACTCGCGCCACCCACTGGAAAATGCGCGGCGACGAGTTGGTCCTGCTTCACTCAGACACCGAGGAGCAAATCCAGCCGACCGAGGAGGGCGAAAATACCAGCATGCCCAGCGGCTACACGCGACGCACCACCGGTGAATTGAAAGATGGCCAGTGGCTCGAACAATCGAGCCTGGAAGGTCCGGAAAAGGAGGATCCAGTGATTCTTGCCGGAACCCTCGACGCCAGGACCCCGGTAGAGCTCTGGTACCAGGTACAGGGAACCGTGATCATTGGCGAGGTGCGCTACACCCAGGCTGGCACAGGCGAAGCGATCAAGCTGCTGGGAACCCGGGAAGACGCCGACGACGATCTCATCAGCCTCCACGAATACGCCGATGACGGTCGTCAAACCGGTACCTGGCGGATCTCCCGGGAAACAGTCGAACCCTACAATCACACCGGCACCTGGGTCAGCGGCATTCAGGGCGACGACAGCAAGTTGGCGATCCTGCTGCACGATGAAGAACGGGAATTGGATGGCGACAAAATCGACGACGTCGACGCTGACCAGCGCAGCGGCCATTACCAGATGCGCCAGGACGCCCTGGGGCGCGACGCCGACCTGGACTTGAAGATCCTGCCGGACCGCGACGCCAACGGAAAAGAAATCGCGGAATTGAGCGTGACCTTGAAGGGCGGCGTGACCGAGCATCACATCGTACCGATGGAAAGCGAAAACCTGATCATCGTGCGCGAGCCGCAAGTCTCCGAGAAAAACGCTCCGTATCACATTCAATTGGTGAAAGGCTTCGCGGTCATTGGGAACAACGCTGGGCCGGATTCGCAGGAGGGGCTGGGGGTGTATTTGAAGCAGTGAACGCAGCCTCCGTTAGGACGCACCGAAACCGCACTTGCCTCCACCTGTACCCAGCTTATTCATCGAGACCCAACACAATCACCGCAGGACGTCTGCTGAAAATAGTCATTGTATTGCTTCGAAATCGAATGTTATTGTTTTAACACGATAGAAATTAATGTCATCGCGGTAACATTTTGCGTTCGGGAGCTCTGAAACCATGGAAAAGAACAGCTTCCTGCAGTTGCTGGAGCGAGAGTTCTCCAACCTGACCCCGACTGGCAAGCGGATCGCCAGTTATCTGTTGGGTAACCCAGAACAGCTTCCGTTCGAGTCGGCCGATAGCATCGCGCAGCAGACCTCCACCACTGGGATTTCCGTAGGGCGTTTTTTTCGATCCCTTGGTTACCAGAACATCGATGAAATCAAACAGAGCCTGCGCGTTGAAACACCCACGTCGTGGCTTATCACTGATCGCATCGGCGCCTTTCGTGCCGAAAGCAATCAGCAAGATGCTCTTGATCGTTCCCTGAGTCGTGAGATCGAGGCCATTCGGTATGTCTACGGTCTAGCGCGCAGCGACGCCTTCGCCGATATCGTGCAACGTATCTACGAAGCCGATGCAGTGTTCATCCTCGGTATTCAGTCCACTCGAGGGATTCTCACAGCGTTCCATAGCCATCTTGAGTACATCCGGCCCAAGGTCTACTACGTCGATGGTCTGTCCGGCATCTACGCAGAAACCCTGAACTCCGGCTTTGCCAATCCCTACGCAATCATTGCGGATTTCCGCGCTTATTCCAGCGTGACTCAGACTTTCTGCGACGCGGCCATAGATAACAACCTCCCATTGGCCCTGATCACCGACCTGCAATGCCCCTGGGCCAGGGACTACCCACTTGACCTCTTGCAACTGAAAACCGATGTCGGGCAGTTCTGGGATTCGCCTGCGCCATTGGCCTGCCTGTTAAATCTCATCGTGTCGGCCGTCGCTGAGAAATACGGGGATCGGCTCGATGAGCGCTTGGCCAAGAACCGTCAATTGCAAAAAGCTTTCGGTCAGTTCGAAGGCTGATCCTCATCGTCCCACCGAATCCCAACTGGAGTATTGGCGTGAACAACAGCCCCCTTGTAGAGATCGATGCCCAGCGCTACCAGCTGCAAATCGATTTGATCTACGCCGGTGCAGACAACCTGGCAGGAAGAGTGATTTATCCAAATGCGCGTTGCCTGTTACATCACCAGGCTGCCGACTGTTTGTCCAAGGCCAGTCAGCTCGCGCGTCAGGCCGGCCTTACCCTTCGCATCTATGACGCCTATCGGCCGCCTTACGCTCAGTACCTGTTGTGGGACGCACTGCCAAACAACGACTACGTGCGTGACCCACATTTGGGCTCCCATCACAGCCGTGGTGTGGCGGTGGATCTGACACTGGTCGGTGCTGATGGCGAACCGCTGGATATGGGCACTGAATTCGACGCAATGGAAGAGAAATCCCACCAGTTCCATCCCGGCTTGCCAGTAGACGTGCAACGCAATCGATTGCTGCTGGTGGGGATCATGCTCGCCGCCGGCTTCCAGGCGATTGCTACCGAGTGGTGGCATTACGAACTTCCGAATGCCGACGATTACCCCTTGCTGGAAGACGTTTAAAACCACTGATTCACCAACAGATAGCACCGCGCAGCCCACGCTCAGTGCGGCTGATAACAATAACAAGACAGCGTTACTTACGTTTCACCTGCAACTGCCCGGTTATAGCTTTTATAAAAAACCTGACGTACTTCCCTCTATCGAATGATCAAGGAAACCGGCATGAACCCAATGAACACCGTGACCAGCAAAACCTTTCCCGGCGCCGGCAAGCTATTGCTGAGCATTTTGTGCAGTGCATTGAGCCTTGGCGCCTGGCAGGCCGCGACAGCGGCTGTACCACAAGACACCCTGGTCATCGGCAAACCCGCTGACCCCCAGACCCTCGACCCGGCCGTGACCTTCGATAACAACGACTGGACCATTACCTACCCGTCGTACCAGCGCCTGGTCGGCTACAAGGTCGAAGGCGACAAAAGCAGCACCGAAGTTCAGGGTGACCTGGCCGAGAGTTGGACCGTTTCTCCGGACAATCTGGTCTGGGAATTCAAAATCAAACCTGGTAACAAATTTGACGACGGCGCCCCTGTAGATGCCGCCGCGGTGAAGTTTTCCTTTGATCGCTTGATGACGCTCAAGCAGGGACCTTCCGGTGCATTTCCGGAGGACATGGTGGTCGCGGTCGTCGACCCGCAGACTATCCGGTTCACCCTGAAGACGCCTTTCTCGCCGTTCCTGTTTACCCTGGCCCACAATGGCGCGTCGATCATCAACCCCGCTGTGGTCAATAAAAGCGCGGACGTCAATGCCTGGCTGTCGAGCCACACCGCAGGCTCCGGTCCCTTCCGCTTGAGCAACTGGCAAAAAGGCCAGTCGTTGACCATGGAGCCCAACACCTACTTCGCCGGCCCCAAACCTGCGCTGAAAACCGTGGTCATCAAAATCATCGGTGAGCCCTCCGTGCGTCGTCTGCAATTGGAGCGGGGTGACCTGGACATCATCGAAGACATGCCCGAAGACCAGCTCGGCGTTCTTGCCAGCAAGCCCGGCGTGGCGGTGAAGGAGTTCCCGTCGCTACGGGTCACCTATCTCTACCTGAACAACAAAAAAGGCCCACTGACCAGCGTCGATGCACGTCGCGCGATCACCGAAGCGGTGGACTACAACGGCATCGTCAAAGGCATTCTCAGGGACAAGGCCAAGCTCCTGAACGGGCCAATCCCGGACGGCATGTGGGCGTATGACAGCTCGTTGCCGCCGATGAAGCAGGACATGGCAGCCGCCAAGGAAAGCCTCGCGAAAACGTCGCAGAAAATCACCAACCTCAGCTACATGTATTCGGACAAGGATCCTAACTGGGAACCGATCGGCCTGACCCTGCAAGCTGCATTGGCGCCACTGGGCATCAACCTCAAGCTGGAAAAGCTAGCCAACGCCACGCTGCGTGAGCGCGTCGGCCAGGCGGACTACGACATCGCGGTCGGTGCCTGGAGCCCGGACTTTGCCGACCCGTACATGTTCATGAACTTCTGGTTCGACTCCAAGATGCAGGGCCTGCAGGGCAACCGCTCGTTCTATAGCAACCCGCAAGTCGACAAATTGATTCGAGAAGCCGCCGCTAATAGCGACACCACGAAGCGCGTCGAGCTGTACCAGAGCGCGCAGAAAATGGTGCTCAAGGACAGCGTCTACGCCTACCTCTACCAGAAGAGCTACACCTTGCCGATGCGTGATTCGGTCAAGGGTTACGTGTTCAACCCCATGCTCGAACAGGTGTTCAACTTGGGCAGTATGAGCAAGTAAACCGACTCCCTCGCGCTGGCCATTCGTGGCTGGCGCGGCTTCTGATTTTCGTCGCGGGTGTTACCGAGGTGCCAAAATGGCCTTCCTGACTTTGTTGCGCAAGCGCCTGCTCGGCCTGTTGCTGGTCGTGTTCGGCGTTTCGCTGATTACCTTTGCAATTTCGCATCTGATCCCGGGTGATCCTGCTCGATTGATCGCTGGCGACCGGGCCAGTGATGCATTGGTGGCCGGTATACGTCATCAACTGGGATTGGATCTGCCGCTGTATCAACAATACGGTCGTTACCTGATGGACCTGGTGCAGGGAGACCTGGGAACCTCGATACGCACCAGCCGTCCCGTTCTGGAAGACCTGCAGACGTTCTTCCCGGCGACACTGGAGCTGGCGCTGGTAGCGCTGGTGCTTGCGATCCTGGCCGGCGTGCCGCTTGGCGTGCTGTCAGCGGTTTATCACAATCGGGCGATTGACCAGATCGCCCGCACGCTTGCAGTCACCGGAATTTCAACGCCGGCCTTTTGGCTCGGCCTGGGCGCAATCGTTCTGTTCTACGGGCATCTGGGCTGGTTGCCGGGAGGAGGGCGGCTGTCCGAAGGGCTTGCTCCGCCGCCGACAATCAGTGGTTTTTATCTGCTCGACTCGCTGCTCGCCGGTGAGGGCGCGCTGTTTCTCGATGCCGTCGAGCATCTGATTCTGCCGGCTGCGACCCTGGGATTCGTGACCTTGGGCGTCGTCGCCCGGCAGATTCGTTCAGCCATGCTTGATCAACTCGGCGAAGACTATATCCGCACCGCCCGCGCCTACGGCTTGTCGCGATGGACTGTGATCCTGCGCCACGCACTGCCTAACGCGCTCATTCCTTCGGTGACAGTCCTGGGGCTGACCCTCGGAGATTTGCTGTATGGCGCGGTGCTGACCGAAACGGTCTTCGCCTGGCCCGGCATGGGCGCCTATGTCGTCAAGTCGATCCAGTCGCTGGACTTCCCGGCGGTGATGGGCTTCGCCATTCTGGTTTCGTTCATCTATGTGCTGCTGAACATGGCCATCGACATTGTGTACCGCGTGATCGACCCACGCATCGGCGAGGTAAGTTGAAATGTCCGCTACCCTGATGGCCACGCGCCGCCCGCGCTGGAACGAAAAAATCGCCTATCTGACCTACCGCGTCCGCCGCAGTCCGCTGACCATGGCGGGCCTGGCGATCACCTGTGTCGTCTTGCTGTGCATGATCTTCGCCCCTTGGCTCGCCAGTCACGATCCCAACGCGCTGAACTTGGCCGAACGCCTGACGCCGCCATCCAGCACCCATTGGTTCGGCACCGACGAAGTCGGTCGCGACCTGTTCAGCCGCGTGCTGTTCGGTAGCCAGCAGTCGGTGGGTGTCGGTCTGTTCGTGGCTTTTGCATCCTGTTTTATCGGCGGGTTGCTGGGGTGCTTTTCCGGGGGCATCGGTGGTCGTTTCGACGCATTGATCATGCGCCTGATGGACATCATGCTGTCGGTGCCCTCGCTGGTGCTGATCATGGCCTTGGCGGCTGCGTTGGGGGCGAGCCTGTTCAACGCGATGCTGGCGATTACGCTTGTACGAATTCCGTCCTATGTCCGGCTAGCCCGCGGCCAAGCCTTGAGCATCCGCGAGATGGGTTATGTCAAGGCCGCCCAAACCTTCGGGGCAGGGCGCTGGCACCTGGTGCACTGGCACGTGGCGCGCAACGCAATGCCGCCATTGCTGGTGCAACTGAGCCTGGATATCGGCAGCGCGATCCTCATGGCTTCGGCCCTGGGCTTTATCGGCCTGGGAGCGCAGCAACCTACGGCCGAGTGGGGCGCGATGGTCGCCACCGGGCGCAACTACATCCTCGATAACTGGTGGTATTCGACCTTTCCAGGCCTGGCGATTCTGATCACGGCCACCGGGTTCAACTTGCTGGGCGATGGCGTACGCGATCTGCTCGATCCACGGCAACAGGGGAAGTGACCATGCAGACGTCGAGTCCAGTATTGTCCATCGACAACCTGAGCCTGGAATTCCCGGCTTACAAAAACAACGTCAAAGCGCTGAACGGCGTGTCGCTGCATGTCAATCCCGGGGAAATCGTCGGCGTCGTCGGCGAGTCCGGATCGGGCAAGTCGGTCACGGCCATGCTCAGCATGCGGTTGTTGCCCGAGCGCAGCTATCGCATCACCGCCGGCAGCTTAAGCATGCTCGGTCGTGACATGCTGGCAGCGCCTGAAAAAGAGTTACTGACGATTCGTGGGCGCGATGCCGCGATGATTTTCCAGGAGCCGATGACCGCCTTGAACCCGACCCGGCGCATCGGTAGGCAAATGCTCGATGTGATCATTCATCACCAGAAGATCAGCGTCGCCCAAGCCCGTCTCAAGGCGATCGCACTGTTGCGCGACATGCACATCGCCAGTCCGGAACAGGTATTGGAGAGCTATCCTTTCGAGCTGTCTGGCGGCATGCGCCAGCGGGTGATGATCGCGCTGGCGTTCTCCTGCGAACCCCAATTGCTGATTGCCGACGAGCCGACAACGGCCCTCGACGTGACCGTGCAACGCCAGGTGCTGTTGCTGTTGCGAGAAAAAGCCAGGCAGCGGGGCACGGCCATCTTGCTCATCACCCATGACATGGCATTGGTTTCGCAGTTCTGCGACCGGGTCTACGTCATGTACACAGGGGCAGTGGTCGAGGAGGGTCGCACGGCCGATGTCATGGGAAATCCACAACATCCCTATACGCAAGGTTTGCTCAGTGGTCTGCCGGAAATGGTCGAGCCGGGCCAGCCGCTGCTGACCATTCCCGGTCAGGTGCCGAACCTGGCCTCTTTGCCCGTGGGCTGTACTTTTCAGGAGCGGTGTACATACGCCATGCCGGTTTGTAGCAAGCGCCCGAATCTCAACACTATCAACGGTAATGACCAACGTAAAAGCGCGTGCTGGTTACCGGTCAAGGAGCTTTCGTGATGAACAGTGCCGTCTTTCAACCCATCACCCAAATGGCTCCCACGATTCTTCAACTTGACGATGTTCACGTTCGTTTCCCCGTGAGCAATGACTGGTTGGGGCGACCGCGTGGATATGCCCACGCCTTGAACGGCATTGATCTTCAGGTGCGGGCAGGCGAGACCCTGGGGGTTGTCGGCGAGTCAGGTTGCGGCAAGAGCACCTTGGCCCAGCTGTTGATGGGCCTGCTGCCGCCCAGCAGCGGGGAGATGAATTGGGCCAATCGCAGCGGCGAAGGTCGCAGGAACGTTCAGATTGTTTTCCAGGATCCACAGTCGTCCCTTGATCCGCGTCTGCCTATCTGGAGAATCATCACCGAGCCGTTATACGCCCGAGGCCATGTCAGCCATGCGCAGATGCGCGATGTAGCCGCCAGGGTCGCGGCCCAAGTCGGCATCCGCCCGGAATATCTGGACCGCTTCGCGCATCAGTTTTCCGGTGGGCAGCGTCAACGCATCGCCATCGCCCGAGCCCTTTCGTCAGACCCGGATATCATTGTCCTGGACGAGCCCACATCGGCGCTGGACATCTCGGTTCAGGCGCAGATTCTCAACCTGCTGGCAGAGCTGCAAAGTGCCCGCAATCTGACTTACATCCTGATTTCTCACAACGTATCCGTGGTGCGTCATATGGCTAATCGGGTAGCGGTGATGTACTTGGGGCAAATCGTTGAACAGGGTAGCGTGGCTCAAGTGCTCGATCAGCCACGTCACCCCTATACCCGTTTGTTGCTCGAGGCGGTACCACGACTGGGCGTGCCACTGCACGACGAGCAAGTCGCGGCGCCGACCGAATTACCAGGGAACCGCCGACTACCGAGCGGCTGCTTCTTCCGCGAACGGTGCAGTCTATGCACCACTGGCTGCGAGAAGCCTCAGGCCTTGCTGGGCGATGAGCTGCAGCGTGTGCGATGTCATTTACAGGATTGAGTCACTGACTTCGCAGTTTTCGCACCGGACTTATCAGTGGCCTGTAGCAGGGTCTCCATGATAATCATCTAGACTGCTCCTTCATCCTCCTGCCCAGGACTGGCAGCCTATGCGGATATGTTTTTTTGACGGGGCTGATCGCATCGAACTGGGCTCTCGATCCAGCTTTGCTGACGGTCCGTCCATGCAGCAAGGGGGGAGCGGGGCGACCAGGATCGAAATGCGTGAACCGTGGCAGGCCGACAGTTTTATTCACCGACATTTTGCCGGAGCCGATCAGATACACCGTTTGCGCGCGCTGTTATCCGCCCAGGAGTCTCTGGTCCATCTGCTGGATGATCGCGAAGTTCGCCGTCAGGTCGCCAGCAAACTATGGTGCGGGGAGCTGTGTGCTTACGTTTATCCATACCAACGGCCGATGCCCGTTCGCGTACCGGCCTCGGTCGCTGTAGAAGAGGTCGTTGCGCCGGTGTCCGCCGCAGCCCGCAGGCGTCTGCCAGTAAAAGCCTCTTCCGAATCTGCCAGTCGACCTGAGCCGGTGGTACTGACATTCGTGGAGATCGAGTTGTTGGATATGCAGGGGCAGCCCGTTGCCGGGGAATCCTATGTCATTGCATTACCAAACGGGACCCAGCACAGCGGTGTGCTTGACGCGTTCGGACGGGCGAGGGTGGATGGCCTTGATCCGGGCAACTGTCAGGTGACGTTTCCGGAATTGGATCAGCGTGCGGTGGAGCGCTGGAAGGGCTCATGAATTGGACTTGAGACGGATATGTTGCCACGCGGCGTCCAAATTCTGGGGCATGCCGGCGCGTTTGCGCAGCCCGGTGGCCTTGGGCGTGATCCAGGGTTTTGGTGGGGCTGGCAACGGAAATGGCATCACTGTTTCGGGAATATTGCCTATTTTCAGTTTAGCGACGGCCTCGGCAATTTCCTTCAGTGTGACGCGCATGCTGCTGGTGCTGTTGCTCACATCTTCGTTTGCGCAGGCCTGGCACCGACGGTCGAGCTCAGCGGTAAGTTGCTCACCAGCCTGACCGATCCTGACCACTTCGTCGCACCAGGGCGCTGTCTGATTCAAGCTTCGATTCAGGTTGAACGCTTGTGTCGCATGGTTGAGTCTGACGACGATCTGGTTGCAATGGACAGTGAGGTCTTCTGCGAGATCCGGCCCATATTCCGTCAGGTTCTGGTTCATCGTGTCCATCGCGCTGCTCCATGTATCCTTGTCGCACTCATAGGTTTCCAGGGCATTCCAGACATCAAGGACATCGCGCTCGTGGCTCAGAAAAGCAGTGACAAAAGCCGGGTCGTGACGGGGATAGCCTTTTTGGTCCTTGTAAAATTTGGCGTGCAGAGCCATGACCTTTGCCAGGCGGTCCCGGCAGACGTATTCGATGTGCGTTTGCTCAAATCCGGCATTCCATAACGGGGCATACGCACCAAGGGTGTCACGCGACGCTTTCAGCGCCTCCATGTCCGCTTGGTAAGTAGCCAGGATGACCGCATGCACGCCGAGCCGGGGAAGTTCGTGGACGCTGCGGGTGGCCGGGGCATTCCCGCTTTGTGCGGCCTGCAGCTGAGTGATGTGCTCGCGTGACTGCAGCACGTGTCTGGTCAGCTCCAGGCTCCAGCAGGCAAAGGCATCCATCGCCAACGCCGAAAACGGCGCCTGGGGCGTCGTGGAGTAATACAAGAACTCGATGGCCGAGCGGGTTTGATTCTCCGACACGGGGTAAGCGGTGTAGCGTTTCACTTTGTCGCGCAATGTTGGCACCGTCAGGGTCTTGAACCACTCGTCTCCACGCTGCCATTTCAGGAACTCGATCGTTAGGTCGAGGCTGTGGGTCATCTCCAGAAACACGCCTCGCAACATTGCCAGGTGCCGCATGCGGGCGAACACAAGCTCCTTGCGGTTCAGGCCGAGAACAAGAATGTTCTTGCCACCCCTGTCGCTCGTGGGCTGCATTTGTTGGTTAAGGTCGTCGAGAGGAGCGGGGACGGCTTCTCCCGTCTCTGAATCGAAGCTGATGTGTTCGCGCGGATTCTCGGTGACAGGATTGATCAACACCGGCCTTTCGGCATTGCTCGGGTTGTTCCATGCGTCGTGTCGCGGTGGACCCAAACGACCCCATTCGTTAATGGCTGCCCAGAACTCGTCCTCGGTGTCGAAGTCTTCCAGGCGCGGCGGTGGGGTCGTCAGGTTGTCCGGTATCACGTCGAAGTAGTTTTTCTTGTAGGTCTCATTGCACTCCTTGCATGACCACAAGTGGTTGCTCCAGTCATAAACGTATTGAAAATAGCCGAGGTTATCGAGTGCCTGGGCGCCCACGGGGACGAAACCGTCGTGGCGTTTTTTCGGCCGAAAGTGCTCGACATCCCCGCCTGCGGTGCTCATGAAGCGCGCCTCGCAAAAGGCACACTTGCCATATTGGTCCACCTTCAGCAGCGCCTTGGCGTGAGGCGGCTTGTACTGATCGTCGTCGATGACGATCTTCACCGCGCCTTTTGGAACACTTTTTGTTTTTGCAGTGTTGGTGCCTTTGGTGCAGAGGACCACCATGGCGCCAGCCTGGACAGCTTGCTGGATGCTTTTTTGCATCTCAGCATGCGAGCGCTGTAGCGCGGGAGGGGCCGTTGGCGTTTTGTGAACCTGGATCATAGGGAGGCCTCTCCATGGTAGCCGTGGAGCGTCGCGCGTACGGCATCGCTCAGCAACTCATCGTCGTCAGGCAACCCGGCCTGCATCTTGAAAGCACCGATGGCCACCCGGGTCGCGTCATTCATCTGGCCATCGCATTCGCCGCTGAAGTAGCCGAGACCACGCAAGCGTTGTTGCACGCCCTTGAGGGTGCTGATCGGGTCGAGCGCGCGAAGCCTCAATGGATAGTCGCGGGAGAAGCCGTCAAAGGTTACGCGTACAGTGATGTCATCGGCGGTTGGCTCGAGCGGCCAGACAATATCGCCGTTCGCTTCAGCCGTGCCACGCCCCAGCAGCGTGTCACCACGCAGTACTTCAAAGTGGCGCGCCAGGCCTTGTCCGGCGAGCGCATAAGGACGAAACCGAAGCAAGGCAGGCGTGTTCAGCACGCGGAAAGTGTGCCTTCGCCCGGTGGCGTTCTGTTCGAAGGTCGCTTTCGTGCGCGGGGGAACGAACAATAAATCCCCCGACGCGAGCGTCGTCCCGTCCGGGTGTTGCTGGCGCAGGTTGGCATTGCGTGGGTGATCCCAGAGTGTCGAGCGCGCGTGTCCATAAGCGTAGGCCACGCTGTCGACGCTTTCGGCGGCTCCCAATGCCAGGACGATGCCGTCACCGCCAGGGTCCGATCTGGCATTCATACTGTCTATCCTTGTATGTCGCACTAAGGTCGTGTGTAGGAAATCGCACCCATTCAGCAGGCGATTTAAACCTTAGTACGTTATTTGCCTTTTTGGGAACACGGAGAACTTGGCGACAGTTGGTTGAGGGATATCGATGGCGTCACGGTACAGCATTGAATTGAGAGGATGAGATTGGCTTCAAATCCAGCCATCAATGGGGCCGTGGGAATACCTGAGAGTACACATAATGTATATTATGTTAAACGGCCTATGGATAAGTGTTTACTCTTTTGCCACCCTTCGTGGAAAGCGGACAAAATTTTCGAACGCACCATGACCTAGCCTTCCTCACGAGAAGCCGCGAGACTCGACTGGCTTCTCATTTGCTAAGCCTCAAGAAACGCTGGCCACCTCATCACATTGCCCCTGCGCAGGTCGCGACATGGACGAGCCGAAACTTTGTCTACAGCCGCAGACAGGCCCTATGCAGCATTCCCGAGGGCGGCGAAAGGTTGCCGGCGTCCAATCGCGATGCTGTATGAAATTCCGGAAAACCACATGAATGCAGAGCATCACACCGGCAACGACGCTAAAGCCGTCGCTTCAGGACTAGCATCGGGAATTATAGAAAAGATATGGGACTTCAACTGGTGCTTGAAAGCAGTCTACGTGGGCCTGTTTGCTGATATCTCATTGATTGTCTTAACGGGCCACGACCTAGCCAGTTCCTCCTTTGATACCGAAACCGTCCTCACCAACGCCGGCAAAGTACTGTGTGCGTCACTCGTATTCATGTGCTTCGTTTCACTAGTTGTACCGGCCATCGTCCACGTTCTTAATGTCTTGGCGCAGCCTACCCCGGAGCACCATCCGCTCCCACCGGACTGCGTGCGGCCGAGGGACTTGAAAAGGCTGGCGCTTGAAGAGAAAAGTGATTTCTTGCTCAAACTCTGCGTCCAGCACAGTTTGGACGTCAGGGAGGGTCAAGTTAAAAAAAACGATGCAAGAACTCTGCTCACAGGGCTGACGATACTGGTCGCGAGTGACTACATTTTGGGCTACCTGCATCACACCCCATCAATCATGAGGCTGCTCCAATCGCACCTGACCTGGGGGGTAGTTGTGGTATCTCTGCTTGCTCTGTACTACGGGATTGTCTGGACGTATGAACAAGAAGTGAAGGATCGATGGATTTGGTATCCGCCCCTCGCTGAGCAACAACGCCAAGCGCAGAAGGAAACTGAAGATCGCCAGCATGACGCTCATAGAAAGTATCAGGAGCCGCAGCGTGCCTTGCACCAGCCTGATGATTGACCCACATTGTAACTTTGACTATCCCGTATAGTCGTTACACTAGCCGACTGGCGCTTTGCCATATCCGCACCGCCGGTTTTGGGCTCAGCACCCTTGTTTGAGTTTGGCGACGTCAGCAGTCACTGGATCGACTTAAAAGACTGAAAAATCCATTCACGATGCCAGGCAAGATAGTACTCATGCCGCTTCTCGATTTGGGACAGCCGCTGGCGTACGTCAAGATTGAGACGTTGGGCGTCCTCAACGCTCAGCATCGGACTGATGACCAGCTCCCCCGACGCCCCGAAAGTAATCAATCCTTGATCGAAGGCAACGTCTAAGTGAGGAGCAAGCAGCAAGCCATTGAAAGGATCTAGCCGCTCTTCATCATTGGCTCTACTCCAAGGCTTAATATGGGACGCCCATGAATCTCGCAGTTATGATAAAGGTAGAGCTTCATGATGCAGTCTAGGATTTCGGCTCCGGAATAGACGTCAAGTACAATGGGGACCATGATTTACGCCCCAGTAAGTTTCGACAGAACATGGGCGTCTCCGAAGAAATGGTGCGTGAGTTCTACAATGGACTTAAATCAAACAAATAGAACTGGAATCTCCTATTCAATACTCGTTTGAGTGTTGGCGTTACCCTCCTCCCGACTATGCTATTACCGTTATCCACCCCGCGACGGCGGTGGCCACAGCCCCATTTAGGGGTACCAAGAGGAGTCACAAGACAAGATGCCAGACGCCCTCATGCAATATTAGGTTTGCTAATCCCGCATCATGAAATTTAACTTTTCTTATCGCGAAAAAATCCGAGACTGGGGCGTCAACAATCAATAGAGACTTATGAAATGTCGGGTGAAAAATCAATAGCAAAGCTACTCCATGGCATGAGCCCTTTGCTGAATGAGGGTAACTATGTCTTCTGCACTGTCAAAAACAGCAACATCTTGGAGGGGCAGGAAGTGCTGGGGAGCTTTCGGGAGAAGGAAGGCCTGACGGTCATCCTCGAGCAATCCGCAGCTCTGGCGCTGGGTCTTGAATTCGAATATGTCGCCGCCTGGATCACCCTGACCGTCCATTCGGCGCTGGATGCCGTTGGCTTGACGGCTGCTTTTGCAACTGCACTGGGAAATGCTGGCATCAGCTGTAATGTCATCGCGGCTTACTACCACGACCACATTTTTGTGGGCAAAGGTGATGCCCAGAAAGCAATCGAGGTGCTGCAGGCGCTCGCGCGATCTGGATCTGCTGACTAGAAAGCACCTCGAGGCATTTGAACCGGTCCTTCGAGAGCTGAGATGGGCATAATTCCATCGCTTTGGTTAGAATGGCTCCAATGCGATTCGGATATCTATTGAATGACAACAGTTGTATGGGATACGAAAATACTGGCTGCGGATACCTGCCATCGAGTCGCAAGAAACACTTACGGCGAGGATGCAGACAAGATCTTCGTCTCTTCCAAAAAGGTTCTTTTTGAGGGCTCTGAGCTCATCGCCGCAGCCGGTTCCGGCAATGTTTCCATGCTTTCGGATTGGTGGAAATACATCTGTGAGTCGCCGTGCTCCGCTGACGAACTAAAGGAAAAGATGAGAAAGCAAATATCGGGGAATTTGGGGACGCACGCTTTTTTAATCCTGACAGTTGATAAATGCTTTAAGATCGAAGCATCATCAAAAAAAGCAACTTCCTCAGACGTAACTGATATACCCGCGGCTATAGGCTCGGGGGGCGATTCAGCCTTACCACTACTCATCCAGAAATTTGGCGTATTCACTGCGATTGCTCGTGCAGCCAGGATGGACAGGGAAAACACCAATGCCAAAATCACCTGGATCAGCCGCGAGCCTGGTTCAACCACCAAGTATGCTAGTTTTCTGCAAATCGCATGGGCCAGGTGTCAAGAGACGTGGCTGCGGCTCTCCACCTCTAGGTACATCTGGAAGAGATAGCTGATGATAGGCTGTAAAAAAGGGCAGCCCACTCTCATGGGCCGCCCTTAAACACCCGATCTAGCTGCTCCTTATTTCATCAATCCAGCGAATCAACTGGCGACAGCATTCACGAAAAGCTTCGGATGCAGCCAACGCTGCGAGCGAGGAGACAATTTTTTTCAGCCAGTCAGGTGCGCCACGGCGAGTGCTCATAGTCGTAATCCTATGCATGAGCTAATAGACGTGGGTGTTTCAGCCGATATTAATTGCGCACCCATGATAGGTACGGCCGAGGCTCGGCCACGGAAATGGCCGGCGTCAAGCTTGATAACGCTCTTGTCAGTGGCTCATCTTCATCGACGGCCATTGCTAAGAACTCGCATCAGACACCCGATCCTCGAATGCACTGCGCTTCTTCTGCTCTCACATCACGATAGATGGAGAGTTCTTTGGGCTCTCGACTTCGCACGGGGCATACATCGAGAGCGCTATTTTTTGGCTACAAACCCAGCACAGCCGAGGCGTGCCGAATCTAGCGGCTACCGTAAGACGCGGTTAAGGCGCCCCCGGTGGTTTCTTCCTGATAAGCCGATAAGGCCATCGGTCCGTCTACGCGATTCAGGTGCGTGACGCGTCTGTGCTCTGCAACTGATATGAGCGCCTCAGCTGCAACAGGCCCTGACGCCTTGAGCGTGTAGGCACAAGCCGATCCTCGGCAACGCACTACATCATTCTGGGGCGTTGCACTCAACGTGCAGCGCTCCGATTTTTCTGCCCTAACCTAAAGTTCCTTTAGGTAGGGGCACCTAGTAATTTTAGGCCTGGCCATCTCTAATCGCTTGGTACAGCCTGGCCGGCGTCATCGCTAAGCGAAAAGTCTCTCGCTGGCTGATGAGCTATGTTTGGTCTGAAACAGCCCGTTGTTTTGAACATGGAAATCCAGGTTCGCGATGAGCATACAGGCTAGCGAGTGGTGTTTGCCACTGTCTTCGCTTTCCTGAGAGATCAGGCATGCGATGTACTTAGGCTTCGAAATCGAACACTACAAACCGGTCAGCTATTTCCTTCATCGGTCGCCAATGCCCAAGTGACGAGATGCTTTACGTTCACCGGGAACGTTCCTTCGAAGGTGCGGAGCAGTTAAGTGTAAAAGTTGTGCAGAGGGAAGATCGTCAACCCACTCACTCTTTGGTCGATTTGGGTATCGCAATACGGCTACTGGTCTTGACCTCGCGCAACGCCAGGCTCGACTGAATGGATGCAATACCCACCTGGCGCCTGAGCACCTGCTCGATGAAGTCACTGTAGCTATCAAGATCCTCTGCCAACACTTGCAACACGTAATCGGCATCCCCGGTGATCTTGTGACAAGACAACACTTCAGGCAATTGCGCAATCACCGCCTCGAAGGCGTCGGGAGCGTGATCGGCATGGGTGGAGAAACGGATGTGCACGAACGCCATGATATCCAACCCCAGCATGCGTCGATCAAGGTTGGCCTGATAGCCCTTGATCACGCCCGCTTCCTCCATTCTCTTACGCCGGCGCCAGCAAGGCGTGAGGCTTAACGACAGGCGCTCACTGAGCTCGGCGTTGGAAATGCTCGCATCCTCTTGCAGCAATGTGAGTATCGCCAGGTCCGTCTCGTCGAGGCTGATGCGTTTGGATGATTTTTTCTGCATTTCGCAAATCCTGAGTAAAAACGCCCGAAAAAAATAGCAAACCACGAATATAAAGCAAAGAAAGCGCATCCAGTCCAGAACAGAATATTTGCACTGGCCCACATTAACGGATGCGCAGATGTTTACAGTTTTCAGTGATTCCCACCGTTTGCACCACGGCACCGAATTGAAAGACGGCGTGCTCAAGCCGTCGTTCGAACAGCCCAGCCGGGCCGATACCGTACATGATCGAGTCAAGCAGGTAGGCCTTGGCCAGATCGTCGAACCACGGACATTTGACCGGTCGTGTTACGTCAATGCGCACAGCGAGCGCTACGTCAGCTTTCTTGAAAGCGCATGGTCAGAATGGTGTGCGACCGGGCGTACCCACGATGCCTTGCCGCTGGTATGGCCGGTGCGCGATTTGTCCAACGATCAAGTCCCGACTTTCATCGACGGAAAGCTCGGTTTCTTCGCCATGGATGCCGGTTCCCCAATTACCGCGACCACATGGCAAGCCGTAAAGACCAGCGCAGACATCGCCCTCACAGGCCTGGCGCTGATCGATGAAGGCCACGACAGTGCCTTCGCCCTGTGCCGTCCGCCCGGCCATCACGCAGCGCGCGAATACATGGGTGGCTATTGCTATCTCAATAACGCCGCCATTGCCGCACAGCAGGCCATCACTCAAGGCGCGAAACGCGTCGCGGTACTCGACGTCGACTTCCATCATGGCAACGGCACCCAAAACATCTTCTATGAACGCAGTGACGTCATGTTCGTGTCGCTGCACGGCGAACCCACGGTGTCTTATCCGTACTACTCAGGCTTCAGTCACGAAGTCGGCGCCGGCCATGGCGAAGGTTACAACCTCAATTACCCGTTGCCGAAAAACACCACCTGGGAAAGCTATCGCAATGCCCTGCTCCACTCCTGCAAGAAACTCCAGCAATTCGCCCCTGAAGTGCTGGTTATTTCACTCGGCGTCGACACGTTCAAGGACGACCCCATCAGCCACTTCCAGCTGGAAAGCGAAGATTTCATCGGCATCGGCGAGCTGATAGCGAGTGTGGGCTGCCGCACTCTGTTTGTGATGGAAGGCGGCTACATGGTCGATGAAATCGGAATCAATGCAGTCAATGTGCTGCATGGTTTCGAGAGCAAACGCAGCTGAGTCATCCCCTGCCCCGCAACGTTGTTACTACTGAACCGGAGAATAAAAAACATGACTCTTTTCTTAGACGTCGATCATGCCGCACGCCTGTTCGCCACAGTGGGCATCCGTCGCGCAATCCGCGAAATGGCGGATTACATCGAAGCTGATTATTCACGTTGGGCGCAGTTCGATAAGTCGCCTCGCACCGCCAATCACTCGGCCAAGGGTGTGATCGAGTTGATGCCGACCGACGATGGCCAGCAGTACTCGTTCAAATACGTCAATGGTCATCCGGACAACGGTCAAAGTAACTTGCTCACGGTCATGGCCTTCGGTGTCTTGGCCGATGTTCGCAGCGGCTATCCAACCCTGCTCAGTGAACTGACGCTGACCACCGCTGTGCGCACTGCGGCGACCTCCGCCTTGGTCGCGAAGTCCTTGGCGCGCCCGGATGCACGCATCATGGCCATCATCGGCAATGGCGCCCAAAGTGAATTTCAAGCCCTCGCCTTCCACGAAATGCTATCGATCAAGGAGTTGCGCATATTCGATATCGATCGCGACGCGTCGCTTAAGTTGAAGCGCAACCTGGCCGCGTTCCCGGATCTTGAAGTCATCCTGGCCGGCTCTGTACAAGAAGCGGTCAAAGGCGCAGACATCGTCACCACGGTCACCGCCGATAAAGCCTATGCAACGATTCTGACGCCCGAGATGATCGAGCCCGGCATGCATGTCAATGCCGTAGGGGGCGACTGTCCGGGGAAAACCGAGCTGCACGCCGAGATCTTGCGCAATGCCCGGGTCATTGTTGAATTTGAACCTCAGACCCGAATTGAAGGTGATATCCAGCAATTGGAAGCCGACTTTCCGGTCGTCGAGTTTTTCCGGATTGTTCAGGGCGAAATCAAGGGCCGCGAGAACGACGCGCAGGTCACGGTGTTCGATTCGGTGGGTTTTGCCCTCGAAGACTTTTCGTCACTGCGCTACGTACTAGACCTGGCCCAGGAGCATGCAATCGGTGAGCACATCCATCTGGTGCCGAAGCCTGCCAACATAAAAGACCTCTACCAAATCCTGGACCAGCAGCCAGCAATCGTCCCCTCACGCTTGCGCACAGTGAGCTGAAAACCATAGGTGATGCCCCTGAGCAAAGTGCCAAGGGGCCACTCACCACTGTGTGTACGCGACAAATCTCGCTATTCACAACCAACCACCGTCAGTAGCCGTTGCATCTCTAACAAATACGCAAGACACCACCTTTCTGCCAAAACTCAAAAACATAAAATCAAGAGGTTTTGTAATGAAATCGACTCCGTCAGGGCTGATTGAACAGCCCGCGCTGCAGCGCACCCTCAGCAATCGTCACATTCAGTTAATGGCCATGGGAGGAGCCATCGGTACCGGTCTGTTCATGGGGTCCGGGAAGATCATCGCCCTCTCGGGCACGTCGATCATCCTCATCTATATGATCATCGGTCTGTTCGTTTATTTCGTCATGCGTGCCATGGGCGAAATGCTGCTCTCCAACTTGAACTTCAAAACCTTCGCAGATTTTGCCGGTGCCTACCTCGGCCCGCGCGCAGCGTTTTTTCTTGGCTGGTCGTATTGGCTGAGCTGGAGCGTTGCGGTGATAGGCGACTGCGTCGTGGTCGGCGGATTTTTTCAGTATTGGTTCCCCGATGTACCCGCCTGGATACCGGCCATCGGTATGCTGATGACCCTGTTCGCCTTGAATGTGCTGACGGTCAGGCTGTTTGGTGAAGTGGAGTTCTGGTTCGCGATCATCAAGATCATTGCCGTCATTACCCTTATTGGCGTCAGCATGGTGCTGATTGCCAGCTCCTTTGTATCACCCAGCGGTGTTACTGCATCTCTGAACCACCTGCTGGATAAACAAGCAGCCTTTCCCAACGGCCTGTTCGGTTTCTTTGCCGGTTTCCAGATGGCAATCTTCTCATTTGCCGGCACCGAACTGATCGGCACCGCCGCCGCCGAAACCCGCAACCCCGAAAGGACCCTACCGAAAGCCATCAACTCGATTCCGCTGCGAATTATCCTGTTTTATGTGCTGGCATTGGCCTGCATTATTGCAGTGACTTCGTGGCAACAGGTTTCGCCCAACAAGAGCCCTTTCGTCGAGCTGTTCCTGGTTGCAGGTTTTCCCGCGGCAGCCGGTATCGTCAACTTTGTGGTGCTGACGTCTGCCGCTTCCTCGGCCAACAGTGGTGTTTTTTCGTCTAGCCGCATGCTGTTCGGATTGGCCAATCAGGACAATGCCCCGGGGATTTTCCGACGTCTGTCGAGCAATAGCGTACCTCTGCTGAGTCTGGCCTTCACCACACTGTTAATGCTCGTGGGCGTGCTGTTGCTTTTCATCGTTCCTGAAGTGATGACCGCCTTCACCATTGTTTCCACTGTATCGGCAATCCTGGTGATTTTTACTTGGTCGACCATCCTTGCATCGTATATTGCCTATCGCAAAAAACGACCTGAGCTGCATGCGAAATCGGCCTACAAAATGCCTGGCGGCGTGCCAATGGCCTGGTTTTCCCTGGCGTTTCTGGCCTTTGTTCTTTGTCTGCTGGCATTGAGACCTGACACCCGTATTGCGTTGATGGTTATGCCGGGGTGGTTCATATGGCTGGCAATTGCTTACCAGCTGACCTGTTCCAAAAAGCCGAAAGCCGCTGCCGGATCTGCAAGCCAATACAGCTGATACGCTAAAGCAATAGCTGGTTAACAGTCTCAGGCGGGCATCAGGACCGCCTGATCACCTACGAGGCTCGATTCAATCAACAGCGTGTAGGGTGCGCAAAGTTAACTTAACCTCGGATGACCCAGCGCTCCGCGAACTTGAACACCATCTCGTTCATCTGCTCGGCGAGCGTTGAAGGCATTTCTCCAGGAATGATAATCGCAGGTTTATCGGAGAGATTCGGAAGGAACATTGCCGCCAGCGTTGGCGTGATGGTCATGACAGCGACAGCAGCACCATGCCGGCCTATGTCATAGGCAAATCCGGCATGGTCGGTCCCTCCTGCGAGTGGAAAGCACGGCCAATCCCCAGTGTCCAACCTGCAATGTGGTGAATGCACCAAGGCAACGTGCAGATTTTGAAAGCGGTCTAACAGCGTAGAGTCAAACGCTTGCTGGCCAAAAAAATAGGGTGAGGTAAGGCTCTCCAAGGCCTTTGCCGCTGCTGCAGAGTTGTCCTCAACGAGTTCTCGCCTGATTTGATCAAGCGCTGCTGGCGTACGAAAATAAGCAGTCCCGGCAAATTCTTTCAGTGCCTTCAAATAGTCAGGGAGACTCATCAAAGCGCTAGCCAAGGTCTGCGCGACAGGTTGCCCAATTTTTAAGGCATTGTCTTCAACAAAGGTAAGGAAGTCACGAGCCCTTCCAAAAGCTCCCTCGTACTCACAAAATTTTCGTTCAAGTTCATTTGTAGGAGGTACAGCTGGATCTTCGTAGTAATATTTCTCCAGGCAAATTTGCTCCGGCTTAGGGTGAATCCGCTTTCCTCCAGCTTTGCCGTCAACCGTTAATTTTCCATTTGAATCAGTCCATGCTCGAAGATAAACCCTGGGTACATAGTGCTGCCGAATGGTTAGCTGCACGTAAAACTCCTATTCAACATTCATAAAAACATTCGTACGAGCGGAACTACCGCATACGGCTCCTGCCTAGGACTTCGCCGGACGCTTACGCTTGGTATCGCTTATTCTGAAGCTATGCTTTCGTTGGCATCAATCGAATCAGCAATGCCTGCATGAACCTGAGCAACCGGATGCACGCTTCCGCTGATCCAGTCGTCTTGGATTAACCCTTCTTTAAATCTGGCCTGAGTCAGAACAGAATCATTCGACATTCGAAGCGCTCTCATCCTCGCGGGTGCATAAGCCTCCCATTCCGTGATGTTTTTGATAGGTTGCAGCGAAGGGTGTTTTTCTTTTTCATCCTTACGCCAGCCAGGCAAGTCGACGGCATCGCATTGACCATCCGATTTATCGCAGGCTTTTGCTACTGCACACATGGTTCGGTCACCATCTGGCGATTTAAATCCCCTCTGTGACTCGATGGTCGACCAGCCGACCTTTGCTATCGCATCTCTCTGCGCTTTCTGTAGCGGTAAGATAAAGGTCTCAGTGATCAGCCGAGCGTCCTTATCTTCAATCCGATAGATGAAGTTTCTGAACTTGCCCTTGGTGAGCCAGAATTTATCTGCACTTCTGTTAGTGAACTCACTCAAGGCTTCGTTGCCCTGAGTCATCCGACCAGAGCAGACCTCCGAGAGTTTTTCTGGCAACGGATTTGGGTAAACGAGTTCCCTCACTGCCGAGGGCTTGGTGTTTAAAGCTGTAGTGAAGGCCCACGCCAGATCGGAGTACATGTCCTGCGTTTCGCTAGTGGCCATCTTGCCCGCAGGAATGGGGTCTTGGACTTTAAGTACATTCCGGAAAAATCCCACGCCCGCGGTCGCGAGTACTTTCTTTGGAGTCATCACATCTCCTACCGCTGTGGCTGGGACAAGCCCCCACATAACGACTCCAGAAAACCCAAAGTCATTACCACCGAATGACGTCAACAGCTCATCCGGCTGGCGGAGCTGCCCTTGGCACTTGTCGTACTTAAACTCGCCATAATAGGGGCTGGAGCGCAGCCCCTTTTCCTGTGGGCGGAATGATTTTGAAAGCCCTGGCTTGGTATGCCCATCACATAGCAAAGCGATGGCAGCGTTGAGCTGTGATTTGTTCAGGACAGTCTTGGTGCTTTTATCTTCAACAAGCTCTGTTCGCCGCGGCCGTTTCTCTTCCCTGACTGTTTGATCGATCACTATGTTTCCACCGTCTCGGTTCCAGCCTCGTTGCACCCTGCCGTCATCAAGATTCACAGGAGGATTGATTTGTGCCCTGAAAAAACCATCATATGCTTCGGCACCCGAGCAAGAAAACGATGCGTATCTTACGACCAGGTGATCATCTGAAACTGCTTTTCGCAGGGCATAGAGCGACTGCCAGGAGAGCAGAGATCTATGACAGGCTGTATCCCACCAGTTCGCCGATTCAGTGAACCTGCGGTTGGACTTGTTCCCTGCCAAGAACCAGGACAGGCCTTCCACACTTGTCGTATTCGGCATTCCAGAACCTGGTGCGGGGAGCTTACTGGTAACAGCTGCATGGTCTGGATTCCCCTCTCCAGATGCAAAAGAGTCGCCTACAGCCAGTATCAACTTGGTGGCTATCCTCTGGTCTTTTAGCTCTTCTACTGGCGAATTCCCTACTGACACTGAAATCGTGAATGGCGTCCCCTCTCTCACCTGCGAAACCGTAACTACCGCTGTGCATGGTGCCGCAGTGCCAACGGAAGACCCGTTGATACTCCAGTGGCATGCTTGAGCACTTGCAGCCCCCTTGTAGCTCAAAAGAATGTTATGTGTTGGGCTGAAAAGGCCTTTATTGTTGTATACACCAGTTGCTTCATCCCACCATGTTTCATCGATAGGGAGCAAATTTCTGAGGGACACTGAGTTCTGCGTTGAAAGAAAATCCTCCGCCGTCATGTCGGGCTTCCAAGCTTGCTTTAACTTTTGAAAGTCAGCGGCGTTTTTGAACTGCTGAAAGCCATTTTCGACCGACCAGGTAATTTCGCCCGCCGCCGCCACAATTGGTGCGGACAGCAACGCAGTAACCGCGATGAACCTTCGCATTAGCACCCCTCTCCTACAGCTATCTATAAGCTCTGGATTAGCTATAGCAGGTTCCTCCACTTTGCGGGCGATCCGTATGGGTTGAGTCGGGCTTAAGTCCGAAAGAGCGGCAGCCAAAGTAGCTTTAGCTCTGCAGTGCCCAACGAGCCGCTTATCGAGTCTCACACGAGAGCTTCGCTCTCCAGTCGACCGATAAGGTCGAAGACGGCCTTAGTTTCCCCCTCGTTCTCATGATATCCAGTGCATTCTAAACCGAACTTCACCATTGATAGCTTAGGGCCATCAGTCGATAATCACGCCTTCTAAAAAAGCACATAAGGATTTGCTGTGAAGAAGCTCTACTTGGCTCTACCGTTCTGCGCGCTGGTGCTACAAGGCTGTGGTGTGACCATGACCCGCTATGAACCCAATTTTCAGAACGTTCAGCAGCTCAAGCAAAATGCACCCATGCAGCCCTTGCGCGAAACGCAGGTGAATGCGGATTCAGGTCAAGGGTCGCTGATGGTGCGCCTGAACCCGATTTCGTCGCCCGAGGGCAGCGTTCCACTGCACATCCAGGCCGCGATCAACGATGAGCTCCGCCAGGCGGGTCTGTTGGACCCTCGTGCTGACCGGCAGCTACAGGTTCAATTGGTCAAGAGCCAGCTCACCGCAGGCATGAGCAGCGGCCATGGCGAAGTGGCTGCGCGCTTCACACTGCGTAAAGGTGATCAGGTTTTATACGAAACCACTAAAGATGTGCAGCGTGATTGGGACAGCAGTTTCTTCGGTCCGATCGCCATCCCGGCGGCCGCGAACAACTACAACCCTATGGTTCAAGACCTGCTCAAGAGCTTGTACAGCGACCCACAGTTCACTCAAGCGTTGAAGTAAATCAAAAAAAGAGCCGCGATTGCGGCTCTTTTTCTAGCGGTGTCAGCCCCGTGGAATGCGGGTGTCGACAGCGGAGTATTTTATGCGGTTGTTGTCGACCCAGTTCTTCAACAGCGCGTTGACCTGGCGGTTGAAGGTGTCGGTGATGGCAGCCTTGGGCGTATTACCTGCCAGGGGCAGGAACCAGATGCCCATCCAGGTGTTGATCGCATCATGATTGCTGGCCTTGCCCAATGGCTGGCCCTGCTCGTCCAGGGTTTCCAGACTCATGGTGTACTGGTCGGTGGCCAACGCAGGAATGATCGTGAACGTAAAGCCACTGAGGAACGCCAGGACCATTTGCCCACCGCCTGGCGCATGGTTATAGACCTTCAATCGAAGACTGTAATCGCCTGGTTGCTTCTGGAATTCGTCAAAGACCACGCGCCCAAAAAGCCCTGATTCATCGAAGGTTCGCTTCAGATCGGGCTTGAGCATGTCGCGAGCCTGCGGTACCTCGGTGGCCTTGGCATTGTCGGGATCGCCCTGATAGAAATCGAAATCGACATAGACGTTCGGCTTGTTCGAGTAGCTGGCCATTGAAGGCAGATTCACGGGGGCCACTTCATCTTTGGTGAAACTGGCGCATCCACTCAGGCTCAAGGCCAAGGCGAGGCCTATGGCTTTTGCAAATTGCATATCGACTTCCTTGCGTAGTTTTACTAATGCCGCTCATAGAGAGGGGAACGAATTCTAGCGGGATCCGCTTAAAAGCAAAAGGCCATCATGTGATGGCCTACACTCATTTGTTTCGTCCTTGAACAAGCTGGCTGAACCCAGGCATGTCCAGCATGGAAGACGCTTCGGAATTACTTTACGCGCTCCCAGACAATGTGAACCTTCGCCCCATCCGGGCGGCGAAAATCTTCTACCATCCGGTTGCCATCGACCTTCAACTGCAGGTCGTCCCGGGTGCGCACAGCGCCCACCCAGTTCGGGAATGTGGCCCCTTTGACAGTGTTGCCTGTGAACTCACCGTTCCGGTCGACGGTATATCGCCCGAAAAAACCGATGCTCCCCGCCATTGCTGCCCGGTTTTCTTCATCCGTGCCTTCGCCACGAACGTTGGATCGAAACGCCGGCACGCGTGGATCCGTGAGTACTTCGACAAATGTCAGCTCTGGCGTGAAGACGAGCCAACCATGGGGATCGGGGCCATAAGCATCCGATCTACTGCCCTGGCTCTCAACGGTTGCACTGACCATGCGCCATGTCCCGACCACGGCGTTTTCCTTGCCCGCAAACGCTGTGGAGAACGCCGAGAAAGCAACAACCGCTACGATCGCCAGTACCGTGTTTTTCAGACTCATCCGCTTCACCTTTCCTCGCCGCAACGACGCGGCAGACAATAGAGTGGGTTTCATGCTGGTCGGTACGGTCTTCATGCCCTGGCCGAGATGGTCGCCAAACGTAACTCCCGCAACGTGGCATTATCCGCCCTCCGCCCCAGTTGCCAGCCCAGGTAACCCCACAGCAGTGCACAACAGGCGCCGATTATCGCGGCCAGACCGGCCCCCTGCCCTAGCAGGTCGAGCAGACTCTTGGCCCAGCCGCTCATGGCGTCACCCGCGCGATAAACCACGGTGTCGATGAAGTTCTTGGCCTTGTATTTACTCTCGGCATCCAGCGACGCGAACAGCATTTCCCTACCCGGCCGAACGAACGCGTACTCACCGATTCGTCGCACGATCATCACCGCCGCCAGCAGAGCGAACCCCGGCGCCAACGCCAGGCCGAGGAAGCCGATGCACATGAGCAGCGGCACGACGGCCAACAAAGCACGCACCCCCAACTTCGGCGCTATGCGGCCGGTGATGAACAGCTGGGACAGTAACGCGCCCGCCTGCACGATGATGTCGATGGTGCCGAAGATGCGTACCTGCGCCTGGCGATCCGGATAATGCTCGGCCACCAGGCGCGCCTGCTCGAAATAGAGAAAGGTGCTGACCGTCGCCAATAGCACCACGAAGCCGGCGATCCCCAGCAAGTAAGGTGACCTGAGCACCGTCGTCAACCCGCTGAACGGATTACCGTGCAATGGCTGTTGGGGGCTTTGCGTCGGCGCGGCACCGGGACGACCAGCCCCGCCCGTTTCGCGCCACCCCATCAACGCCCGTTTCAACACCAGCGTGGCACCGAGCAACAAGGCCGCCAGAAACATCAATCCCGAGGCGCCGAGGGGGGCGATGAGCAGCGCGCTCAGGGCCGGCCCCAACAAACCGCCGACGCTGGCGCCCGCGGCGATGAAGGCGAACAGACGCTTGGCCTGCTCGCTGTCGAATACATCTGCCATCAGGCTCCAGGCCACTGACACGACGAACAAGTTATAAACCGAGATCCAGACGTAAAAGACCCGGGCCAGCCAGACACTGTCTGGCTGGAACTGGAACAACTCGACGAACATCAGCAGGTTGAAACCGAAGAAGCCGTACACCCAGTCGATCAGGCGCAGGCGCGGCACTCGGGAACTGAGCCAGGCGAACAACGGCACGGCAGCCAGCATGACCAGGAAGGTCGAGGTAAACAGCCATTGCAGATTCTCCACCCCTGCCGCGATACCCATCGACTCACGGATCGGGCGCAGCATGAAGTAACCGGTGAAGAGGCAAAGGAACAGCAGGAATCCGCACAACGCTGGACGTAACTCGCCGTCGCGGGCGTTCAGGGCGAGACTCAGGCGGTGCAAATAGGAAGGCGTGCTCATAGGGACTCCGGGGAGACGGCAAAGGCAAAGGTCAAGCGCGGGACGGACGCCCGCGCCCAGGGTTGCATCAGCGATAGGTCACGCCGGTCAGGCGCTCGGAGACAGCCCAGAGTCGCTCGGCATCCGCCTGCGTGTTGGCGGCGGGCGGCGTCTTGGCGAAGCCCAACGGACCGCGTCGTTCATCGTCACCGGTCGGGCCGTAATAAGCCCCGCCTACGGCTTGGGCAGCCGTGGCGGCATATAACGTGGGCAACGCCCCTTGTGCTGCCGAGTGGTACGCATCGCGGTCCTTTGCCCAGCGCCGACCGAACTCGCTGTCCAGGCCTGGACCCCGCGCGACCAACTCGGTGACCGCAACGCCGGGATGCGCCGCCATGCTGCGAATTCCCCAGTTTTCGGCGTCACTGCGCCGCTGCAAGGCAAAGGCCCAATGCAGGATGGCCAGTTTCGATTGTGCGTAAGCCGCGTAGGGGTCGTACTTCTGCTCGCTCTGCAGATCATCGAGATTCATCGCGCCGCGCGCCGCGGCAATGCTTGACAGGCTCACCACACGGGCATCCTCGCTTTGACGCAAGAGCGGCACCAGCAGGCCGGTCAGCGCGAAGTGCCCCAGGTAATTGGTGGCCAGTTGGAGTTCAAAGCCATCAGCAGACGTACCTCGCTCGGGAGGCGCCATGACGGCGGCATTGTTGATCAACACGTCGAGGCGCGGCAGTCGCTGATTGAGCCGCTGGGCCAGGCCGCGCACCGATGAAAGATCAGCCAGGTCCACGTTCTCGAACTGCACCTTGGCGTCGGGCACGGACTCGCGGATACGCGCAATGGCCTGTGCGCCACGCTCCGGGTTGCGCGCGGCGATGATGACCTCGGCGCCGGCACGCGCCAAGGCCAGCGCATCCTCGTAGCCCATCCCGCTGGTGCCACCGGTGATCAGGACAATCCGGCCTTTCTGGGACGGTATGTCGCTGGTCGACCAGTCTGGTTTCGGTGTAATGCGATCGGAAGCTTCGATACTCACCGTACTAAGCAGCGCGACGCCCGCGGCGAGGGTTCTCGCCATTCTCGCAAGCCGATTCATGGTGCTCGTGCGGCCAATGGCGGGGGGTGTTCTATTCCACATGGTGATGGTCCCTGTCTGAAGAAATGAACCGGCATCGCCGGACGGTCACTGTTTCGAGCACGCCTCAGCCAGCTGCAGAAAGCTGATGTGTTTCTTTACCCCTTGGGTGTTCAAGTAGGTCATTTTGGCTTGCACGACCTCGCATACCGGCGATGTCGCCTCCTCGATATGAATGACCCTGGCGATGTCCAGCGGCATGCCATATTCGTAGGCCGGGAACTGCGCTTGCTCTTTGGCGAGCAGCGGCGAGCCGCTCAAGGAGATGACTGCCAGCAGGCCGGCAATCGACAGGTTTCGAATGTTCATAGTGGGCTCCACGACACTGTCCTCGTTGGGATGGTCGTGGCACTTTAGGCGGGGGCGACTGACGTCAAGGTGACGGCTGGCTGACGGGAAGATGTCAAACGCGGGCGGACTTTACTCCCAGGGGCGACGACTAACGCGCGGTCTGGTTCATCAAGGAAAATCCGAAGGTGTTGAGCCCGTTTTCGCTGTGGGCAAACACGCGTCCACCGTGCATGGACGCCACCGCACGCACGATGGAAAGGCCCAGCCCATGGTGCGCATCGCTTCGCGCCCTGGCGGTGTCGGCGCGATAGAAACGCTCGAACAGACGCTCCAGGTGCGAATTGTCGATGGGCTCTCCGGCATTGGAAACGCTCACCTCGACCTGCATGCCGTGGCTGGCCAGCGTCACCGTGATGGTGCTTGTCGGCACCGCGTAGCGCGCCGCGTTCTGTATCAAATTGGCCAGGGAGCGGTGAAAGAGGCGTCGGTCGATGCACACGCGCATGTCGCCTTGGATCACCACGCTCAGCTGTTTGTCATGCAAGACCGGCTCCAGATACTCCACCGTCTTCGCCGCCTCTTCATAAAGCGAGACGTCACTGAGCTCGGTTGCTCGTTGCCCGCTCTCGGCCCCGGCCAGGAACAGCATGTCATTGACGATGGTGCCCATCCGCTCCAGCTCTTCGAGGTTCGACTGCAACAAGTCCTGAAGCTCGCTCACCTCACGCCCGTGGGCCAATGCCACCTGGGTCTGTCCGATCAGGTTGGTCAGGGGCGTTCGCAGCTCATGGGCCACATTGGCATTGAACCCTTCGAGCTGGCACCAGGCCGCTTCCTGGCGCGCCAAGGCGCCGTTGAATGACACCGCCAGTTCCTGCAATTCGCCAGGTAGCGCTTCGGTGTCCAGTCGCTGCTTCGAATCCCCCGGCGGCAGGCTGTTGGCTTGACGGCTCAAGCGCCTCACCGGTCCCAGGCCAAAACGCGCGATCCAGTAACCGAGCAGCGCAACCAGCCCGATGCCCAACGCCGAGGTCAGGATCAATATCTTGGTGAAGTGGTCCAGGGTCTTCCTGAACGGCGTCGAGTCCAGCCCCACGATAAAACGCAGTTCCGGACGGTTGCCCATGGCGGGAATGGTCTTGAGCAACACCATCATGGGGCGCTCTCGGTCAGGTAGATCTAGGGTAAAAAGCCCATCGGAGCGCTTCGACCAATCCTGGCCATCGGGCATCGCCCCGCCGTAACTGAAGGCCGGGTTGTCTACCAGGATCCAATAGCGCACTCGTTCATCCGCGGGCGTCAGGCCGTCGAGCTTCTGGCGCAAACCGACCCAGAATGCTGGCGAATCGTATTTGGCTAGCACCGGGTCGAGCACGGAATGGCGCAGCACCAGCTCGTTTTGCATCTGCTCATCGAGCGATTGCTTCAAGGAACAGCGCAACAGCGTCGCGCTGATCGACATGATCAGCAGGACAGCGAGGGCGAACATCAGGGCGAGCCGCTTGGCGATCGATCTTTTCATCAAGGCGTACCCGTTTGCCTGCCATCTGCCTCTCGGCTTTCCAGTACATACCCCATGCCGCGGACGGTATGCAGCAGCTTGCGCGGATACGGGGCATCTACCTTGGCGCGGACGCGCTTGATCGCAACCTCGACCACGTTGGCGTCACTGTCGAAATTCATGTCCCAGACCTGCTCGGCAATCATCAGCTTGGAAAGGATCTCGCCTTGATGCCGCGCCAACAGGCTCAACAGACAGAACTCCTTGGCCGTCAGGTCCAGCCGCAGCCCGCCCCGGGTCACCTTGCGCGCTTGCAGGTCGACCTCCAGGTCGTCGATGCGCAAATGCGTCAGGTCGGCCGAGTCACCTGCGTGACGACGGATCAAGGCCTGGACACGCGCGACGAGTTCGGCAAATGAAAAAGGTTTGCCCAAGTAATCATCGGCGCCCTCGCGTAGTCCGCGAATGCGATCATCCACCGTCCCCCTGGCCGACAACATGATGACCGGGGTTTTCTTTTGCAGGCGCAGGCCTTGCAACACGTCGTAGCCGTCCTTGCCCGGCAGCATCACATCCAGGATCACCACGTCGTAGTCCCATTCCAGTGCGTAATGCAGGCCATCGATGCCATTCGTGGCAACGTCGACAATGTAGCCAAGCTCGGTCAAGCCACGATGGACGTAGGAGGAGGTTTTTTCTTCGTCCTCGACAATGAGCAAACGCATCGGGTAACGCCTCTCTTAAAACGGTGCCACAAATTAGGAGACCCAATAGCCGATCCCGATGTTTGGCTGGGTGCTGATGCTTCAAGCCCCCTGCAAGATCGCCTGGATGTACATTTTCCCCAGTCTAGGCTGCGAAGGTGTCCGCAGGCTGACCGCTTCCTGACATTCTTGTCAGAAAGGTTGCAAAGGCCGAGTCCGTCACTCTCATAGTGTTATTCGATTTTGGAATGACAGTTATAGCTAACGAAACTACGTAGACGACCTTCCGTCACCTATCTTGACGTCAGGTATCCGTCCCATTCCGGGCGATGCTCGGAACGTTATCTAACGGGCTCCAGACACACGTCAATCCGCAGGATGAGGATCTGCTCGTACGTTCAGTTCGATTGAAGACCGCAATACCGATAAGGAGATCCCCCTGTGGTGGATGTGCAGCAAGTGTTGGACTCGAATTCCCCTGGCATCCCCTATGGCGACGACTATGCGTGCGACGCCACCTTCTTTACCACGGCCGACTGACGCCCGAACACGAGCCAAAGGAAGCCGTTCATGGCAATCACCCAAAACAACCGTTTGGTGCAGGTCGACAGCCCCCTCGGCGGCGATGTCTTGTTGCTGCAAAGCATGGAGGGCAGCGAAGAGCTGGGGCGGTTGTTTCACTACGAATTGGACCTGACCTCCGAAGACCGGGCAATCACGTTCGACCAATTGCTGGGCAAGCCGATGGGCCTGACCCTGGAGCTGTATGACGGCGGCAAGCGCTATTTCCACGGCATTGTCTGCAGTTGCCGGCAATTGACCGGCCACGGTCAGTTCGCCGGTTACCGCGTCAGCTTGCGCCCGTGGTTCTGGCTGCTCACGCGCACCTCCGACTGCCGGATTTTCCAGAACAAGACAGTGCCGGACATCATCAAGCAGGTGTTCCGCGACCTCGGCTTCTCCGATTTCGAGGACAGCCTGAGCGGCAGCTACCGCGAGTGGGAATATTGCGTGCAGTACCGCGAAACCAGCTTCGACTTCGTCAGCCGGTTGATGGAGCAGGAAGGCATCTATTATTACTTTCGCCATGACAAGTCACGGCATGTCCTGGTACTGGCCGACGCCTATGGCGCTCACTCCACGGCGGCAGACTATGAATCGGTGCCCTTCTATCCGCCCGATCGGCAAATGCGCGAGCGCGATCATTTCTACGACTGGCAACTGGCACGGGAAGTCCAACCCGGCTCGCTGGCGCTGAACGACTATGACTTCCTGCGCCCACGCGCCAGCCTCGAGGTGCGCTCCAGTGTGCCGCGCACCCACACCAACGCCGACTACCCGCTCTACGACTACCCCGGTGAATACGTCCAGAGCAACGATGGCGATCATTATGCGCGTACTCGCATCGAAGCCATCCACAGTCAGTTCGAGCGTGTGCAATTGCGCGGTCGCGCCCGCGGCATCGGTTGCGGTCATGTGTTCACGCTGACGGGATATGACCGCGCGGACCAGAATCGCGAGTATCTCGTGGTGGCCGCCCGTTATCAGATTCGTCAGGATGCCTATGAAAGTGGCCAGTCGGACGTCGCCGAACAGTTCGTCAGCGAACTGGACTGCATGGATGCCAACCAGGCCTTCCGCCCTCTGCCCCTCACGCCGATGCCCATCGTCCGTGGACCGCAAACCGCCGTGGTGGTGGGGCCCAGTGGCGAGGAGATCTGGACCGACCAATATGGCCGGGTCAAAGTGCATTTCCATTGGGATCGCCATGACCAGTCCAATGAAAACAGCTCCTGCTGGATTCGTGTTTCCCAGGCCTGGGCCGGCAAGAACTGGGGATCCGTGCAGCTCCCGCGGATCGGCCAGGAAGTGATCGTCAGTTTCCTCGAGGGCGATCCGGATCGGCCGATCATCACCGGCCGTGTCTACAACGCCGAACAGACCGTGCCCTACGGGTTGCCGGCCAATGCCACCCAGAGCGGGGTGAAAAGCCGCTCGAGCAAGGGTGGCTCGCCGGCCAACTTCAATGAAATCCGCATGGAGGACAAGAAAGGCGCCGAGCAGCTGTTTATCCACGCCGAGAAAAACCAGGACATCGAGGTCGAGAACGACGAGACCCACTGGGTTGGCCATGACCGCCGCAAGACCATCGACAACGACGAAACCGTGCACGTCAAACACGACCGCACCGAAACCGTCGATAACAACGAAACCATCACCATCGGTGTGGATCGCACGGAAAAGGTCGGCAATAACGAAACCATTTCCATTGGCGTGAACCGTACCGAGAAGGTGGGCAGCGACGAGAAAATCACCATTGGCGCCAATCGCACCGAGAACGTGGGCAGTAACGAGACCATCACCATCGGCGCGGACCGCACCGAAAAAGTCGGTGCCAACGAAAAAATCAGCATTGCCAGCAACCGCACCGAGGACGTGGGCGGTAACGAGACCATCGGCATCAGCGGCAACCGTAACGAAACGGTCCAGGGCAACGAAGGCATCGAGATCAGCGGCAACCAGAGCACCCAGATTGGCCAGAACGAATCCCGCGACGTCGCCCAGAACCGCACCACCAACATCAAGCAGAACGACAGCCTGGACGTTGGCAAGCACTTCTCCCTGACCGCCGGCGACTCCATCAGCCTGACGACGGGCGACGCCAGCATCACCATGAAGAAGGACGGCACGATCATGATCAGCGGCAAGAACATCACCATCGACGGCTCCGGTGCCATCAAGATCAAGGCCAGCAAAAACGTGGTCGTCAAAGGCCAGAAGATTCTGCAGAACTAGCCATGGAGTAGGCGCTATGACCGTTGAATACCACCTCCCCGCCTCCTCCACCTCCACGCCAGCGCGCGTGGAGGGCGTCGTGATTGGCGTGCTTCTGGATGTGCCCAAGGCGGACGCCCCAGTGGTGGCCTTCCCCGGTTGCCCCGCTGATACAGGCCTCGCTGCGCGCACGACCACACCGCTCACTCGCGAGGACATCGGCGCCCAGGTCGCGCTGATGTTCGAGGCCGGCGATGTGGCCCGACCGCTGGTGATCGGCCGCATCCAGCGCCTGCCGCAAACCGCCGCGCCTGCCGTCGCCCAGCTGGACGGCGAGCGCTTGGAATTCACCGCAGAACGGGAAATCGTCCTGCGCTGCGGCAAGGCGAGCATTACCCTCACGCGCGAAGGCAAGGTGTTGATCCGAGGGGCCTACCTCTCGAGCCGATCGTCTGGCGTGAACCGCATCAAGGGCGGCTCGGTACAGATCAACTGAGGCAGTGACGCCATGGAATTGGTAAACAAGACCCGCCTGGTCGGCGGCTATACGACCTCAACCGATAAAACGGGCCGTGAATGGCTGGTCGTGGTGGCGAAAGGGACCTACGGCATTCCAGATCACCCTGGACATCCGCCGCGCCTGCTTGAACAACAGGTTCCGCTGATCATGGCCGATGTATTCCCAGGGGAGCCCTGCGAATCAGCCGCGTTATACGAAAACGATTTTGCGCTGCACAAGCCCCGCTGCGATGTTCTGCTGAATGGCCACTGCCACGCCCCCAACGGTGAGCCGGCAACAGAGGTGAACGTAGCGCTGAAAGTGGGGACTCTCGTCAAGGCATTCAAAGTGATTGGGGCACGAAACTATGAGGATAGCGCCCTCTCCCACTCGATAAGCAAACCTGTTCCATTCACCACAATGCCGATTACCTACGCGCAGGCTTTTGGCGGCGTGGATCGCACGCATACAGACCCGGCCAAACACAAATGGTACCCATGGAACCCGGTTGGAGTCGGATTTTACCCCGCAGCGAGCAGTACCCAGACCAATGGCTTGCCGCTCCCCAATACCGAAGAACTGGACAGGCCGGTCACCGCTCCCCACGAACATTACAAGCCAATGGCATTTGGCCCGATTGGTCGGGCATGGCGGCAGCGTATCCAATGGGCCGGCACTTATGATCAGGCGTGGCTTGATCATCAATTTCCATTTCTTCCCGAAGATTTTGACGTGCGCTACTTCCAATGCGCACCCGAGGACCAGCAAATCGATTTTCCCCGTGGGGGCGAAGAAGTCGCGCTGCTTAACCTGAGTGATAAAGGCCGCTCGGCATTCAGGCTTCCGGCAAATCTGAAACTCGCGATGCTTGTCGTTTTCCACGACGACAGCACACGGGAAGCAGCCGCTGTGGTCGACACCATCATTCTTGAACCAGACGCGAATCGCCTGACGCTGACATGGCGAGCTTCTTCACCCCTCGGGCGCAACATCAGGGAGGTGGCCAAGGTCATCGTCGGGCAAACCGCCGCTCAGTTCGAGCAGGCCAAGGCCAACGAAGAACGCATGCGCGCGAAACAACACTTCAAGTCATTGGCTCAACTCATCGCGTGGACAAAGGAAGCCTATCCTCCCGCGGAAGAGGAAACATGACCTCCATGCAGGGGCACGCCCTCTTCATTACCAGCATGGGCATGGCCTGCCCCGTGGGCTTATGCGTCGCCAGCGCCTGTGCTGCCAAGCGCGCCGGGCTGTCAGCACTCCAGGAGCTGCCGTTTTTTGACAACGCGTGCGAACCGATCATCGGCGCGGCGGTGCCCAGCCTTGACCTGGCTTTGCCGGCAGCAGCGCGCATGTCCGAGCTCATGCAGCATGCACTGGTCGAGTTGATACAGGGTGCGCCGAAGCTGGATTGGACAGAAGTGCCATTTCTCCTGTGCCTGGCTGAACCGGAGCGTCCCGGAATCAATATCAGGGAAATAGCCCAGGCCGTCATACAGGACGTATCTTCCAAGTTGGGCATACGGTTCCATCCAACGCATTCCAGGGTCATCCCCTCCGGCCATGTTGCCGGCATGCATGCCCTTCATGAAGCCAGTCGATTAATGCAGGAAACACGGGTCCCCGCCTGTGTGGTGGCGGGTGTTGACTCGCTACTCAGCGCCTTGACGCTGCAGTGGCTGGACGAACATCGCCGGCTGAAAACGGCCACTCACAATGACGGCTTGTTTCCTGGTGAAGGGGCAGCGGCCATCCTGATTCAGGCCTATCGGCAGCCTGGCACCTGCTTGAAAATCTCAGGCCTGGGCTTTGGGCAAGAAGAGGCGCCTCTTTTGTCGAGCAAACCCCTGCGAGCAGGCGGGCTGACCGACGCTGCTCGTACGGCACTCGCCCAGGCCAAACTGGGTCTGCATGAAATTGATTTGCGCCTGTCCGATGTCACGGGAGAGCAATACGGGTTCAAGGAACTTCCGCTGATGGAGGCCCGGCTTTTTCGGACAGTGCGAAAAGAGGATCAGCCACTGTGGCATTGGGCAGAGGCCATGGGTGACACCGGGGCCATTGCTGGAATCGTCCAATTGATACTCGCCGACCAGGCCTTTCGCAAAGGCTATGCACCGGGAACCACCGCGATCTGTCTGAGCAGTGCCCTGGCCGGTGCACGCGCGGCGGCTGTCGTGCGCGACCTTAGCCAGCCAGAGGGGGACCTATGAGCTGCGACGTTTACGCAAACGGCGATGAGATTGCATGCAAAGCGGGTGGCGGCAAGGTCATCGCGGCGTTCCCGGATGTCTGCCTGACACCACCGCCACCTCCGGGGGGACCCATCCCGGTGCCCTATCCGGACACTTCGTTTTCCAAGGACATGAAGAAAGGCAGCAAGACCGTCAAGATCGAAAACAAGGAGATCATGTTAAAAAATCGCTCCTTCTATAAAACCTCCCCGCTGGGCGATGAAGCCGCCACAAGAAGTCAGGGGGCCGGTGTCATCACTCACGTCATCACCGGCAAGACCTATTTTGTTTCATGGTCAATGGATGTTCTTTTCGAAGGCCAGAACGTAGACCGACATACCGATCTCACCACATCGAATCATGCCAGCCCCGCAGCGAATGCGGCCGTGCCCATGGTCAACACCGCCAAATACAGTCCGGTGCAACAAGACGCCAAGGTACCGGGCAAACACAAATGTGAATGTTGCGGCGGCGCGGCGCACTCCAAGGCTCAAGCGAACGGGGAGTACATGACGGAAGACCAGTTCTACGGCACCGCAGAAAATCCCAAGAATGCAGCCGTCCTCGCCAAAGTCCGGGCCAATCCCAAGTGCAGGCACCTGTTGCCACCCGCCGGAAAGCAACCGAGCGGATGCAATAAGTACTATGTAACGAGCAAACGAGAGAAAAACAATATCGAAAATGATTGGATGATGAACCGGCCGGGCTATATGCGTTGGAAAACAGAAGTGGGCCCGGGAGAGCCGGTGGCGCATAGAGTCCCGAAGGCGGCCGGCGGTTGTCCGGCCGGGCAAGGGAATCTCGCGCCTACTGGCAAGAAGTGTGAGAAGCTCGAAGGAGAGCTAAGTACACTTCAAGAGACACGCATCAATAGTTTTCCAAGGCCCGAATGATGAAAGCCTATATTTACAAGCACACCCAAAGACCAGGTTTCCTTCAAGACAGCTTCTATTGGAAGGGCCGAGGATATCACTACAGCGGCTCCGCTCCGGTAGAAGTATTGTCACCTGACGGTTGGATGAATGATGACCCGTGGATTGCCCTTGCTGCGATTCTGGAACAGGCCAAGCATGGCGATTACAGCCACGTAGCCCAACTGCGCAAATGGATAGTGGACCCCGATTGCGATCCGACGTTGGTGTCGGCCTGCCTTGGACTGACCGCTGATGCGGGGATCGACACGGACCTGGATTTCCTTGCCGAGCTCATGATCGAAGCCCCCACCTACCTTCGCATCGAGGCCTGCGTGGCGGCCCAGTGGTCTGGTGTGCTGTGGCTGATACCTTTCATGGTCGAGGCGTGGCGTACGCTTGCACGTCGGGCCGACCGTGCCGCCGTTGAAGCCAATCTAGCCAATCTTCTTGACCCCATTGAAAACGAGCCCGAGTTCTTTGACAGTGGCCTGAACGAAGTCGACTACAAAGCGGCTGTCGATTCACGACTTAGCCAACTGCAGGACGCTTATGGCAGCGATCGCTGCTCAATTTCCGGGGGGATGCCCGTCGACATGAACAAACAAGTCTGGGTCATGAGAAAGTCCCTGGTTCCTTCAGGCACTGACGAATGGATCGATTGGAGCAACTTTCTCATCTGGAGGCGTAAATTCGAAGTGTATTCCGGCGTCGACTGTTCCAGCTTCTACGGAAAAAACGGCGAGTTTCAACCGCTGAATGCGGCCGCTATCCTGGACCGATACATGGCCTCTCCCCTGCACTTCGAAGTCGGTAAACGTTACTTCTTTGGAAACCTGGTGCCGTAACAAGACAGAGACGTCATGGTCCCCATCTCATCAATGATCGAGCAACATGCCGAAGAAGCTTGCTTCCTCATCCTCCTGCACGATCATGCCGTGCGCGCGCCCCACTATGACCTTGATGACCTCGGCAAACTGGACGAACGCATCGACGCTCATCTCGATGGCCTGCGTATTGCCGGCTCAACAAGCCTGGAGATTCTGCTGACCCAGTTGGGCCCGCACAGCGTCGGAGAGATGTTCGCCTGTGTGCTGCTGGCCTTCGAGACGGCCAATGCGAAGGTGCTGTCGCGGCTCAGCGAGCACTTGAGAAGTGCCACGGAAACTGAACGAGGTTACCTGATGGCCCTGGGGTGGCTCGACTGGGAGCGGATATCGCCCTGGATCGAGCGCATGCTCGCCTCCCCCGAGCCCTTGTTTCACCGCCTCGGCCTGGCGGCCTGCGGCATGCATCGCCAGAATCCCGGCCCTATCCTGTTGACCGAACTGTCCCACGCCGACCCCAGCGTGCTGGCACGTGCCGCCCGCACGGCTGGCGAGCTGCGCCGGCGTGACCTGCTGCCGGCGATTCGTGCACACCGCCAGCATGAAGACGCCGCCACGCGCTTCTGGGCCAACTGGGCCACCACCCAAATGGGCGACCAGCAAGCCTTGGAGGCTCTGCGCTCATTCGCCGAGCAACCGGGCGAGTTCCAGTACCGCGCGCTCTGCGTACTGCTGGCCTGGCAAGAACGCGAACCCAGCATCGCCTGGATACGGCAATGGGTACAGGATCCCCGGGATCGGCGCATCGGCCTCCAGGCCCTTGGACTGCTGGGCGATCCGGTCTGCGTGCCCTGGTTGATCCAGCAGATGAGCGACCTGCCCTATGCCCGCGTCGCCGGCGAGGCCTTCAGCATGATCACCGGCGCGGACCTGGCGTTGCTTGATCTGGAATTGCAGGCCCTGCCGAATTTCGATGCGGGCCCGAACGACAACCCTGAAGATCCCAATGTCGCCATGGACCCTGATGAAAACCTGCCCTGGCCCGATTCACAGGCAATCGAAAGATGGTGGCAAGCCAATAGCGGACACTTCCAGGAGGGTACTCGTTATATGCTGGGATTGGCCCATAGTGAACACAGCTTTCAGCAAGCCCTTGTCCGCGGCCAGCAACGCCAGCGCATCGCCGCCGCCTGCGGTCTCGCCCGCTTCCGGCCAGACGTGGCGCTTTTCCCTACCAACGCACCGGCCTGGCGGCAAAAGCGGTTGTTGGGGATGACGGCGGTGTCCGGGCGTTGATCAGGATGTTCATATAGCGCGCCGACGCCTGGCAATCACTTCCCCCCCTTTGGAGGCACCATGCCAAACGCAACTGGACAGAACCCTGTGGCACTCATCAGTGGGGTTGGAAGTGAGATCGGAATCGGCATGGCGATCGCGCGCAGACTGGGTACTGCAGGCGCCAGACTGATCGTCACCGCCAGCAGTGCACGCATCAACGATCGAGTCGCAGAACTGCGCGCCGAAGGGTTCGAAGTCGAAGGACGGGCCCTCGATCTTACCGATGAAAACCAGGTACGTGAGTTTATGGCATGGGCGGAGTCCGTCTGGGGGCAGATCGATATTCTGGTCAACAACGCGGGCATGGCGATGCAAGGCAGCCCGGAGTTTTTTTCCGACGTGGCAAGCATGGATCTGCACACCTGGAACCTGACGCTGGCGCGAAACCTGACCACGGCTTTCCTGCTTACACGGGCAGTTCTGCCCGGCATGCGGGCGCGTCGTTACGGGCGCATCGTCAACATCAGTTCCACGACCGGCACCCGCTGCAGTAACCCCGGTGAAGCGGCTTACAGCGCCGCGAAGGCCGCGATGGTCGGAATGAGCATGAGCCTGGCGCTGGAAGTCGCCCAGCAAGGGATCACGGTGAATAGCGTCGCTCCCGGCTGGATCACCACAGGATCGACCACTCCAGAGGAAGCCAAAGCGGCCGAATACACGCCGATGGGCCGCGCCGGACGTCCCGAAGAGGTCGCTGCACTGGTGGCTTTCCTGGCGTCTTCAGAGGCGAGCTACCTCACGGGGGAAGTTATCGTCGTGGATGGCGGAAACTGCCTGGTGGAGAACAAGGCCCCTTGATCTGAATCCGTGGCCAGCACCTTTCCCATGGATGAGGGAGCGAGCTTGCTCGCGATTGCGGTGGTCCGGTCACTTGAACAACTCACTGCTCATGAAATCAATGAACACCCGCAGTTTCGGCGCCAGGTGTTTGCTTGAGGGCCAGAGCATACGGAAGGTGCTTTGATGCCGATTGAAGTCGTCGAGGACGGTGACCAGTTCACCGCTGGCGATGGCATCGCGCACGGTGAAGTCCGGCACGCAGGCAATCCCCAATGCATCGCGCACGACGTACAGCAACGCCTCGGTGGTGTTGCAGACCAGGGTGGCCGGCAGGTTGAGATCCGGCTGCCCTTCCCCGTTTATCGGCCAGACCTGCATCCTGCCAGTACTGGGAAACTTGTAGAGCAGGCAGGCATGGCGCAGCAGATCCGCCGGCACCTGCGGCGTGCCGTGTTCGGCGAGGTACCGGGGCGAACCGACCACGACGAGCTTGAACGTGCCCAACGGACGGGACATCAGCCGGGAGTCGTTCGGTTCTCCAGTCCGAACGACGACATCGAAACCTTCCTCGATGATGTCCACCAGCCTGTCGGAGAAATCCAGGTCCAGTTCGATACTGGGGTAGCGGCGCATGAAGGCCATCAGCGTCGGCATGACCAAATCTGCAACCAGCGGCAAACTCACCCGCAGTTTGCCCCGTGGCGCCTGGCGGGTTTGCGACAGTTCCAGTTCGGCCGCTTCGACTTCGCAGAGAATACGCCGGCAACGCTCGAGGAAAAGCGTCCCTTCCGCCGTCAGCGTGATACTGCGCGTGCTGCGATGAAACAGCCGCACACCCAGGCGTTCCTCGAGCCGGGCGACGCTTTTGCCCACTGCCGAAGACGAAATGCCCAGCGCCCTGCCCGCCTCTGAAAAGCTGCGGGTTTCGGCCGCGCGAACAAAAAAATCAATCCCGCTCAGTGATTCCACGCCAGGCTCCAATTGCGGACATTTTTTCCGATGTGTTGCGCACTCTAGCATTCTTGTCTCGCCAAGGAGGGGCACTTACCGTAGTCGGCACTTATCAATCTGCGATTGACGCCGCTATCCGGCGGGTCAGAAGCGTTCCAGGCAGGTGACACATGACGATTGCCAATACCCATATCGACGCCGATGCCGAGGTTGTCCCGGACACCGCGCCGCTCCCCATCGGATCACTGTTTGCCCTCGCGCTGGCGGCATTCGTGACCATCCTCACCGAAGCCTTGCCCGCCGGTCTTCTTTCACAGATCAGCGAAGGGCTGGCGATCTCCGAAGCCCTCGCCGGCCAGTTGGTCACGGTCTACGCGATCGGTTCCTTGCTGGCGGCCATTCCATTGACCGCCGCGACCCAAGGCATGCGACGCAGATCGCTGTTGCTGATGGCCATCGCCGGTTTCGCCGTTGCCAATACCGTCACGACGTTTTCTACCCATTATGGCTTGACCATTGTCGCGCGCTTGCTGGGGGGCGTATCGGCCGGGCTGCTGTGGGCCTTGTTGGCCGGTTATGCCGCCCGCATGGTGCCCGAAAGCCAGAAAGGTCGAGCGATTGCAATCGCCATGGTGGGCGCGCCCTTGGCGTTATCCCTGGGCGTCCCGGCTGGCACGCTGCTCGGCAATCTGGTCGGCTGGCGAATGAGCTTCGCCCTCATGAGCCTGTTCGCCGTGGCCTTGATGGTCTGGGTACGACTCAAGGTGCCTGACTTTCCCGGCCAGGCCTCCAGCAAACGTCTTGCCCTGGGCCAGGTCTTCACCCTGCCGGGCGTTCGTTCGGTGTTGTTCGTGGTACTGGCTTTTGTCCTGGCGCACAACATTCTCTTTACCTATATCGCTCCGTTTTTGACGGCGGCAGGCCTGGGCGAGCGAACGGATCTGGTCCTGTTGGTCTTTGGCGTCGCATCGTTGCTGGGGATCTGGGTCGTCGGCGTGCTGATCGATCGCCATCTGCGGGCGTTGACGCTCGCAGGTACGTTGTTGTTCGCCCTTTCGGCCATGATGCTCGGGGCAATGAACGACAGGCCTGCGGCGGTGTATATCGCCGTGGCCGCCTGGGGAATCGCTTTCGGCGGGGCTGGGACGCTGTTCCAGACGGCCATCGCCAAGACTGCCGGAGACGCGGCGGATCTCGCCCAGTCAATGCTGGTCACGGCCTGGAACCTCGCCATTGCCGGCGGCGGGATCGTCGGCGGCATTCTGCTCGATCATCTGGGGGTGGTGGCGTTTGCGCCGGTCCTGGTCGTTCTCCTGCTGCTGACGTTGGCGGTGGTGGGGTCTGCCAGGCAGTACGGGTTTGCGAAGCGCGTTCAATGAACAGGGTGAATCAACGTCACTCAAGTCTCATGCTCTGCCGTCAGCGCCGGGGTGGCGCTTGCCCGGTATTTCGACAGGCTTACCCAGGCCAGCGGTATCGCACTCAGGCAGGCCGCCGCAAACAACCAGTGGGCCGCCGCCAGGGCATCTCCGCTCTGGCGGTAGATCAGGGTAATCAGCGCAGGCGTGGCACTGCCGAAGAGGGTCACCGATAAGGCGTAGGCCAGCGAGACACCCAAGGCCCTGACCTGCACCGGAAACAGCTCTGCCAAGGCCGCCGCAGCCGGCCCGGTGTAAAGCACCATCAACACTGCCAGCGCGCATTGGAAGATGATCAGCGTCTGGAGACTGGGACTGTTGTTCAGCCATACGAACCCTGGGTAGGCACAGAGCGCGACCCCCACGGCACCGATGAGCATCACGGTGTAGCGCCCGATACGGTCCGACAGCAGTGCCGTTAACGGACACAGCAGCGTGATGAGGCCGACCAGCACCAACCCCAGGTAGGCCTTGTTGCGCGGAAGCTCAAGCACCATCGATGCATAGGTCGGGATGAAATTGATCAATTGTGTCGCGACCGTCCAGAGCACGACGATCAACACCCCCATCACGAGGTTGGGCAGATAGGGGCGAAGGCTAGGCCCCTTCCCGGCCATCGCGTGCTTATCTTGATTATCGAGAAAGCGGCGCAGCGGCTCGCTTTCCTCGAGACTGCGGCGAATTTTCAAGCCTGCGACCACGACCAGCAGTCCGAAGACATAGGGCACGCGCCAACCCCATTCATCCAACTGGGCGGGCGTCAGCGCGCTCGACAACAGACTCGCACTTAAACCGCATAGCAGGAATGATCCGGCTTGCGCCACTTGTTGGCTGGACGCAAATAGCGCGCGACGGTCCGCCGGTGCTGTCTCGACAAGATAGGCCAGCGCGCCACCGATCTCTCCTCCTGCTGCAACCCCCTGCAATATGCGCGCGACGACAACGCTCAGCGGTGCCCACCAACCGATGGTTTGGTAGGTCGGGCATACGGCGATGATCAGGGTCCCGGCGCCCATCAGCATGATGGACAGCGTCAGCGCGGCCTTGCGCCCCTGGCGATCGGCATAGCGCCCCATCAGCAGCGCGCCCAACGGTCGGGCCACGAAGCCGACGGCGAGCGCCAGGTAGGACGCGAGCAACGACATCAATGGGTCGGAAGCCGGAAAGAACGCTGCGGCAATCTGCAAGGAGAAGATCGCAAACAGGGTGAAGTCGAACCATTCCAGTGCGGCGCCCACGCTCACCGCCAGCACCAGTTTCCTGCGTTCGCGCCCCTGGCTATCCAAGGCTGTGGCGCTCATTGCGCAGCCCCTGCGGGAATTGGCGGCAATGGCTCACAACGTGCCAGGCGGCGCAGGAACTGTTCACAGGCCTTGAGCTGGGCCAAGTCCACATACTCGTTCACTTTGTGCGCTTGCTTGATGCTCCCTGGGCCGCAGACGATCGTGGGGATCCCTGCGGCCTGAAACAGTCCGGCCTCGGTGCTGTACGCCACTCGCTGTCGGCCATGGGCCATTGAGCTAGCCTCGCGGACCCACTGCGCGAATGCCTGGTTGCCCTTCTCATCCAACCCCGGAGTATGCAGCGTGTGGGAAAACTCGATGGACGCCGCCCAAGCGCGATCATCCGTCTCACTGTGCATGGCCTGCTTGGCGTCGTCCTTGATCTGTACCAGCAGTTGCTCGGCATCACATCCGGGCAGGTAGCGAATCTCGAAGTCAAAGCTGCATTGACCGGGAATGACATTACCAGCGACACCGCCATTGACCCGGCAGACCTGGACAGTGGTGTACGGGACATCGAACCCGCTGTCCAACGGCCCCTGTGAAAGTCGCCTGGCCACGTGCTGAAGCTGCATTTGTACCCGTGCGGCATAGTCGATAGCGTTGACCCCCTCGTTCGGCAACGAGGAGTGCGCCACTTTGCCATGGACACAGCAATTGATTTCGTGACGCCCTTTGTGGCCGATCACCAACGCCATTGAAGTCGGCTCGCCGACAATGCAACCGGCGGGCTCCAACTGCGCCTGGGTGATGAACGGGGCCAGATGTTTCGCCCCCATCGCACCCACTTCTTCGTCATAGGACAAGGCCAGGTGAAAGCTTTGTCGTGCAGAGGCCATCAGCTCGGGAACCATCGCCAGCACCACGGCGATGAACCCCTTCATGTCCGAACTGCCACGACCGTAGAGCCGGTCCTGATCCAGATAAGCGCTGAACGGGTCCTGCGCCCAAGCCTGACCCGCTACCGGCACCACGTCAGTATGTCCGGACAGGATGATGCCCCCGGGGCGTGGCGGTCCAAGGCTGGCAAACAGGTTCGCCTTGCGCCCGGAGGCGTCCGGTAGAATCTGGGCCTGTACCCCGAAACCGTGCAGATACCCGCTCACCCATTCGATAAGGTCCAGATTGGAGCGGTCGCTGACAGAAGGGAAACCGATCAAGGTTCGTGCGATTTCCAATGTGCGTGCCAGTACGCTGCGGTCGTCGTTCGAGCAAGCGTCTGCCGCCCCCTGCGCAAAGGCCAAGGAAAGAGTCATGGGATGCTCCAGCAAACAGAAGTCTATTTTTGAAGGGCAACAGGCATAGGCCCTGAATGAACAACGCGCCTGTCTCGCGAAAACCAGACGTTGGACAACAACACCGCCACGCACACCACCGTAACCAGGACGGGAACCCAAGGGCTATGCCAGGTGGAGAGCACGAACTCGGCGGCCAAGGCAATGACCGGCACGCAAGGCGTGAGAATGGACACCCGCCCACCTCCCAGGTGCTGAATGGCAAATTGCAGGGCAAACACCGGAATCAGCACGCTGACAAACGCCAGCTTGATCAATTGGCCGAGCATGGCGCTATCCAGCGTGAGCAGTTGGTGCAGATTTTCCCGGCCGACCCACCCTGTGACGATCAATAGCAGGAAGAACCTGACGCACAGGATATCCATGGCGCTGTACTTGCTGTCGCGGTTCAGTCGAGCCGAGCAGAACACATAGATCCCGCCAGTGATCCCGGCAACACTCGCCAGGGCGATGCCCTCATGCAAGTTGACCAGGCTTACCTGGGCCGTGACCCCAAGCGCGAGACGCATAAGGACCAACGCCATCAGCGACAGCAGGATCAGCAGCGCGCCCAGCCAGCGGGAACGACTGACCGAGGAGCGCGCCACCAGCATTTCACAGGCCACCACCACCAGCGGCATCCAGCCCTGATAGATGGCCGACTCCACCGACGCCTCGATGCGCTGCAATGCCATGAACATCAACCACCAACTGAACAACGTCAGCACATTGAGCAGCAGCACGCCTCGCCACTCCTCGCGCAGCAGGCGAAACGGGTCATGACCCCGCAAGGTATGCACCAGGAAAAATACCGCCCAGGCCATCAGGAAGGTAATGAATGTCAACGCCGCCCCACTGATACGGGTGAACGCCACCATGACCCAGACGGCCGAGAGCGCCGTCGAGATGCAGTAGACCGCCATGCTGACGGCACCGAGTATTCCTGTCTTCATGCCTGCTCCTTGAGAAAAACCTGTGCTTGGCGCCCTACCTGATCGATCAAGCGGTTCCCGGCTCCAGCACTTCCACCTGGGTCGGTACGTAGTGCTGCAAAGCCTCGAAGTCGGCGCGAAGTACCTTTGGGTCTGCGTTATACAAAGTCAGGATGCCCGCGGTATCGGCCAGGGACCGGGAGTCCACCACCATTCCGGGGGCGACCCGCCAGTCGATGTTGTAGATACTGGAAATGGGGGGCTCGTTGAGCTGGCTGATCCGGCCTTTGCGTAAGGGCAACAAGGCGGACACCACGTTGTTCTTCTCGTTGGGCTTGATGTCATCGAGAGCTGCGACGCCGGCTGTGAGGTAGAGATTGGCGTCGATCAGGTTGATGTCGCTGTTTTTCTCGTGGTACGGCACCCCGATGCCGCCAGGTACGCGCGCGGCAATTTCCAGGAACACCGGATAACCGCGCTTGCGGTCCACGAAGACCTCGTGGTGCGTCGAACCGTTGCGAAAGTTCAGGGCCGCAATCACGTCCCGATTGAATGCCTCCAGGGTCGCCTTGAGCGTGGGGTCGGCCACGGGAATCACGCTCAAGGGCTTGCCCTGGACAAAGTCAAAGTTGGTGCAACCCAGTTCCAGCACACCGCAGTAGCGGATTTGACCGTCGACCACAAACGAGTCGCATTGGAACATGTCGCCGTCAATGAACTCGTCCACCTCGTAATCAAAATGATACGGTGAGGCCAGCACTTGTTCGCGGGCCTTGATGAATTCGGCCTCGTTGCGAATGATCGACACCTCGAAACTGCCCGCCGCATTCACCGGCTTCAGCACCAGGGGCAAACCCAATCGCGCCGTCAGCTCGGCGTAGTAAGCCTGCGGCTCAGCCGATAGCCGTACGTGATCCAGTGGCACAAACTCGGGAATGCGTATCCCCTTCTGGCTGACCGCGTGTTTCATCAGCACTTTGTCGCGAAAGTTCGCCACGATCGCCTGTGTATCACCCTCTAATCCGAACTCCTCGCGCAACTGAGCCGCCAGCTCAACGTGGCACTCTTCCTGGCAGAAAATACGCAATGACGAAGTATTGCCCTGCACGGCTCGCAGCTCATCGCTGATGATGCTGCGACATTGGTCATGGTCCAGCAGCGGACGGATGTTGCGCTGCAGGTCGGCATCGACGCGCACAACCTGTGAGACATTACGCTCGAGCGCGGGCGGCAGGACGTCGGCATGATAGGCGATCAGCACTGTCCGGCAATCTCGACCCAGCGTCTGCAACGCCTTCTCGGAGGCAAAGTTAAGGTAATGGGGCGTCAGGAAAACGATGGTCTGGATCATAGTAGTGCCTCACTGGAAATCGACGTTCATGCGATAGAGAAGGCGCGCATCGGCGCCCCCTTCACTTTTGGGTATTGGCGGACCTTTATGCAGCGTTGAGAGGTTGTCCCAGATGACGATGTCGCCTGGGCGGTAGGCATGCCGATAGCGCGGTGCGTGCTGGACAAGGAAGTCGACCAGGCTGTCGAGAATGCGATGGGACAGTGCAGGCGTTACCCCTTCTATTTGCATGGCCGTTGCAGCCGGTGCATACAGTGACGCCGTGCAAGCGAGCGGGTGTTTGTACACCAGGGGGTGGACCACGGTGTTTTCCAGTGCGCCAGCCTCCTGGGAATTGAGCTGTTGCACCGCGGCGTCGGCATTGCGCAGCGCGTCGCGATTGCCGAAACGGTGGTGAACCCGCAGGTTTTCCAGGTCGAGACCTTTCAGGTACGGCGGGCAACCTGGGCTTTCCAGCCACTGGCGAACCTGATGCAGGCCTGCGACACAATCGATGAATTGGGTCTCGCCGTGTTGGTCGGGTACACGTACCGACAGCAGTGACGTGAACACCGTGTTCGCCGATTTGTACGACATGTCGGTGTGCCAATACCCTCCTCCTTCATGCACGCCCAAGGCCTGGCCGTCCCGATGGAGATTGGTCACAGTCAGCACTTCCCGATAATCCTCGAGGCAGTACTTGGCCAACACATGATGGACAGGCGAGCCCAGCCTGCGCATCAACTGCACATAAGGGGCGACGCTGACGTCCTGGTTGGCGATGACCAGTACCTTGGCCTGGGCGATGGCCTGCTTGAGCGCCGCTGCCGACTGCCCGAGCACGTCGCCAATGTCCAGGCGTAGCGGCTGGAACATCCTCACGCCCATGACCGCAGTCCTTCTCGCAGCGATATGGCGGCACTCATTTCTGCAGCTGCCGGCACCATCGTGTTGATCGACGCATAACCTGAGGCAGCACCCGCGAAATACAGGCCTGCGACAGGGCTTTTCCCATCCTGGTGACAGGTAAAGCCGGTTTGCTGGTTGAGCAGTTGCGGCCAGTCGGTGGCGGGCAGTTGTGCGGTGACGCCGATGGCCGAAACAAGGCATTGCTCCTTCGCCGACACATCCAAATGCAACTCATGCCCGTCGAATGCCTGGGCGACGACCAACCGGCCCGCCTCTTGAGCCTTGCGACAGGAAGCCTGGAGCAGCGGATGGCCGTTGAGTGACGCCGGAAGGTCCATGACGACCTTGTCGCCTTCCTGGCGAATGCTGTTGTAGGCATGTAGCCAGATATTGGCCCGGCCCGTGCTGCTGGCGCTGTTGAGCGGCCCTTGAAAGGAGCTGGACGAAGTCTTGGCAATCATTTCCAGCGTGCGCTGGCTCAGGGACCTGAGGGCAAAGCGATCATCGGTCTCTTGGGGATATAGCCCCAGATAGGATTTGATCAGGATCGACACATTGCGGGCGAACGGCGCCAGGAGCAGTGCGATCTGGAACGCACTGTTACCACTGCCGAAGATGACCACATCTTGCTGCAGGAAACGATGGGCCTGGCCCCGCGCAACCATTTGATAGACGTCAAAGCAATTGAACCAATGGGCACTGGGCATTTCGAAGGGCGGCGCCTTCGGGCGAATCCCGGTTGCCAGGATAATCTGCTGTGCACGCAAGGAACGATGCTGGGAACCCGGGGCCAGGCTCACCTCGAACAGCCCCTGGACCTTGCTGACGGTGACCACCCGTTGCTGGATCTTGGTCAATTGCAAGGCTTCGAAGTTACTACGGATGTAGGCTGCGTATTCCTCACCGGTGGGGCTGACGCACAACTTGCGCATGAACCTTTGCAAGGGATAGGGCGCGCCTTCGATCTCCAGTTCATTGCAGTAGGACTGCAATGGATGATCGCCCATCATGCCCATGCACCCCCCGAATACATCGCTGATGACAGCGACTTTCAGGCCCAGATCAATCAGCCGGATACACTCGCCAAGCCCTGCGGGACCGCCGCCTACGACAATGACGTCGAACACATGCTGCTCCATTTCAAAAACCCTCCAGGCGGACACAGGCTTGATCAACAATGGGTTTGGCTACCGAGAAAGAAAACCGGACATAGGTGGGGCATGGCCCCTGGTAGAAGGGCGTCGCGGGCAATGGCATGACACCGCAACGAGCGGCCAGGTGTTGACTGAATTCAACGGGGGACAATAAAGGCGCCCGCCGTGAATAGTCGGCCATGATGTAATGGCCGCCCGCCGGTAACCGGACATCCAGCCTGGCAGCCCTCAGCGCACCTGCCAGGCGATCGCGTTTGTGCTTGTAGTGCTCACGCAAGCTATCCAGTCGCCCGACGGTCAACTCATCGAGCAAAACAGCAACGGCCGCCTGTATGGGGGTGGGTTGGCAATAGCTCAGGTAGAGGTGGTGGGCATAGGCTCGCTCCATGAAGGTTGCCTGCGCGCATAACCAGCCGATTCGCACGCCCGTCATGGACAACAACTTTGAAGCGCTGCCTGCCACCATCATGGGAATCTGCTGGCTGGGGTAGCGCGCCGGTGTGTCAGCGTCGTACTGATAGTGACGATAGGCTTCGTCGACAATCACCATGAAATCATGGTTTTTTGCCAGCGCCACCAGGTGCTGCCAATCATCAGCGGACATGCACCACCCTGTCGGGTTATGGGGCGTATTGAGCAGCAGTATGCGAACACCCGCGCGCAACTGCTGTTCGAGCAGTGCCCAATCGGGGCCGATCGACTCCCCTACCGACAACGGCACTGCAACAAACTCCAACCCCAGCAACGTGGCCATTCCTGGGTAATAGGGATAAAAAGGCTCAAAGAACGCGACCCGGCTGCCGTACTGCGTGGACGCTGCGTACAGGGCCAAGTACAAGGCCTCGGTACAGCCACTGGTCACCAGCACTTCGCTGTCGGGCGCATAGCCGGCACTGTGGGCCGCAATGCTTTCGCGCAAAATCATTTCGCCGCGTGGGTCGGCGTACTGCCAGCCCGCCCTGACCTGGCGGGCCAACGCCGCATTCATGGCATTGTCAAACAGGGGTTCAGGAAGCCCTTGCGAAAGGTTCAACGCTCCTGAGGATGCTGCATATGCACTGGCCTCCCTGAAGGGCGCCACTCGACCAATCAATGTCAAATCATCCATGACTTCCCTCCCCCCTGTATTGATCGGTCAGGCGTGAGTGGCTACTCGGTTGAGTCCTTGCCAGAATCGGGTCAACAAGTTCAGTACATCGGCAGCGCCCTCCAGAATATTGTTGCCGTTGTCAGTGTCCCGGGCCGCCTCCATGACCGCGTCACTGATCCATTGCACATGATCGGTTTCTACCAGCATGTGCAGATAGAAATAGGTGAAGTCTTCGTGTTTCCACCCGCTGTAGAGGCGGAAACCTTCGTACAGGTTGGCGATCATCGGAAAGCCGAACTCTTCGATAACGTAATGAGCACCAATGGCATGCTCTGTCGAACCCTCGAGGAAAATTCGACGCAGGCCATCGACCAACTCACTGGCTTCGGGAATATATTCAACCTTCTTCCAGTCATCCAACGTGATGCCAACGCCGGCAAGTACACGCTCGAACATGATGAAGTGTGCCTCGCCTACCCCATCGCCCAGCTCGGACACGACCGTGCGCGCCAGCTTCATCCGAATCACTTCGCTGTCGGTGCGGTGCGAGGTACCCGCCAGGATCTGGGGGAACGTACGAATGTAATAAAAGTACTGCTGGAACACTTTCTTCAGCGTTGCCTTGGGCAGCGGGGCCTGTCGAAAGGTTTTATAGAACGCATTGGTGTTGATCCCCGAAGCCGTGATCATTCCTTTAATCGAATGAATGATTTGCTCACCCGTTAGACAGCCTTGTTCCATTTGCTGAGCCGGCATAGATCCCCCCAAATACGATAAGGTAGCTTGGATGGCCGCGACGGAATGTCGCTGCGCGTTTCAGATAGTAAACAAGCAATTCACGCAAACAAATTGATACTTTTAATCGAAGGCGTTCCGAACAATAGATTTATTTTTAAACATGAAAATCGTGATATTAATTCCATTTAGAATCAATTGATTATAAGTTTGTAATATTTTATCGCACAAAAATAGAGCATTATCTTTTTTTTGCACCAGCAAGATGCATGTCGGGCGCTAAGCTCAAATTAAATCACCCCGATTTGGAAGTCTTCTATAGTGAACAATCAACCCATTGACATCGCATTCACCATCAAAGCCGAGCGAGCCGCCCGGGAATGGTCCATCGGCGAGCTCGCCCAGCTATCCGGCGTATCGAAGGCAATGATCAGCAAAATTGAAAACGCACAGGTCAGCCCGACGTCGACGATCCTGGGCCGGTTGTCGGGAGCTTTCGGCTTGCCCCTCTCCACCCTGTTGCATCGAGCCGAGGGACGCTCGGGACTTCTGTCAAGGGCGGCGGAGCAACCGCGTTGGGTCGACCCGGAAACTGGCTACGCGCGCCAGCAAGTCTCCCCGCGGGAGGGTTGGCCACTGGAGCTCATCAGTGTGCAACTGCCTGCGGGCGTGCGTATCAGCTACCCGGCCACGGCCTATGCGTTCCTTCATCAGCAGGTGTGGGCCACGCAAGGCACGCTGACGTTTACCAAGGGCACCACCACCTACATCCTGGAGCAAGGCGACTGCTTGCAATTGGGGTTGCCTGAAGAAGCCTGCACGTTCGAAAACGCCACAGCGCAAGTGTGCGAATACGTCATAGCCCTGATTCGCAAGTAGCAACCGCCCCATCGGTGCCCGCCTGCACACCGACCGCACCATCCAGACGTTCATCCAGGGCGGCGAGCGCACGGCATTCGCGCAATATGCTTATGTAGACCGGGAGGTGAATCGTCGCGCAAGAAGCCGGAGTGTCCCGCTACGGTTTCTTGCGAAATGGGCGGGTGCCAGAGGTATCGATAAGCGCTGGCATTTCTTATATCTGGCCGAACCGACGCCTCTTAAACAAATTTTTAAGAAAAAAGGTGGACTTTTAAAAACCTGCTACATTCGAGTGTGAGATGGATTCTCACAGACATCAGGAAGGTACAGGGATGACCAATTTCGACGCTGCCGCAGGCATCAGCGTGACGGAGCTCAACACCTTGTTGGGCGAGTATTACCAGAACGCCCCCAGCACTAATGACCCATTCAAGGGCAGCCTGCCCAAAACCCTGCCAGACCTCGGAGCAGTGACGCTGACTTGGGATGTCGGTGCTGCGCCTAGCCTTGCTTTCGGCCCTCCCTCCCCGGCTATCTGGAATGCCGCGCTTGCGCCGAACGGCGAAACCAATGGTTCCCAGAGCATCCCTTTGCCCAGTTTGCCAATGGTCCAACTCACCTTGCCGATGCTGACGGCCAGCTACACGCTGGGTACTGCGCCCGCGGTAGGCGGTACCGCCCCGAGCGTAGTGGTCTACGCCACGCTCACCTTTACGCCGGGAACACTGGCACTCGACTTGGTGGCAGTGTCATTGGACGAGAGCAAATTCTCCGCGTGGGACATAGCCATATTCAACCTGATGCTGTTGCCGCAGATATTCACCTCTGCTAATCAGATGCTGGCCCTCGTGCACCTGCCCAACCTCGATTGGAACGGGGTGACACTCAACCCTGTACAGCTGCAACTCACTGCAAGCTATTTGCTCGGTGCGACGACGCTGACCACCAACACCAATGCGCTGGATATCGACGGAGTAACCTGGCCCACCGATCCGGTATTCGTGATCGCCAGCAATACGCTGATCAACACGGCAATGGCTGTTTTCTTGAAGCCTTACCAGGGGTATCCGTTCTCCGACAGCGGCGACTTCAAGAAACTGGCCGATTGGAGCTACAACGGCTCGATCTCCTCGCTCTCGGCCACAGTCAAGCAGGTGGCCCCCTTGACCATCAATGCCCAGTTGAGCGCTTCGCTCAACGCGCAGGCCACCCTCACTGCGGCAGGCATGGCCCTGGCGGCGGCAGGTTGTGCCCTCGGTGCGGCCCTGCTGTAACCCTCAAATTCCTTGCCGGAGCAACGCCCATGTCGAGCATGTTTGATTACGATGTTTCCATCAGTCCTTCGCCCGCCGAAATCGATCTGACCGTGGCAGTCGATGGCGTCGCTATCAGCGCGACGATAACGTCGGTACCGTCGCTGACGTTTAAATTGACGCCGACAGGAAACCTGGTCCAGAAGATTCTGTCCGCGGTTGCCTATCCCATTGCGACCCTCATCGCCGCAGAGGTCAAGGACAAACCCAAGGACGCATTGCAAGGCAAAGTCGAGCCCATCGGCTCTGTGCCCAACTACGATACCAATGGTATCCGCATCGCCCCCAGCGCTCTGACCTTGGGTAGCGTCAACATCGGCGATAGCCCGATGTTGAAAATCGTCGCGACGCTGGCGATCACCACTCCTCCCTCTACCAGCGTCTGATCTGCCTACGAGAGCGCATCGCATGCCTACTATCGACGACTTCCTGCCGAAATTGACGGCTGCCTCCGGCACAGCTTCCTTGGCCGCTACCCTGCCCCAACAATTTTCGGTATCGGCTTGTGGCCCCTATCCGTTGGCCAGCCATGTGGACATTCCCAGCAATTCCAACGGTGGCGAATTACTGCTGGCATTGAACGACATCTCGGTGTCGCCAGTGACGTTGTTATCCATCGTTCCCGACCATGATCCCCGCCGTATCGTGGTGACCCTGGCGCCGATGCAACTGAACGGAACCTACGAACTGTTTGGCCTGGAAAGTGCGAAGGTGCAATTGGATACCGGTGGATTGATGGCGCCGCTGGCAAGTTTTGCCGTGGGTGCGAGTACTGTTGATGATACCGATCCACCGACTATCACCGAGAAACAGTATGACCAGCTGCAGCAAGCCAACGATCAGCGTACCCAGTTGAATCAGACTGCGAACGGCCGCTCCCTGCTGGATATGTTCAACCAACACAACGACGCCTACAACGCTGTCTTCACTACCAATGCACGTTTGCGCAAGCTCTGGATAGGCGATGGCGCCACCGAGCAGATGTCCGACTATACGTCCCAGGCGTTGGATACACCGGGCATGCCGGTCAATCCAGCGATCACGGACAAGTCCTTTGGTACGACGTCGCAGTCCTACAATGAGAACGCGTTAGCGCAACAACTCAATCTCTACGGCGCCTGTTATCACCCCTACCCCGAGGCCGCGACGGCCGCGCTGACTTTTCAGACGCAAGTTGCCAACGCCACCCAAAACACCCAGCAGAATGTGGTGCCTATGACCGCCCAGGCTGTCTATAGCGCTGTCGATAAAGCCTCGCCTGCGAATCAGGCAAACTTCCTGTTGCAGACCCAGGGCCTGGAAAGCGCGTTGTCACGGATCCTCGAAAATAGCCATGACGATACCGACCTGGATCTATGCGCCCAGCACGGTTTCATCATGGACGCCGAGACTCAGGCGCGTGTGCAGTCCATCTATGCCGAATCATTGCGTCTGCACGACCCCAAGCGCCGCTTGCCCCTGCATAGCGGCCCCTTCTCCAGTTCGCTCGCGCAAAGCCGCTTCGTCTTCGCCCTCAGCGAGCAGCCCGATGGCGCGCTGACGCTCAAACTGCAACGCAGCAATTTGAGCGTGCCGGCTCTAGACCTTGACAGCGCGCAGTGGCAGGGCCAGGCCGGTGAGGTCGGTCGCTCGCGCCTGGGCAGCGCCAACTTCATCCGAGGCATCCTCGAAGACCGCATTGCCAGCCAACTGACTCGCGTACTGCGAATGCTCGCCAGCCAGGAGGCATGATGTCGGCAAGCGACTCCATTGCTGTTGTCATCGCGCAACAGCCGACAGCATCGTCGGCATCAGTGTACGCGCGCATCAGTGAAGAACTGCTGGCCGAAGACCTCGTGCGTTTCCGGCAGGAAGTGGAGCTGGCGTTGGAACCGCAGGCGCCCTACCTCACCGACGTGGAACGGCAGATGTTTGCCGGCGGTAAAAAGATACGCCCCTTGGTCATGCTCCTGTCGGCGCGGCTCATCGCGCAGGATGGGCCTCTGCCCGACAAGGTCTACAAAGGCGCGGCATCGCTGGAGATGCTGCATGTGGCCACCTTGATCCACGACGACATCGTGGATGAGGCTCAGCTGCGACGAGGACTGCCATCGGTGTCGGCGGCTCGCGGCAGCAAGACCGCGCTGCTGATTGGCGATCTGCAATTCGTACAGGCGCTTCGCGGGTTCGCCACCGCCGTGGATACCGAGCGCGACATGACCTTGGTGCGGTTGGTGTTGGATACCGCGTTCGATATCTGCCGAGGGGAGTTGGACGAATTGGACCGGACTTTGCCCGAGGATCACGATGCACGCCTGGCGCGCTATTACCAGACCATTGACCGCAAGACCGCAGTCTTGTTTCGCCTGGCCTGCCAGGGGGGTATCGATCTGGCCGGTGGGCGTAGCCGTGATGCCCGCCGCGGTGGCTTCTTCGGGCGCGCCTTGGGTCGTGCGTTCCAGATCATGGACGACGTGCTCGATGTGGTGGAGTACGAAAGTTCGGCGGGCAAGCAGTCAGGTATCGACCTGTTACTGGGTCGACTGTCGCTGCCACTGATCTATGCGATGGAGACGCTCGGCCCGACACATGCAATCAGCCAATCGCTGCGCGAAGGCACGCCATTGACGGGGCATCGTTTGGGCGATGCATTGGACGACTTGCGTGATTGCGGCTGTATCGACAAGGCCTACGCGGCTGCCCGGCGCGAAGCCTTGCAGGCGCTGTTCTATCTCGAGCCATTTCCTCCAGGCCGCTATCGCGATGCACTGGAGGAACTGGCACTACACGTCGTTGACCGCCCATTGAACGGCTGACCCTGCACCTGACGGAGCACCCATGAGCACCTTGATGAGTTTTTTTCTCGACACGCTGCAACCGTGCCTCAACGACCCGGACAATGCCAAGCTATGGCTGCCCAAGCAACTGGCGGAGATGCAAGGGGGGGATGGAAATCCGGTGCTGCCGGTGCATGCCGACGAGCAGGATCTGGGCTATCTGACCGGCGACAATGGCAACTATATCGCCCAGCGGTTCGCCAACGTATGGTCACTGATGAACGACGAAGACGCCGTGCCCGATCCCAAAAAACCGTATCCGTACCTGAGTCTGTCTGCAGTCCTGGTGGACGGTTTGCAGAACATCTTCGTTAATCCGTCGTCCTCCACACTCACGGGCCAAGGCTACTCCATCACCCTGCCATTGCTGTTCAATTACTATAACGGCCCCTCGGGGCAGACACATTTGCCGCCGCTGACGATGTCTGGCAACTATCGCATCGACCAGTCGCTCCTGATCGGGGACGCTCCCGACACCTCGACCACTGACATCATCGGCACCGGTGCGTTCACTGTCGCGTTCAGTGAATGCATGTTGAACGCGCAGGTCAGCGTGACCATCGAAGGCAGCGCCGCAACCCGTTCCCTGGCCATCGGGGTGAGCGACCTGAAAATCACCAACGTCAAGGGCGGTTCCATCACGCTGAACTTCACGCAACTCACGCTGGATGGCGACCTGACGGGAAAAGATGAGCTGATTGAGTTGATCAGGCAGGCGCTCAGCGCTTCCCAAGGCCAGGCAGCCATGGTCGGCGCGTTAAGCAGCATGTTGAATTTGCCCTCCAACTTGCAAAGCGTCAACGACATGCTCGGCACACAGGCCGAGAACCTCATGTCCAGTGTGTTCGGCCCCCTCCCTGCCCAAGGCCTGCCCAATGACGACAGTGGCCAGGACGCGGCCTCGCCCGTGGACCTGTTCCTGTTCGATCGCACGCGCGTGGCACTGAACGAAGCGAACAGTAACTGGTATCTCCCGTGGCAACTCGCGTGTTCGTCGGATCCGGTGCTGGAGCCTTATTCCAATCCTCAGATCGACATACCCGATCAGACGTATGGGGGGCTGAAGTACACCAACATCCAGTTGACCAAACTGACGCTTTCGGGCGGTTCCAACGCTCAAGCACCGCTGTCGGCGGTTACGCTCAGCACTCCGCGGATTGCCGCCACGCTCAATTTCGGCGCTCTGGCAGAGGGGCCGGTACGGCAGCTCGACCGCCCGGGCCCGACGGTCAGCCAGCCCGTTCCACCGGCACCGCCGCTCACCGTGAACGCCGGGTTCTCGCTGACCCAGCAGGGCCTCAAGCCAGTCCTACTGCAGGGCACCCTGACCGCGACTGTGGTCAACCTGCGAAGCTCGCTGACGATCACCCCGTCAGGCGCCGATGTGAATGCCTTGACGCTCACGATCAGCGATATCAGCGCAAACCTGGACAGTGCCCAGATAGATGTGTCGGTGACGCTGACGCCTCACGATGTCTCACTGGAGCAGATCATCGGCCGCTTGTTCCAGAAACCCGAAGTCCAGTCACAGATCGCCAAAGCGCTGAACAATGCGCTCAGCGCCCAGGCGCCGCAGCTATCGGAAGAGTTCAGCCAGATCGCGCGTAAAGCCATCCTCAACCAACTCAACAGTTAGGAGAACATCATGTCCGACAGTCAACTCGTCCAATTGCTGGAAAACATGCTATTGACGCCCACCTCCGACTTCTACCTGTCCTCGATTCTCTACAACCCAGACGGTAGCGCCCTGGACCCACTGACCATCGCCGAAGTGGACCTGGGCTCATTCACGATCGAAAAGATTCCGATCGACATCGTTATCAAGAAACTGCATATCCTCGGACTGAGCAACAGCCAGGTGAAGCTCGATAATGGAACCGACCCCGAGATCGTCGTCGACGGCAACACCGTGACCTTCCATGGCAAACAGCCCAATACACAGGATGGGTACCAACGCCCCCCCGCCGTACCCAACCAGATCCAGGCCAATGGCGAATTGCACGTCAACCTGAACCACGTCGACATGCCACCGGGTACTTTCAGCCTGACCATCAACCACGTCGATGACCTGACCGGGGTCTTCAGTGCTACCGAGGCGGTGGATGGACAGCTCGATACCGCAGTCGTCAACTTCAGCGCGTTGTCGGTCAATCCGGTCGTTGGCAATGGCAACATAACGATCGATATCGATCTGGCGACCGTCTTTAAAGCCACCATCAACCAACTGCTCAATGAGGACGCCAACCAGACGAAGCTCATCGCCGCGCTCAACGGCCAGCTCTCCAACCCCGATCTGCTCGCCAGCCTGTCGCAGGTCGCCACCACGGAAGCCCGCAAGGCCTTGGCCACTATCTGATTGAAAAAGGAGTTTCGACCATGTCCACCGACTTCATCGCGGGCCTTTCGCAATCGTTATTGAACAACGCCAGTGAATCCATTTTTCCCACCATCGCGCCCAAGCTGAGCGACACCGCAAACATCCCCGATGCGAACGCGAGTTTGACCTGGAGCGTATCTGCACCACCGACATTCAGTTTGGCCGCCAGCGGTAGCGGTCAAACTTTCATGGTCAGCATGCCGGTGGAGCTGTCCGTGACCGTGGCCGGCGGGGACCCCACCAGCAGCACAGTCGGTGCCAATGCCAGTGCACGGGCCACAGTAGATGGCAACGGTGTGGTGCGTCTATCAGTGACCGATATCAACTTTGTCACCGATGATCCGTTTGTGAACGAAATCCTGGACGCCTTGAAGAGTGATATCGCCAGCCGGGTGAACAGCCTGATATCCGCCATCGCCATACCGCTGGGGCCCGTCAACGGTATCACCTTTGCCGGATACGCCCTGTTGATCGATGGCGGTAACGCCTATGCGGCCGGCGGATTGTTCTCGCCGGTGGCGATCAGCCAAAAGCAACCGCCATCCAATGGCGGCTTCAACCTGGTACTCACCGAGCCGCTGATCCAACAGGTCGTCGCCAATCTGTGGTGGAGCACAGTACAGAAGACCTATTCGGCCAGCGGTGCCGTCGTGCATCTCAACAGTTACAGCGCTTCGGTCAACAACGGTAACCTGACGCTGACGCTCAACTTGAGCGGTAGCTACAGCTTGGGGCCGGCAGACTGGGATATTTCCATCAGCCCAGTCACCGCGACGCTGCAGGTGGTGGTGGATGCGCAACGTAACATCCGTATAAGCGGCGGCAGTGTTTCTCGCCCATCGGTCAACATCACGCCCTCCAATTTCTGGGCGTGGATGGCGACGTTGGGCGGTGGTGTGATCTCCTCCATTACCCTGGCGATCCTCAACGATGTGGTAGGAGGCCAGATCCAGGAAACGATCCAAGGCCAGTTGGCCCAGACCCTGCTGCAAATACCGGATCTGAGCGGCAATTTCGAAGGTTTCACTCTGCAGGTGACGCCTGAGAATCTGAACATCACAGGCGTGGGCAATCAGATCCTGCTGACAGGTACCGCCAGCGTCACCGCCAGCTGAACGATACCCCGGCGGAACCAGCGTTGACACCGCCGGGATACCGAAATCGCCCTCACATGGAGTGAACGTCCATGCCGGAAATTGCCGATTACATGTCATGGAATATTGAAAGCCTGTCCTCGAAGAAATGCGCCAAGGACGTCTTTCGCAACGTCAACGTCGCGGCCTGGATCGCCGTGCTGATCGACGAGATGCAGGCCAACGTCATCGGCGTCATGGAAGTGACGCTCGGCACGGGTGAGCAAGCGGTGCAAGTGCTGGTCCAGGCCATCAATGATCGCAAGAAGCTTGTAGGCTCAGGCAGCAAGTGGAAATACGAGGTGTCGCAGCGAAATATTGAAGTCGCCCATACGTTCGCCCGGCGCGCCGACAAGTACGCGTTGCTTTGGGACGATGCAAACGTCAGCGTCAGCAACATGGCCGTCGCCACCAGCACCAAGGTGATTTTCGCTGACCGTAATCCATTGTTCTGGAACATGCAGGCCAGAACCGCAGGCAAGCCCAAGGAACTCAACTGCCTGCTCTGGCATGCCCCCCAACCCAAGTATCACAAGAAAGATGCGACCATCCAGTTGCTGGCAGATCTCAGCGAAGAGATCGAGATCAACACGGGCAACACGGCCTTTTTGATCTCTGGCGACTTCAACTACAACACAGCCAATGCCGCTACCTATGCGCCTCTGACCAGCCTGAAGTTCTCCGGTATATTCGACGGCGAAAAAACTACCCTTACCTCGTTGAAATCGTTCGTCAATGACATCGCCAATCGCCAGAAAATGATCCAGAAAGGCGATGTTGACGACGCCTTTTTGGCAAGCGCCTACGACAACATATTCATCCGTGGCATCACCTCCAATTGGGAACTCAAGGTCTGCGTTCCCAACGTCGTCCTCCAGGAAATCATGGACAGCTTCACCTTCATGATCGTCACCCGCATGCAGCTGCAACTGGCAATGAAGAATGCCAAGATCATCAGCGACCACATGCCTATCGTCATGACTCTCGAAGAATAACCCCAGCGAACTTCGCTCTCTGATGAAGAAATGGCCATGGATATCCAAACGCTTCGCGAGAACCTCAAGATAGGGCTGGACGGGACGACAACCATCGTTGCCAGTACGGTGACCACGGCAAAATTCGCCGACTTTTACGGGCGCATTTTCGACCGTCAACCGCTGACCATTTCCAATGCGAGCATCGGTCCCGACGACGCCGGCAATACAGTGCAGCGCGTCGGCACCGCCTCGCTTTTTCGCCAAGTGGCTAACGCTCCCGTAACAGCCACGTTTGTGCTCGACCCGCAAAGCGGCGACGTCACTGTCCAGTTGATGTTCACTTTGATTGGCACAGGACGAAACTGGAAATTTTCCGACAGTTTCCCGGATCTGCCCGTCAGCTTCGACTTCAGTTCCAGTGTCACCGCTCCCCAGACGTCGGCGCTGGACGATCTCACGCTGACCTCGGCATGGTTCTATGCATTGACCGATGCCACCGTCGTTGATATCGACTTGGGCTCCACCAAGACGCCAGTGTCGCTGGACGCAGGGCTCGGTTTCGCCGGCATCGTTGAGCTTAGAGGCGTACTGCTGGCGCTGGAACATCTGCTGGACGTCAACGACCGCTTCGCGATCGGCGGAAACATCGTCGAACCCTCCGTGCAGGCGTCGCCGCTGCGCGAGATCGTTAACAATTTTCCATGGAAAGAACAAAACTCACCGCCGGGCATCAGCCTGTTCGTGGACCTGGGACTGGACGTTTCCATTTCCGAAAAGCTTGCGCTTACCCAGACGATCTTCTCGATCTACAGTCCTTTGAGTGCGAAATGGTGGATGGCCAACCCCAGCTATGAGCCATTCATGGCGATCAGTGGTGCGCTGACGATACCCAGTGCCGGCCTGACCGTTGAGCTGTCATCGAAGATTCCCAAAGGCACTCGCAAGCTGGTGATCACCGGAGAATTCAGCGGTTTCACTCTGAGCAATCTGGCGGACCTGCTGGACCTGGCGGGCACCTCGACGCTAATCGACTACCTGCCGGGGCCACTGCAAGACGCCCTGCATGATGCCGGCAAGCTGCAGTTGCTGGACGCGGCGATCGCGCTGACGGGGTCGGGCATCGGCCTTAGCGTCGACTATGTCTACCTGACCGTTGGTATCCCGGACGCTCAATGGAAACTGCTGGGCGATGAGTTTCTGCTCGAATCCATATCCGTTGAGTTCCATGTCACCCTGCCTTTTATCAAGCCTGCACCGGGTGCTTCGATAAATGCGTTGTTCCTGATCGGTAATGCCGCCCAAGTAAACGTTAGCGCCGGCTATCCTGATTTCTTCATTGCCGGCGAACTGGAGGACGCGGTTACGCTGCCGCTGCAGGCGCTGGTCACGCGGTACCTGCCGTCGATCCAGCCACCGGCCGATCTGACGATCGACATGCTGTCGGTCAACATCGATAACCAGGCCGGCTACAACTTTTACACCGAAATGGCCGACTCCCCAGGGTGGGTCATTCCACTGGGCCCGCACAACCTGGCCATCGAGGACATTCAATTCGGCTTGTCAAAAGGGCTCGGAGCGAACGCCAAGACCTCGGCTCAGTTTGCCGGCGGGCTGGTCTTCGACGACAACCTGACGCTGGCCATGTCTTACGATCCCACTCAGGGGCTAGCGTTGCGGGGTGCCCTGTCCCAAGTCACGTTGAACGGGCTGATCGGCTGGCTATGCAACGCCAAGGATGTACTGCCCAGTGGGCTTGGCGACTTGACGTTTACCGACTCGACGTTGTTGATCACCAAGAACGAGGATCAATTCAAGCTTTCGTTCGGAACCCAGGTTGCCAACGCCGGCTCGCTGGCCTTCGAACTCCTGGACCAACAAGGCACCTGGGGCTTTGCTCTGGGCCTGGACTTGTCCCTGTGCAAGCTGTCGGCGCTGCCAGGACTTGCTTCCATCCAGGCGTTCCTGGATATCTTTCCCATTGCCGGCGAGCAGGTGGTGATCGTTTCCACGCTGAAGAAGTCGGATTTCACCTTTCCGGCTTTGGACCTATTTCAAAATCCGCAGATCAAGTCAAAACAGATCACTATTCCGGCCTGGTCAGGTGGACTGCAGGAAGGCTTCTACTTTTACGCGCAGACCCAATTGAAGCAAAACAGGATCCTGCAAAACCTGGCCAGGATGCTGTCCATTTCGCCAGACACTAACCTGAATGCGGGGATATTCATTGGCACCGATGCCGGCACCCAGGCACGGCTTTTCGCAAATATCAGCACGGTGATCAATCGTTCGGTAACGCTCAGCGGGGCCTTGGGCGTTCAGATACAGGCCGAACAGGTTGAGTTCTATCTGACCGCCACCGCTCGCGCCACCCTCGAGTCGCAACCGGTGCGCTTCGATGTCAGCTTGGCAGTCGTGGAAAACGGCGCATTCGTATCGGGCGACATGGTGGTTGAAAACGATAACGGCACCCTCGACTTCTCGGTATTCAAGCTCAAGAGCTTGGCGTTCGAGCTTGGCATTTCCTTCGAAGGCGAACCTTCGATCGGATTTGCCGCCGAACTGGATATAGCCGACATCGATAGCGCCTTGGCGGTGTTCATCGACACCGTGCAACCTAGCCAGTCAATGGTTGCCGGCGCTGTCAGCGACCTCAGCCTGGCCAAGGTCTTTGACGAGTTGACCGGTGCTACTGCCTCGGACTTGCCCGGTTTCCTGCGCGATGTACTCACCCAGATAGCGGTGGGTCGATTGCACAGCTTCGACAGTGACTGGCAGACCTACCACGATGCCCTGAACCATTACGACCTGGCCAAAATTCGTGAAATGTTCGCCGCCGGTGGCGTTGACCTGCCCGCGGATAGTGGCCAGATCCAATTGATTGTGAACACGCCGGACCAGATTTGGTACCTGCTCGATCTTTCCACGATGTACCACTACGAAATGCAGCGTAACGGGGGGCAGATCTCGGTGTCCCTGGAGGCCCAACTGTACGTCGTGCCTCAGCCAGTCAGCATCGCCACATTGACGTTCCCACAGGGCTTCCACATTTTTGCCGATATCCAGTTTCTGTGGATCCGAGAACAGATCAAGGTCGAGGTCATGCCCCAAAAAGGCATAGCCTTCAATGTCGAAATGGCGCCAATCGTCATCGGCAATGACAAGCTGTTCAAGCTCACGGGTGCCCAGGGCTCGGGCGGCCCTAGCGTGCTGCTATGCACCTTCTCGGACGCCACTAACCCGCAACCGTCCTATCGAACGCCCGCATTCATGATCTCCGGTGAAGCTTATCTACTGGGTATCGGCCCGCAAATCGATATCGATATTCGAGCTGACCATTGTCACTTTGAACTCAAGGACACCACCCTCGGTGGCTCGACCTTCAACCTACAGGCCGATATCGACGGTATCGACTCAATCAACGCACAAGGTTCGGCCAGCGTCGGTATTAACGAGTCCATCGATCTTGGACCACTCGGCACGCTGAGCATCGACGACACCATCAATGCCGACCTGGCCTTCGGCACCACAGGCCAGGGAATATTTGCCAACGCCTCGTTCAGCTTCACCTTGGCCAGCAGCACGCATGACATCGCCAGCTTCGACCTGGATGTCGACATCGGTCCTCTGGAAAATCTCCCAGGCATCCTGCTGGAGAAGATCAAACAGTTCTTTGTCGGATTGTTCCAAGACGCGAAGAAATGGTTGGAATACGTCTATCAGGGCATCCTGAAGGGCATTGAAGGGATCGAGCAAATCGGCAAGATCCTCAGAGACACCTTCAAACTTGCGTGGAAGCAGGCCGCCATCTTCCTCCAGGCTGTGGGCTATGCGGCCGAGGACGTGGAGAAGATGTTGATTGCAGTCTTCGACAAAACCGTCGAAGAAGCGCAGGAAATCGTCGACTTCCTGTACAACAGCATCAAGAATTGCGCGATGAAGAGCGGCTTGCTGGCCGTTGCATGAGAAATGCTACCGAAGGCCATTGGTAGCTCTTTCATGGCGCTCCAGTCAATTTGCAAGATTAGGCAATCATCCGCCCGGATCGTGCAATCGCTCCCAAACATAGCTTTCTATAGTTAACCAGAGCCAAACCATCCGGAGCTGGTACCCCTATGAGCGCCCTCAACATCAATGGCCGTGAATACACGGTCGACGTAGACCCAAGCACCCCGATTCTTTGGACCTTGCGCGACACGCTGGGCATGACCGGCACCAAGTTCGGCTGCGGCGCGGCGTTGTGTGGCGCTTGCACCGTGCACCTGGATGGCCAGGCCATTCGTTCCTGCGTGACGCCCATTGCCGCCGCCGAAGGCAAGAAAATCACCACCATCGAAGCGGCAACCAACGGCAGCGATCCGGTCGGTAGCGCCGTGCACGATGCATGGGTCAAGCATGATGTGGCGCAATGTGGCTACTGCCAGAGCGGCCAGATCATGAGCGCGACCGCTTTCCTCAAGGCCCAACCCAAGGGCAAGCAGCCCACGGCCGCCGAGATCGACTCGGCGATGGCCGGCAACATCTGCCGCTGTGGCACCTACGCCCGTATCCGCGCCGCGGTGGCTGATGCCGCCAAAGCCCTTGCCTGATCGGAGCAGACCATGTTGAACGAGATCTTTCCGAACGAGCGCCCTCGCGCCTTGCAACTCCTGCTTGAACGCGACGAGGCTGACAGCCCCGCTACGCTGCCGCGCCGCAGTTTTCTCAAGATCGTCGGCATCGGCGGGCTGGCCTTGGGGGCGTTTCCACACCTGGCCCTGGCGCAAGAGACCAGTGGCGCCGCTGTGCCACTCAAGCCGAGCCAGCAACCCTCGGCATTCGTGCAAATCGCGCCCAGCGGCGAAGTGACGGTGACCATCAACCGCCTGGAATTCGGCCAAGGCGTGCAGACCGGCTTGCCGATGATTCTTGCCGAAGAACTCGATGCCGACTGGAGCCTGGTACGCAGTCGCAACGGCAACAGTGACGCCGCCTACATGGACCCGAATTTCGGCATTCACCTGACCGGCGGTTCCAACTCGATCAAGAACAGCTATACCCAGTACCGCGAACTCGGCGCCCGTGCCCGCGCCATGTTGCTGAGTGCCGCCGCCGCGCGCTGGAACGTGGACGTGGCGAGCCTGAGTACCCAGGCCGGCACGGTCCTCGGCCCGGCAGGCCGTAAAGCCAGCTACGGCGAACTGGCCGAAGCCGCGATGGCGATGCCGGTGCCCGAGCAGATCACGCTCAAGGATCCCAAGGATTTCCGCATCATCGGCCAGGCCACGACACGCATCGACGCCAAGGCCAAGAGCAGCGGCCAGCAGGATTTTGGCATCGACATGCATCTGCCGGGGCAGCTCACCGCCGTTGTCGCCCGCCCTCCGGTGTTCGGCGCCAAAATCGCCTCCCTGGATGACAGCGCGGCACGTGCCACGAAAGGGGTAAAAGCCGTGTTGCGCGTACCCCTGGACGGCGGTGCCGAAGGTGTTGCGGTGGTCGCCGACAGTTACTGGCAGGCAAAGCTGGCACGCGATGCGCTGAAGGTGGAGTGGGATGCGAGCGCTGTAGAAAAAGTGGACAGTGAGAAACAATTGGCTCAATACCGGGAACTGGCCAACCAGCCCGGCCCACTGCACTTTGATGCCGACATGACGCCACTTGCTAGCGCGCCGCATCAACTGGACGCCGAGTTCGTGTTTCCCTACCTCGCCCACGCCCCGATGGAGCCCCTCAATTGCACCGTGCAGCTCGCCGCGGATGGCGCTCAACTGTGGGTCGGTACACAGTTCCCCGGCGGTGACGGTGCCGCGGCGGCCAAGGTGCTTGGCCTCAAGCCAGAGCAGATCCAAGTGAACGTGCAGACCGCCGGCGGTGGTTTTGGCCGGCGCGGCGTGCCCACCAACGATTTCGTCGTACTGGCTTGCGAGGTCGCCAAGGCCGCGCGCACCGCCGGGGTCAACGCCCCTATCCGCACCCTTTGGAGCCGGGAGGACGACATCAAGGGCGGTTACTATCGGCCCATGCACCTGCACCGTGCGCGCATCGGTTTTGACGACAGCGGCAAGGTGCTCGCCTGGGACCACGCGCTGGTGGGCCAATCGATCATCACCGGCACCGTGTTTGGCGGGCGAGTGAAAAACGGCATCGACCCGACCGCCACGGAAGGCCTGCGTAATCCGTATCCGCTGCCCATGCGGCTGACGGTTCATCACCCCAAGCTCAACGTGCCCGTGCTGTGGTGGCGCAGCGTGGGCTCCACCCATACGGCGTTTGTGATGGAAACGCTGATCGACGAGATCGCCCGCACGACCAAGCAGGATCCAGTGGCCTACCGGATGAAGCTGTTTGGCGACCAGAGCCCACGCCATCGCGAGGCGCTGCAATTGGCCGTGGACAAGAGTGCGTATGGCAAGCGCCAGTTGCCGGCGGGCCATGCCTGGGGCGTGGCGGTCCACGAGTCGTTCAGCTCGGTGGTGGCCTACGTCGTCGAAGCCTCGGTGCAGGACGGTCGTCCGGTGCTGCATAACGTGACGGCCGGTGTGCACTGCAACCTGGCGGTCAACCCTCGCAGTGTCGAGGCCCAGGTCCAAGGCGCGGCGCTGATGGGATTGTCGATGTGCCTGCCAGGTGGCGCGATCACGCTGAAAGATGGCGTGGTGCAACAAAGCAATTTTGCTGACTTCAGCGTGCCGCGCATTACCGACATGCCGACATTTGCCGTCCACATCGTGCCCAGCGCCGAGCCTCCTACGGGGATGGGTGAACCCGGCCTGCCGGCACTGGCCCCCGCTTTTGCCAACGCGGTGGCGAGCCTGACGGGTAAACCGTTGCGTGAGTTACCTTTCAAATTGGCGTGACAGGCGTGTGAGGCTGTCTGGCCGCAACGCCAGACAAGCCTCACGATCACAAGCGAATGCGCTTGATGTCCCGCTGCGGTGGCGCGCCGAACAGGCGGCTGTATTCACGGCTGAACTGCGAGGCACTTTCATAGCCAACCAAGCCCCCTGCACTGCTCGCATCGACATTCTGGCTCAACATCAACTGCCGAGCGGCTTGTAGCCGCAGCTGCTTCTGGTATTGCAACGGACTCATTCCGGTCACGGTGCGAAAATGCTGGCGAAACGTGGATGGACTCATGTGCGCTTGTGCCGCCAGATCGTCCATACGTAACGCCTGGCGAAAATTCAGTTTCAGCCAGGCAACCGTCTTGGCGATGTGCTGGCTGGGTGACCCGGCAGCGATCACATGCAGCAACTGTGGCGCGTGGGCACCGCTCAACAGGCGCGCGATGATCTCTTCCTTGATCAGCGGAGCGACTGTCTCAAGCAGCGACGGTTCCTCCAGCAGGTCTATCAAGCGTCGCAGGGCGTCCAGCACCCTGGTATCCAGCGCTTGTACGGTAACCGGTCGAAACGCGTCGTCCCTCATGCGTTGTGACAACTGCATGCGCTCGGCCACTTGCATCACCATCGTGCTGTCGAATCTCAGCATCATGCCCAGGAACGGCTTGGCGACGCTGGCTTGGGAGATGTGGGAAATGACCGGCAGATCCACGCAGGTCACCATCGACTGGCCCGGCGCGTAAGTCAGTATCTCGTCCCCGAGCATGGCTTGCTTGCGGCCCTGCAAGGTCACGCCGAGACCCAGGCCATAGATGCAGTGCGTCGGCGCGGTGATCGCGTTGCGCCGATGCAGGCTCAAGCCGGCAATGGCGGTGATCTGGTCGCCCTCGCTGGGCACAAGCTGGCTGACCGAACCGGCCAGGCGACTGATGTCGCTGACGCCCTGGTCGCAGTTGAAGTCGGTGTGCACATTTCACTCCTTGGAAACATCGGACCCACGGCTTGGTGATGCGAACACTGTTCGCCATCACCGTAAGTCGTTGATCAATATGGACGCAGTATGCTGGGTCGGCGGTTCGAGTCGCTTGCCTGATTGACGCAATTTCTTACTCGATTTAACGATCCCTAGCTCGCATCAGTCACCTCGGGCCAGAAATGACAATATGATTCAGGAGTTTTGGGGGGCACAAAGTGATGGTTGGGCTGGGTGCCTAAAGATTCTGGAAGATGTAGCCGGTTGACCGTTGATCATCCAGCGCGACACCCACTTGCAGCAGGCGTTGGGCCAGGGCCGGCGTTTCGACCCGCACTTTCCAATCCAGGCCTGTCGGTGCCACGGGGGCGCGATCGTAGCGAATGATCGCTTCAGTCAACTGCGCCCGATCAGGCAAGTACACCGCCAACGCGTTGCCCTTCCAGGCGGCGACGTTCATGCCCATCGCTTCACACAGCGCAATCTTGGCCTGGGCATCGTCCCTGTCCGCCTGGCGGGAGCGTTCGATCTGATCGGCCAGGATCGGATCGACAATGCGGTCGCTGAACAAGACCTCGCCCGTCTCCCAGACCTCAGGCGGACAGACCTTGTCGGCAGGACGCAAGGCAATGAGCGGATTGATTTCCATCGGATAGATTCGACAGACCAGCGGCCGCTCTTCATAGATGCCGCAACGACCATCGTCGCCGAGATTGCGGCACTGCGTCAGCGCATTGCCCGCCAGTACCGCAACGACTCGAATCTGGGCATCGCCACTGGTGACGGCCACGGCCCGTTGGGCGCTGTGGGCGAATTGCCTAGGCTCGGAAGGCCAGGTTGACTCATCGAACGCCTCCAGTATGACCGCCACCTCATGTCCGCGGTGTAGCCACTGCCTTGCCTCATCCAACGTCAGTGGAATCAGCCGCCCCTTGCAGCAGATGCCGCAGCCGTTGCAGGCAAAGCGGATCGTGTTGTTTTCCATATCAAGCACTCGCACACGTGTTTTCGATGGCCTACAGAAGTCCCCGCCACTCGGATACAGCTGTGGCAGGGCCTCAGGGCCGCGAGAGTATGTGGAGCGAAACGCCTATCCGGTTGCCGGATTCGCCGGCATGTTTGCCTGATCCAAGGTGATTTCAGGTATCAGCCTTTGGGAGGCGAACCCGTTGTTTCGGGTTCCCCTTCACTTCAGATGCCGGGAACGCGGCTTCACTGGAGGTGATCGGCGTCGATCACGGCCTGGGCGAACGCCCGCGGTGCTTCTTGCGGCAAGTTGTGGCCGACACCGCCATCGATCAGGCGATGTTCGTATTGGCCAGTGAAACGCTTGGCATAGGCTTCGGCGGGCGGATGAGGAGCGCCATTGGCATCACCCTCCAAGGTGATGGTCGGCACGCTGATCGACGGGAACGTCGCCAGTTTCTTTTCCAGGGCATCGTATTTGGCCTCGCCCTTGACCAGGCCCAGGCGCCAGCGATAGTTGAAGATTGAAACGGCGACATGATCGGGGTTCTGCAAAGCGGCGGCACTGCGCTCATACGTTGCGTCATCGAAGTTCCACTTGGGCGACGCCAGTTTCCAGATCAGTTTGGCGAAGTCGTGGGTGTTTTTCTCGTAACCGAGGCGGCCGCGCTCGGTCGCAAAGTAGAACTGATACCACCACTGCAGTTCGGCGGCCGGTGGTAGCGGTGTCTTGCCGGCCTCCTGGCTGCCGATCAGGTAGCCACTCACCGCCACCAGCGCCTTCACCCGCTCCGGCCAAAGGGCCGCGACAATGTCGGCGGTGCGTGCGCCCCAGTCATAACCGCCGAGCACGGCCTGCTTGATCCTCAGCGCGTCCATGAAATCAATCAGATCGTTTGCCAGTGCAGAAGGCTGGCCGTTGCGCAGGGTCTTGGCCGACAGGAAGCGCGTGTCGCCATAACCACGGGCGTACGGAATCAGCACGCGATAGCCCTTCTCTGCCAGCGCTGGCGCCACATCCGCGTAGCTGTGAATGTCATAGGGCCAACCATGCAGCAGGATGACCACCGGCCCATCGGCGGGACCGACCTCGGCATAGGAAACGTCCAACAGGCCAGCCTTGACGTGCTTCAGCGGGCCGAACGAGGTGTGACTGCCCGGTGTAATGGCGCCGATGGTGCTGGCAGGTATATCGGCGGCGTTAGCCTGCGACGAAGCGAAGCCCAAGGCGCCCAATTGCATCATCGCGAACACCAGAAGGGCTGGGGTGAACAAGCGACCATGGCGCGCTGCGGATGGGTGGTTCAGAGTCGTGTCCATGTGAATCTCTCTTACGAATGGCGGGTGAGCGGCTCCCGGTTCTGAGCCGCCAGGAAAGGTTTAATAAGCGGTCTGGGCGACGGTGTTTTTCGCGGCGCTACGCAATGGCCGGAATGCCTCGCGCAACTCTTCGCTGAACAATTGCGGCTGCTCCCAGGCAGCGAAATGGCCGCCCTTGCTGACTTCGTTGAAGTAGGACAGCGATGGGTAGGCGCGCTGGGCCCAGGTTTTTGGTGCACGGTAGATTTCGTGGGGGAACACGGTGATCGCTACCGGGACCTTGATGTCAGCGGTTTTTTGCGCCACCGCACTGAAGTTATTGTTGTTGTTCTCCCAATAGAAACGGGAGGACGATGCGCCGGTGTCGGTCAGCCAGTACAGGCTGATGTCGTCGAGCATTTCATCGCGACTGAGCACACGCTCAGGCTTGCCTTCGCTGTCAGTCCAGGCGGCAAATTTCTCGTACATCCATGCCGCTGTGCCCGAGGGCGAATCTGCCAGCAGGTAACCGATGGTCTGCGGCCGGGTCACCATCATTGCGCCGTAGGCTGCATTGCGGCCGAAGAAGCTGCTCAGCGAGTTGTAGGCAGTGCGTTCTGGAGCGCTCAACCCGGCCGGTGCCGGTTCGCCGCTGGTGATCGGCTTCACCAGCTCCGGCGGCACGGTCGCCGGCATGTTCAAATGGATACCCAGCAAACCGGGCGGCGCCAGGCGGCCCAAGGCGTCGGAGATGACCGACCCATGATCACCGCCCTGGGACACGTAATGGGTGTAGCCGAGGCGTTTCATCAGCACGTCCCAGGCCTTGGCCACGCGGTCCGGGCCCCAGCCCAACTCGGTCGGCTTGCCGGAAAAGCCGTGACCTGGAATCGACGGAATCACGACGTCGAAAGAGTCCTCGGCACGCCCCCCGTAGGCGGTTGGATCGGTCAACGGGCCGATGGTCTTGAGGAACTCGAATTGCGAACCCGGCCAGCCATGGGTAAGGATCAGCGGCATGGCGTTGGGATTGCGCGAACGCACATGAATGAACTGGATGTCGACACCATCGATCGTGGTGATGAACTCGGGCAATGCATTGAGCCTGGCCTCGGCCTTGCGCCAGTCATAACCGTTGCCCCAATACTTCACCAAGTCCTGTACCTGGGCCAGTTGCACGCCCTGGGAAACGTCATTGACGGTTTCCTTGTCCGGCCAACGGGCGTCGGCAATGCGCTTGCGCAGTTCGGCCAGCTTCGCGTCATCGACATGGATGCGGTATGGGCGGATGGCCTCGGATTGAGACGATTGAACCGTACTGGCTGGCGCGACCGCGGCGGTGGCCGCCCAGGCTCCCGGGCTGGCAGCGAGCAGTGCGAGACTGAGCGCACTGCCCCTGGCGGTGTGAACCAGGCAACGGTGCCAGGCGCAAACGGATGAAATTGCAAGCATGATGACTCTCCTTGAGTGAGTGGCCCACGGACCTGGATCAATTGTCCTGAGCGCAGTCCTGGGCGACGGCGTCGTAGTCCAGTGCCTGGATCTGGCCGGCCGAGTCCAAATAGGTCATGCGTGTCTCCACGACGCCGCAGCCCGAGCCTTGCTTGACCGAAAGCACCTTGGCGACATCCAGGTGGTCGCCATACATGTAGGTGTGAGGCTTGATGCTGTCTTGGGCATTGGCCACGACAGCGCCAAGGCTCAATGCGGCAAACAGGGAAGCGATGCCGAGGTTTTTCCAGTTCATGATGTTATCTCCGACGTGGGGTGAGCCAGTGAGACGGCTGGGGCTGTCTCGGTGGGCTCATTTGACGTCGGCCAGGTATCGCGCATGTGTCAGCGACGGCCTTGAATGAAATCGTCCGTATCAACAATGGCCTTGGATACACAGAGATACATTCGTATCGGGAGGGCTCGCTGATTGCCTTACTTCACCGCACGCCATCTGCTTCGTGCATGCAGGTACGCGGTCGTATCGCTGTAACCCAGCTGAGCGGCAATCTGCGCCGGGGATTCGCCCTGCATTTCCAAAAGCAACTCCAGTTCGCCGCGAACCTGGTCGAGCAACTGCCTGAAGGTCGTGCCTTGTTCCTCAAGGCGCCTGCGCAAGGTTCTCGGCGTCTGGTGCAGTGCTTGCGCCAGATCGACCAGCGTTGGCGTTTCGCCTTTGGCCAATGATCGCCGAACACCGTCGGCCAGCCTGGCCGACCAGCCGGTGAAACTGCGGTGCGCGGCGACCCGGCGGTCGAGTTCCTGGGTCAACAGCTCCAACATGCCGTGATGACGCGTCTGCATCGGCAGGCGTGCGCTTGGGGCATCGAAATAGAAACGGTTGTCCGGGCAGTCGAACTCGATACGGTCTCCAAACCATTGGCTGTACTGTTGGTAATACGAGGGCCGCGAATGGGCGAATCTGGCGAGAATCGGCTGTATGTCCTGTCCCGTTCCTCGCCGTAATTGCGTAACGGCCATTACGCCATAGTGCTCTACGACGTACCGCGCCAAATCCCCCGGCGCATCGACACTCAACTCGACGCCCAGGCCGTTTTCGTCATTGAGCAAGCGCACCGTGTCCGTATCCGAGGCGAGCGCGGCGTAGCGTGCCCAAAGCTGCATGGCCGACAAGACGTCAGGGCTGTACAGGCAAAGATAAGCCAGGACGTGCCAGTCCTGAGGCGTAAATAGCTCAAACAGTTTCAAGCCGATCGCCGGATCGACGCGCGCCGCTTCGCGCCAGAGCTGATCCAGCTCGATCAGGTTGTAGTCTTTTTGCCTCCCGCCAGCGTGACTGTCCAGGAAGCGCTCCAGCACCTGGCCCAATTTGCCCCGGTGAAAGCGTTGGGGTGAACGATTGACCGCTTCTCGCTCGATTCTGTCCGTTTCGCGCATTGGGAGGGCTGACTCGCTGGCTTCTAATGAAATGGCATTGCCCGCTGGGGCCTTAATCGAGAGTGCCATGAATACAACAATGCTCGCCAATAATCCTTCTGTCGTCGTGGCCGGGATATTCCTCGCCTTCATTTTGCTGGAACTTGCTTGCTCGGCCTTGCGCCAGTCATCGGGCGGCAGGCGTGATGTACTGATTGAAGTCATCGGCTCCGGGATCCTGGTTGCAATCACCTTCCCCGCCGTCATGTGGCTGAGCGGCAAGTTGCTCAGCCTGGTTGCCCCGCAGATGAAGGACGCGCTGGTGGCGATCCCCTGGGCCGCCGGGTTCGTGTTGTTCCTGTTGCTGGACGACATGACTCAATACTGGTGGCATCGCCTGACTCACCGGGTTCCCGCCCTCTATGCGTTGCATCGCGCCCATCATTCCGCGCCCTACATGAGTGTCCGGATCGTTTACCGCAACAACAGTTTTTATTACCTGCTCATGCCCGGGATCTGGCTGTCCGGCATGCTGATCTACCTGGGCCTCGCGCCGGTCTACTACGTTTACCTGATCATCAAGATGACTGTTATTTTCGCGGCGCACAGCAGTGTTGCATGGGATGACAAGCTTTATGGGGTTCGTGGTTTGCGGCCCGTGGTCTGGCTTCTGGAGCGGATAATTTCCACCCCATCCACCCACTCTGCCCACCATGGCTTGACGGCCGAGGACGGTGTCACGCATTACAAAGGCAACTTCGGCAACCTGTTGTTTCTATGGGATGTGCTGTTCGGGACGGCAAAAATCACGCGCCGACGCCCTCCAGCCTACGGAATCGAGCACCTGTCACCGATCAGTTGGCAAGAGGAATTGTTCTGGCCCGTCGTGCGCTCACGCCGTACCGCGCCCAAGGCCAGCGCACAACCGGAGGTGACGCAATGAGCCGCCACATCGTTGTGCTGTCGGGTTCCAACCGCGGGGACAGTCAGTCGCTCAAAGTGGCGCGTTATCTGCGCCAGCGACTGACGGATCTCAACCTGTGCGACGCCAGCGACTTGATTGACCTGGCCGCCTGCCGATTGCCGCTTTGGCCGGAAAAAGACTGCGATGAGGTGTGGCGTGCCCAACAATCGATCCTTGCCAAAGCGACAGCACTGATCGTGATCAGCCCGGAGTGGAATGGCATGGCCTGCCCCGCGCTGAAGAACTTCTTCCTCTATGCCGGGACCAAGGAGCTCGGGCACAAACCCGCGCTGTTGGTGGGCGTCTCGGCTGGACTTGGCGGCGCCTATCCCATCGCCGAGCTGCGTGCGTCGAGCTACAAGAATTGCCGGATTATGTATTTGCCGGAACAGCTGATCATTCGGCAGGTGGAGTCGATGCTCAACGGCCAGGAGCCGGCCCACGAAGACGACAATCGCATTCGGGGGCGGGCTGATTGGGCGTTGCGCATGCTCTGCCAGTACGAAGTTGCGTTTCGCGAGATACGGCTGACCCTCGAACATCCTCCGGCGTTTGCTACCGGTATGTAGGCGCGGTGGTCACTGCAGATCCTGCCGCTCAGAGCGTCCCGGCTTTGCCATGAAACGCTTGCCCCAACACCGCCAAACGCTCTGCCAACGGCGGCAAGCACTGACTGCTGCGAGTCAGGATGCCAATGTTGTCGGCGTTGCGCTCAGCCACGGCCTGGACGCTCTGCAAGCGCTCATTGATCCCCATCGACGCCTTGGATTGTTCCTGGGTGGTAGTGGCGATCAGGTCGTTGAAATGGTTGATCACTGCGATGTCTTCCACCACGGCGTGGAGCAGTTGTGAAGCGAGTTGGCTGGCGGACACGCAGCGCGCCACTCCATCCCGGCTGTCTTGCATGGCGACAGCGGCCTGGCGGCTGCCCTGCTGCAGCTTGGCGATGATCTGCTGGATTTGCGTGGTGGACATCGAGGTCTTTTGGGACAGGGTCCGGACTTCGTCGGCCACCACCGCGAAACCACGGCCCTGCTCGCCGGCCCGAGCGGCTTCGATGGCCGCGTTGAGGGCCAGCAGGTTGGTTTGTTCGGCGATACCATTGATCACATCCAGCACCTGGCCGATCTGTTGCGCCTGTTCAGCCAGGACTTGCACGGTTTCGTTGGTCAGGTTGATGCGCCCGGCCAGCTCGACGATCTCTTCTCGGGTCTGGTCAACCGTGCTGCGCCCGCGGTTGACCTGCTCGTTGGCCTGGCCGGCACGCTGCAAGGTCTGGTCGACATGGCCGGCGATGTTCTCCATGGCCTGGACCAGATGGCTGATCGCTCCGCTCATCTGCGCCACTTCATCGAGTTGGTGGCGGGCGCCGGTTTCCAGGGTCTGGCCGACTTGGGACAGGTCCTGGCCCAGGTCCGAGAGGTTTCGGGTGTCGCGCACCACGCCGTCCACCAGTTGGGTGACCTGCTGGAGGAAATGATCGAAACGCTCGCTCGACGAGACCTTGACGCCCTCGTTGTGCTGCCTGCCAGCGTCGTTGCTCAATTGCGCGGCCGCCACCAGAACCTTATCGAGCACATCCTGGTTTTCCGTGGCGTCGGCCAGGCTCTGGTTCGCCAGGTAAATCAGGATCACACTTTCCACTACCACGTAGAACGCGTGGAGAAAGACCATCGACCAGCCACCGTGGGTATCCATCACGAACACCGGATAACCCTGGTGTTGGAGCCAGTGAAAACCGAGGTGATGAACCGCAATGGTGGCGGCGGCCACGACAATCGGCAGCCAGTCACGGTAGAACGTCAACACGGCCAGCAGCACGAAGATCCCGAAGTGGAATTCGATCACACCCTGGGTCTGGTTGATGTGCAATGCCGCCATGACCATCAACGCCACCGCGATAACACAGCGCATGGCCCGAGTGCCCACCAGGACGCGATAAAGCGCGGTGCTCGCCACGCAGGTTGTCGCTCCGACCAGCAGCGCCTGGGTAAACGTCGAGTGCAGGAATGCCAGGCTCAGGGAATACAACAACGTGAGCCAAAGCAGCCCCAACATGATGCGATCGGCTCTACGGTGGTGATCGTTAAAGCGCACGGGCGATGTCATGGGGGTCGTCCTTTTCAAAGGCCTGGAGGGTCCGTTACCAATGCCGTTCACGTCTTGGGGGCGTTTCGACAGTGAACTGTAACTGATTATCATCAGTTGGTGGCACTACGCCACCAAGCTTTTCTCATTGGCCTTTGCTTTATGATGTTCGCCATCTCATGACTGACTGATGGAACCCCCATGACTTTCGATTTCGACACGGTATTGGAACGCCACGGCACCGGCAGTACCAAATGGAGCCGCTACCCGGCCGATGTGTTGCCGATGTGGGTCGCCGATATGGACTTCCCCGCCCCACCCGTGATCATCGACGCGCTGCACAAGCGCCTGGAACATCCGATGCTGGGCTACAGCGTGGCCCAGGACGATCTGCGCGCCGCCGTCGTGGCCGATCTGTGGAGCAAGTACGCCTGGCGCGTCGAGCCCCAGCAGATTGTGTTCCTGCCGGGTGTCGAGCCGGGCTTCAACATGGCTCTGCATGCCTTGGTAGCGCCCCAGCAGAATGTCGTGGTGCAGGTGCCCAACTACCCGCCGCTGCGCAACGCCCCAGGTCACTGGCAGTTGAACAAAGTGGAATTGCCATTCCACCCGGTCAACGGTGAATTCCACACGCCATTGGCTGCGTTGCGCGAGGCCTTGCAGGGCGGTGGCGCGCTGTTGCTGAGCAATCCTCACAACCCGTTGGGCAAGGTGTTTGACCGCCAGGAACTCAAGGCCGTGGCAGACATCTGCCTGGAGCAGGACGCCTGGATCATCTCCGACGAAATCCATGCCGAACTGTGCTTCGACGGCCGTGTGCACATTCCAACCGCCTCCCTCAGCCCGGAGATTGCCGAGCGCACCATCACCCTGATGTCCGCCAGCAAGGCCTTCAATATCGCCGGGTTGAAGACCTCGTTCGCCATTATCCAGAACACCAAGCTGCGCGAACGGGTCAACAGCGCCCGGGCCGGCATGGTCGACAGCGTCAATGCCCTGGGCCTTGAAGCGACCCGTGCGGCCTATAGCGAAGCCGGTCCGTGGCTAGAGGCCCTGAAGGCGTACCTGCAAGCCAACCGCGATTACCTGGTCGATGCAGTGAACACTCGCCTGCCGGACATCACCATGACCGTACCCCAGGGCACTTACCTGGCTTGGCTGGATTGCTCCGGGTTGGGACTGGATGACCCGCAGGGCTTCTTCCTGAAAGAAGCCAAGGTGGGGCTGAGTGCCGGCCTGGATTTTGGCGACGACGCCGGTCAGTTCGTGCGCTTGAACTTCGGCTGCCCGCGGGCGCTGCTGGAGGAAGGGATCACGCGGATGGAGCGCAGCCTGAAGGCCAGGGGCTGATCCAAAGACCAACGCCCCCCTGTGGTGAGGGGATTTATCCCCGCTGGGCTGCGAAGCAGCCCCAATAAACAGCACATGAAGTCAACCTGACACAACGAGTGATCTGTTTTTAGGGCCGCTTCGCAGCCCAGCGGGGATAAATCCCCTCGCCACAATAGTCATCTGCCACAATCGCTTTATTCATGCATATCCGGCGCATGGACAAAGCACAGCTTGTTGCCCTCCGGATCGCGGCAATAGGCCCCGAAATAGCCTTCGCAATACTGCGGCCTCGGGCCGGGAGCGCCTTCGTCAGAGCCGCCCATGGCAATCGCCTGCTCCCAGGCAGCGCGCACGGTTTGCGGGGAGTCCGCGGCGAAGCTCACTTGCATGCCATTGCCCCACGTAGCGGGCAGGCCATTGAAAGGCAACTGGACGAAAACCTGGGGCCAATGCTTGCCGGGCTGACGCCAGCCTTCTCCCGGCGGGCCCGAATCATTTTCGCCCTCGATACGCTCCAGCCCCAGGCAGCCGAGGACTGCGTCATAAAAAGCGACCATTGTCGGCAGGTCGCGCGCGCCGATCTGTATGTGGCTGAACATTGCCCTGCTCCTTAAACGACACCTGTACTCACATTGGAGAATACAGGCCCGTCCAATGTTCGCCAGGCCCCTCTATTCGCCGACGAAACACGCCTTATTACGCTCATCGACTGGCCGGACAATTCGACCGAACTCTGCCCGAAAACCCAAAGTCCACCCTCCATCGCAACCCACCTGGAGAACGACGATGGTCGACTACCCTTTCCCGCCTTTCCCTAAACAAAGCCAGCCGGTGCCCGGCAGCCAGCGCAAAATGGACCCTTACCCGGACTGCGGCGAACAGAGCTACACCGGCTCCGGACGATTGGCGAACAAAATCGCCCTGATCACCGGCGCCGACAGCGGCATAGGTCGTGCCGTGGCCATTGCCTTCGCCCGTGAAGGTGCGGATGTGGCGATTGCCTACCTGGACGAGCATGAAGACGCCCGGGAAACCGCACGCTGGGTCGAGCAGGCCGGGCGCCAATGCCTATTGCTGCCCGGTGATCTGGCGGACAAAGGCTTGTGCCGCAAGATCGTCGATGAAACCGTCGCCCGCTTCGGGCATATCGACGTCCTGGTCAACAACGCCGCGTTCCAGATGACCCACGAAAACCTGGAGGATATTCCCGACGAAGAATGGGTGCGTACGTTCGATATCAACATCACCGCGATGTTCAGGATCTGCCAGGCCGCCGTGCCGCACATGAAGCCGGGTGGCTCGATCATCAACACCAGCTCGGTCAACTCCGACATGCCCAAGCCGACGCTGCTGGCCTATGCCACCACCAAGGGCGCCATTGCCAACTTCACCGGCGGCTTGGCGCAAATGCTCGGCCCCAAGGGCATCCGTGTGAACAGCGTGGCACCCGGACCGATCTGGACGCCGCTGATCGTGGCGACCATGCCCGAGGAAGAAGTACAGAATTTCGGTTCCCAGACACCCCTTGGCCGCCCTGGCCAGCCGGTTGAAGTGGCGCCGATCTATGTGCTGCTGGCCTCGGACGAAGCCAGCTACATTTCCGGAACCCGTTATGGGATTACCGGGGGCAAGCCGATGCTCTGATCAAGGTTGAGACTGCTTTTGTGGCGAGGGGATTTATCCCCGCTAGGCTGCGAAGCAGCCCTAAAAAGCTCACCTGGTATATCAGGCTGATCCCGAGTGTTGGCCTATTGGGGCTGCTTCACGCTCTGAGCTCTTCCGTCAACATGCTTTCGTTGCCTCCGGTGCTCTTATCAAAGGCGAGTCGTGGCGGGCCAAGGCTTGTAAATAGACGCTCTCGTCATACTGGGATCCAGCATTCCAGCACCGATAAACGATCCTGATCCATTTAAAAGCCAGTGCCCTCAGGGCTGCTTGATGAGAGCAGCCTTTGGCCTTCTGCTGGCGATAGTACGCCCCTGCCCATACCGATTGATTGATGCTGTGGGCAGCCCACTCGACAAATGTCTGGCGCAAAAAGGTTGAACATTGATAGCGCCAGCGAACGATTTTCTTCTTGCCACTGCGCTCGGTA
>NZ_FMTR01000019.1:0-116580 GCF_900100135.1 Pseudomonas sp. NFACC05-1 | reverse complement strand
TGGCCAGCCCTTCGTTGATCGCCAAGTCACCTTGGGTGCCGATGCTGACGTCACCAGTGTTATTCACACCAGTGGTGACCTTGACCACGTTGCCGTTGCCATCGGTTTCGGTCAGCGTGCCGACCTTCAGGTTGCCGGTGTTGTTGAAGGCGACCTTGCCCGCGTCACTGGCGATGTCGCCCACCACGTTGCCGTTGTTGCGCAACTCAAAGTCGCCACCGTTGAGGGCCAGGCCGTCGGCGGTGATGTTGCCGTTGGCATCCTGGGTGGTCTTGCCATCGACATTGAGGAACACATTGCCGCTGGTGGCCAGTCCTTCGTTGATCGCCAAGTTACCTTGGGTGCCGATGCTCACATCGCCGGTGTTGTTCACCCCGGTGATGGTGGTCTGCGTGCCGTCGGCATGGGTCGCGGTCAGCGAACCCACCTTGAGGTCTGCGCTGTTGTTGAATTGGACCTTGCCCGCCGCGCTGGCGATGTCGCCAATCACGTTGCCGGTGTTGCCCAGCGCGTAATTGCCGCCCAGCAGCACCAGGCCGCTGGCATCCAGTTTGGCCCCAGCGTCGCCGGACTGGGTGGTGTTGCCCGCCACTTCCAAGGTGATGATGTCGTCGGCACGGGTCTGGCCCTGGCTGGCATCGTCTCGAGGGCCGTTTTCTATGGTGATGCCTTTTACCAACGTCAGGTCGTGATCGGTTTTCAGGGTGACCGCCTCATCGGAGGTAATCCCCACGGTACCGTCCACGGTGCCCACCGTCAGGTTGCCATTGCCGGCAAATGCCAGGCTGCCGACATCGGCGGCAATGACACCCACGTCATGCCCGCCCTTGCCCAGTTGGAAGTCACCTTCGCCACGCAAGGCCAATTCGTCTGCGGTAATGGTCGCGCCAGTGCTCTGAGTCGCACCTTGGCCCGCGTCGACGCTCAACGTCAGCCCCTTGCCGGTGGTGCCGTCTTCGTCGGTGCCTTCGGGATCCTTGAGCATCAGATCGCCCAGCAGGTCCAGGACGCCGTTGGCGACCAGGGCCAGATCGTCCTTGAACGTCGCGCCTTCATCGTCGACGGTGATGTTGCGCGTCTTGTCGTTGCCGATGACGACCTTGTCGAAGCCATCCTGGATGTTGGCCAGGTCAGCGTCGGACAGCACCAACGGATCGTTAGGCCCGGTCACCTCCGGGTCGTCGCTGCCGCCCAGGTGGATGTCCAGGCCATCGGTCTTCTGCTGCAGGGTGAGACTGCCACTACCGGAAACGCTCGCGGCGAGATCGATTTCGTCGGCGGTCAGGCTCGTATCGCCCTGGGTGAGCAGGGCCTGGCCGACCGTGAGCTTGTCCGCGACAAGGTTCAGGTCACCGGTCTGGGTCATGCCGGCGACCGGCACGCCTTGCGGGTTTGTCGGGGTCTGGCTATCGGGAATGGTTACAACGCCGACGGTCAGGTCATCGACATCGGCAAAGCTGACCGTGCCGGTGTCGCTGGAGATGGTGTTGACGTCGTTGGCCGCGTTGTCGAGATCATGGGTAGCGCCGTCACCCAGCAACACCAGGCCATCGGCGACAAGGGCACCACCGGCGGTCTGGTCGACCTTGCCACCGTTGCTCTGCAACACCAGGACGGGGGCCGGCTTGGTGTCATCGTTACCAGTGCCCGGGGCGTCGGCCACGGTCAATTGGTCATTGATATGGATATTGCCGGTGCCGGCATTGAGGACGAGGTTGTCGTTGATGCGGGTCGCTTCGATGATGTTGATGTCACCGGTCATGTCTGCGCCGCCGATGTTGACGGAGGTGAACCCGTCGCCCAGTGCGCCTATGTCGGTGCCGGTCAGTTCCAACGAACCGGGGGCATCGCCCGTGCTGCCGCCCACTGCGATGTCTTTGCTCGGCGTGTTGGTCTCAAGGGTGATGTTCCCATTGCCGGTGACACTGCCGACGCCGCCGTTGAAGTTGATGTCGTCCGCCTTGATGGCCAGGTTGTTGTCGGTGCTGTTGAGGCTGCCATTGAACGTAATGGAACTGCCTTGCAGGCCCTTGCTGCCCGAGGTGTCAGTCTTGATGTTGTCAACGTACAGCGAGCCACCGACCTGCTTGCCGGCGGTCTGGTCGAAACTGCCCGAGACGAAGACGAATTTGTACGTGCCGGCCTTGTCCGCCGTAGCCGTGTGGCTTTGCCAGTTCACCGCCCCCGTGCCGTTACCCGTTTCATTCAGGATGATCTGGTATTCGCCGGTATTGACGTTCAACAGGTAGCCGAAGACATCGTAGGTATCGCCGCCCGCGACCGGTTTGTAATCGAAGCTGACCTTTTCCCCGGCGGCCAGGGAGACCGTGCCCTCGCTCACGACCGAAGGGCCACGCATGATGCAGCCGGCGGGGGCGTTGAGGCAGTTGGAGGTATTCTCGGTCCCCAGCAGCAGCGCGGCGCCGCCATCCTCGCCTTGGCCAACGGCAGCGACCGGAGTGAGGGGTTTGTAATTCATGTCGCCCTGGTCGCCAGGGGAAACGCTCGGCGCATTGCCGTTCGTTGGCGAGGTCGTCGGCAACGTCGGATCATTCGGCGAGACCACGCCATCCACCACGGTGACGCCCGTGAAGAACTGGTCGATGGACGTCTTCCAACCGACCAGGCCATTTTCGAAGTCGGCGTTCAGGAATTGTGAAGTGCCCAGCTCAACCGCACCGGTGTAGACCTGCTCGCCGCGGGTGAAGACTTTTGCGCCGTTGATAAACGTCTTGCCGGCGCCACTGGTGGTCGCATACAGGGCGCCCAGGGCGCTGTTACCGCCGACCATGTCGCTGAAGATGATCGAGCCCGAACCGGCATCGACGCGCAGTTGGCGGTTGTTGGCAACCGCATCGGAGTCCACCACGCCGGCAAAGACGATATTGCCGCCGTTGCTCTTCAAACTGACGTCGGTGTTGAGCGCGATCTTGCCGTTGAGAATCAACGCCAGGCTGTTGCCATTGCCTGCGCCGCTGGCGTCGATGTCACCGTTGAGGAAGATATTGCCGAAGACATAACGGCCTGTTGCGCCGTCGTCGTGTCCCGACTGCAACGTCAGCGTCCGGTCACCGCTGACGCTCTGCGGTGTGTAGTCGCCGTTCCAGTGAATGGTATTGTCGGCCTTGATTGCCACATCGGTGCCGCCGGCCAGGGCGGTGTCGATCGCGTCGAAACCGACCGTGGCGGCTTGGCCGTTGGCGCCGCCCGTCAGCCCTCCATTACCCGGCCCCACGGTGACACTGTCCGGGTCGAGCAACCACAAGCCACCCTTGCCGTTCTTGGCCGAAGCATCGGCGGCTTTGCTCACCGCCAACTTGGCACCGCTGGTCTCGATCTTGCCGCCGTCGCCGCCCTTGGCACCGCCGGTGGCTTTCAGCGTGCCATCCACCCGCGTCACGCTGCCCGGCTTCTTGGTATCCGACCAGGCCACCACGGTACCGCCCTTGCCGTTGTCGGTCGCCGATGCATCGAGCACGGCACCGGCGGCGATGGTGGTCTGACTGGCCTGTTTGATCGCCGGGTCCTTGCCTTGCCAGCTACCGCCCACATAAATGTCGCCGCCGCCCTTGGCGCCGGTGGCGTCGAGCTCAGCGCCGCCGTTGATCGCGACACGCTCACCGGTCACGACAATCTTGCCGCCCTTGCCGGTATCGGAGGACACATCGATTCGCCCGGCGACTTGCACACCGCCCTGATCCCCCATCAGCGTCACCACGCCGTTTTCACCGATATCCAGGGAACGGGCTTCGATCAAACCGGTGTTGTTGATCACCGTGCTCGCCAGGGTTTCCGCCGCACGGGCGGTCAGCAGGATCCGGCCGGCATCGGCACGAATGGCGCCGCCGTTTTCGATCAGCGCTTGAAGCGCACCTTCTTTCACTTCCAACTGCACCGGCCCGCCCAGATCGAGCGTCACGACACTGCCGGCGCCCAGCAGCACATTACCCTTGTTCGCGGTGATGCTGCCTTCGTTGACGATTTTTGCGGCGATCAGGGCAATGGTGCCGCCTTGCGCGGCATTGATGTTGCCCTGGTTGACCACCGAGGCGGCGCTGGTGCCACTGAAACGGTAGTTGCCCGCGAGGAAGTCTTCCGTGGTCATGTTGAGCGTGGACGCGACCAGGCCGCCTACATCAACCTGAGCACTGGGTGTGAACAGGACGCCGTTGGGGTTGACCAGGAACACCTGGCCGTTGGCTTTCAGCGCGCCCTGAATCACCGATACATCCGAGCCCAACACGCGGTTCAATGCGACAGACGCCGCGCCCGGCTGGACGAACTGGACGGTGTTGCCTTTGCCGATGGAGAAGCTTTGCCAGTCAATCGCGAGCTTATCGCTGCCCTGATGAATAGCCATGTTGTTGCCGTTCTGATGAATGCTGCCGTTACCCGCCACGATGTTGCCGCCGGAAGGCAACGCCCCCGCCGCGGCGACCGAGGCGAAGACACTGCCGCCTACGCCGATGACGAGACTGAGCGATGTACGGCTTTTGTCTTTGCCGTGACTCTTGACCAACTCGGATGCCACCTGCCACGCGCCCATCACGGCATTCCAGACGACTCGGTAAACTCTATTCATTTTTGTTCACTCATCCTTAATACGACGGGTCGTGCCATGACGACCAGGCGGTTCGCGTCGACAAATCAATGGAAAACCGCATCCGGACGGATGACGGCTTGAAAATCCCACAATGCTCCGTGCCATCATCTCTGCGGCTTGCCGATCGCGCTTTTGCTTGAGCGCCCGCGGCTTTTGATTGAAGGGATCGAATGAACTTTTTTCACGATGGGTGGGTAACGTGCATCGGGTGGAGGCTGGTCGCCTTCGTGGGCGAGCTATGCTGGAACGCTCCCATTTCGACCGGAAGTTCGGCAGCGTTCGATTGTTCCTCACACTCGGCGTGGGAATGCCGCCAGGGACGCTCCGCGTTCCGCTTCCGGTGGCGACGCAGAGCGTCACGGGATGCATTCCCAGCAGAGCGTGGGAACGATCGGATGGTGGGGGGTGATTGTCCATTTCGGTAGGGGTGCGGCTAAGATGACGCGCAGGGAAATCACAAGGAAGACAGGCGTGATGCAAGCGCAATTCGATCCGTTGGTTCATATCGATTGGAAAACACCGGGCGGCGACCTGCTCGGGCTGTTGCAGCATTACTATCCCGATATCGGTGTGTTTGCCGGTCCGGGGTTCGAGGCGTTGTTGGATGAGCTGTCCAACGAGATGCCCGAGGTCTGTTTCGAGGCACTGGCGCCGGTGTTGGCGGGCCAGGGTTATGACTTGTGGAACCTGGACGCCGGTGGCGATGATTATCGGCCGGTGATTGTCCCGGTCGCTCAACGCGAGGCGTTTGCCCAGCATTGGCAGGGCCAGCGCGGCGAGCCGAGGTTCACCGCGAGTTTGATCGAGCCGCCCAAGCCTGCCGCCGTCGAACGCAAACCGGCCAAAGCCAAGCGCGGCAAGGTGAAGTGGCTGCAGGAAGTCCATGACTATCCCGGCGCCACCTATGTGCATGAATACAACTACCGCAACGGTTGGGCCGCCATTACCGAGCAGGACGAAGACCAGTGGCTGTGCTTTCTGATCGATTACAACCAGTGGCCGCCCATCGAGCAGGACATGCTCGAACAGCGGACCGATGGCGTGGACGGCGCGGACTTGCAGCTCATCGATGCCGACGCCCGGCGCAGCCTGTGGAAACGTCAGGTCATACGCGGCGATTACAGTGCGGACGACCGCTACCAATACGAAATTCGTCACGACGATGAGATCGCGGCGTTCGGGCCTGCCGGGGTGCAGTGGCCGGAATTTGAACAGCCCTGCGTGGTGGTGGGCTCGGAGATATTCGAACGTCAGCGCATCTACGAACCCGAGCATTTGACGCGGATCTGGCGGATCACGGTGGACAGCAGCGAGGTGATTTTCGAGCACGCGGATGAACTGACGATCCTGCCCGTCGGCCCGCGCCGCTTGCTGTTCATGCAGCACAACGGGCCGTTGTGCTGGATCTGGAATCAGGACGCTCCCCAGCAAACCATCGCCGCCAAACCAATGCCCGTCGAGGCTTATAAACTCAGGGCGGCAAGCGCGTATCTGGGGGGCGATGAAATTTTGCTGTTCAGCGAAGGCGCGCGGCAGAACGTCGAGCATTCGGGGTATCAGGAGACGGTGCTGTTGGCGTGGCGCTTCAACTTCGTGACCGGCGCTTCGACGAAGGCGCTGTTGGACGGCTTCGGCAGTGAGCTGCGCCAGGACACGCGCCTGCTTGTCACGCAGCCCAAGCAGGTCATTACGTTGCGCACGTTTCATGGGCAGCTTCATGTTGCCCGGGGGCATGGGGATTGGTGGGTGTGGAACTACAGCGCCAATACGTTTGGTACACACACCCTGGCCTGGTTTTGGAATCAGGACAGCCATGAGGTGGTGAAGCTGTCTTCCAAGGACATCCCGCGTATCAAACCGGATGTTCGTTATGTGCCGGCGCAGGATCGGTACCTGGCGTTCGAGACGGCGTTCGTGGCGAGGTTGCCGGTGTTCAGTGAGATGGTTGAGGCCAAGGGGGGCGAGGTTTTGGTTTTTGAGTGAGGGACCTTTCCGCGCTCAGAAACACCGCAGCAGGTTGCCCCGCGCGGTGTTCGAAAGTATGAGTCACTGTGGCGAGGGAGCTTGCTCCCGCTCGGCTGCGCAGCAGTCGTAAAACCTGCCGGCGCCGTTTTTCCTGATGCACCGTGGTGGATGGCCTTGGGGCTGCTGCGCAGCCCAGCGGGAGCAAGCTCCCTCGCCACGGGGTTCGCGGTGATTTCGAAGAGTCAGACCCGCAGCAACCCACGAAAGCCCCGCGCCGCGTAGTACGACTGCACGCCATTGTGGTAGATGAACACCCGGCCATAACGGTAGTCGCCAAAAATCGCCCCATCGAGCGAGCGAAGCTCTGGAGGGGTTGCCAGCCAACTGGATGTCTTGGCATCAAACTCGCCAAGCGTTTGCAGGGCTCGGTACTGCTCTTCCGTCAGCAGGGCGATGCCCATTTCTTCGGCCATATCGACGGCACTGCCTTTGGGCTTGTTCTCCTTGCGTGCGTCCAGGGCGGCGCGGTCGTAGCAGAGGCTTCGGCGACCGGTCGGGCTTTCTTTGGCGCAATCGCAGAAGGTGACAACACCGGTTTTCGGATCGAGGCCGATCACGTCTGGCTCGCCGCCGGTGGCGTCCATGGCTTGGAGGGACGCCAGGGCATTGGGGTTGTTTTCGAGCCGGTTCTGGACGTCGGCCCAAGGGATGTCTGGGTGACGACTCAGGTTTTGTTCGAAGCGGGTTTTCAGGGTTTGGATGAGGTTGTCTAGTTCTTGTTTTTTCATGGTATGGAAGTCCGTGGGTGATCGGTTGCCGATTCCGCGCCTGGTTCAAGAATACCTAGGATAGACATACGGCAGATTTCCCACAGACATGGTCGCTCCCACAGGGGGTCAGGCGCTGAACTGCTTGATCCAATCAAGGCCTGCCACGGTAGAACCGGTGGGACGGTATTCACAGCCGATCCAGCCTTGGTAGCCGCGCCGCTCCAGGTCTGCGAACAAGGCCGCAAAATCCATATTCCCCGTCCCCGGTTCATGACGCCCCGGGCAGTCGGCAATTTGCACATGGACGGTTCGGTCATAGAAGCGAGCCAGGACATCCGCCGCGTCCCCGGTCAGCCGTTGGGCGTGGTAAAGATCGAGGATCAGCCCGACACTCGGGAACGTCTCCAACACCTGTTGTGCCTTGCTGAAGTCGGACATGTAGTAGTCCGGCATTTCCTGCACGCAGATGACTTCGATCAGCGGCCGCAAACCCTGGTCCTCAAGGTATTTGACGGCGTACTCCAGGTTGCGCTCATAAATACGCGCGGCGTCTTCCTGGACCGTAACGCCCGACATGATGTGGACATCCGAACACGCCAGCGCCTTCGCATAGCGAGCCGCCTGGAGCAAGCCGCTGCGAAACGCCTCTTCCTGGCCGTGCAAGGCTGCGATGCCTTTGGTCACGCCAGCCGGTGCGGCGAACTGGATCAACGGCAGGTTATGTTGAGTCAGATGATCGGCTAGAAGACTGGCGTCGAACTCATAGGGTGACGGGAATTCCACCGCGCGAAAGCCCGCAGCGGCGGCAGCTTCGATGCGTTGTAGAAAAGGCACTTCATTGAATTGAAAACCGAGGTGAGCGTTGAACTTGGGCATTGGGTAAATCATCCATCCTGGGAAGAAACGAAATCATCCGTTTAGAACAACTTGCGCAGCGCCAGCACGGCACTGTCGGGCGTGGTCAATACTGGCAGGCCGGAGCGAGCCCCGGCCTGTTCGGCAGCACTGGTCATCGAAAACTGGGCGAAACAGATCAGGTCGCAGCCCTCGACCCGGGTGGCCATTTCCACAATGGCAGCATCGTGAGCTTGTGAGTTGCCGTCTTTCAACGCCTGCAATGCCCCCGGAACGAAATAAGGCACCACTTCCACCGCGCGACCACTGCGCTCTGCCGCTTGCTTGAACTCGGGCATCATCGAAGTAATGGTGGGTTCGAACGTTGCCAGCACAGCAATGCGCGATGCCTGGCTCAGCGCCTGGTCGATCATGGCTTCGTTCGGCTTGAGCACGGGAATGGCCACCTCGGGTTTAACCAGGTCGATGGCATCGCCAAACGCCGAGCAAGTAAACAGAATGGCATCCGCCGCGCTTTGTACGGCGTAGTGGGACAGCGCCAGGAAGCGCGCTTTCATGCTCGTGGTCAATTCGCCCTCTTCCACCCGGTCCTGGGGTAGCGAGTCCTCGAGCAGATTGATGATCCGTGCCTGCGGCCAATGCCGGGCAAAAGCCGCCGTGATGGGCTCGATCGCCAATGGGGTCGCGTGGATCATAAAAATGCGTGGAGCCTTCATGCTTATGCCATTCTCCAGATCATGTTTTTTGCACGGTATCAGAAGGCCCGATAGCGTGTGGAATTCCTGTGGCAATAAACAATGCGGCACTGAGCACATGAGGCCCGTATGAAGAACTTCACGATTCAACGTATCGACCACATCGTCCTGCGCGTAAAAGACCTCGAGCGCAGCCTCGCTTTCTATACGTCGGTGCTTGGTTGCGAGCTCAAGAAGCGCCGGGACGATCTTGGCATGCTTCATCTGGGCACCGGTGTTTCGATGATTGACCTGGTTGCCGTCGACGGGCCTCTCGGTCGCCAGGGTGGGCCGGCAGCGGGAAAGCAGGGGCACAATGTCGATCACCTCTGCCTGCGGATCGAGCCGTTTGATGAACCAGCCCTCCTCGCGCATTTGGCGTCAGCTGGCCTGACCGTTGAGAAAGCGCAGATGCGCTATGGCGCGGAGGGCAAGGGCTGGTCGATCTACTGCTTCGATCCGGATGGCAACCAGATCGAGTTGAAGGGCCCGGCGCTGGAGCCCTGAGCTTCAACTGGCAGGCAATCCCCTGTGCGGGCTTGCTCGCGAAGCGGTCTATCTGGATCGGTGATGTTGACTGTGCCGGCGTCATCGCGAGCAAGCTCGCTCCCACAGGAGGTCGGTGGTGGACGCAGTAGTGGCACTTCAGTAGCATTCACCCACTTTATCGATCCTTCAAGGATGCCTCATGCTCGCCCTGCCTCGCCGTCTTGTCCCGTCGCCAGCATTGTTCGCGTTATTCGTATTGCTCGGCGGTTGCAGCGTCAATGGCAGTTACCCCGATGCCATCGAACCGGACGCCGCCAAGTTGCGGTTCGTCGCCAATACCAGCAACGCCACGCTGGACTATTTCGACGCGGCCCATTGCGACGGGCAAACCACTGGCATCCTCAATAATATGCTGCTGAGCGATACCGCGCGGCGGGTGGGGATGAGCGTTCCGGCGCCCAAGGATGCCAGGGGTTATTTGGAGGTCAAGCTCAAGCCGGGTGAGCAGATTCACCTGCGCACCAACATGAACAGCGGTTATGCCGTGTGTGGCAAGGGCTTCAACTTTACGCCCGACGCCAATGCCGAATACGAGGTAACGTTCAAGTCCGAGAAGAACTTCTGCCTGACTCAGTTGCAACGCTTGCAACGGGTCGACGGCAAGGACGTGCGCACACCGATCCCGATCCTGAAAAAAGATTTTCCCGCCTGCGCCGGACGCAATGCGCTGTTTCCCAAAACCTACCCGGACACGCCCCATCGCCTGGAGCTGATGAACCGCGTCATCGAGAAAAGCCTGGTCGTCACTGTGAAGAGCGATCCGACCAAGGAAAAAGTCGAGAGTTATTCGCCAGAGAAACTGGACACCCTGATCAGCGAACGCAAGGCCAAGCTCGGCTTCGAGCTGCCGGCTGACTACTGGACGCTGTACCGGGAAAACCTGAAGACGTTTGGCGATGACATGGCGCAGAACAAGGCGCGCTCGATGGAACGCTTCAAGGACGAATACCAGGTGCGCCTGCGGCAGTTGAAGGACGAGCAGTTGGAACAGTGGGCGTTGCCCAAAACCGCCAATGCCAAGCCGGAAAAAGCCGAGATCGATCTGGACGTCGCGATGATGGTTGAGTATTTCCGCATCGGCAATGGCGTGACCGTCGAAGCCGTGGATCATCATTTGGAAAGAATGGCGCAGATGGATGAGCGTTATGGGGTATGTGCACGGTTTGCGGAGTGCTGGAAGCGCAACTAGCAGGAACACTTTACCCGGGATATTTCCAAGCGAAGAGGGTCATGAGGCACTCCGCTTGGCGCTTCACGATGAGCCCAACGATTTCCTCGGCCCCGTCGGCAACATCCGTGCGAGCCAGGCGCTCAAGGGGATGTACAAGCCCACCGAGATCGAGATCTGATGTCGGAGCGCCCCAGGTTCGCTTGCTGGGGGCTCATTTCACTCGACCGCGGCTGCGCGCAGCATTGGCCGCGCGTTCCAACGCTTGGCTGAAGACCCGCTGCTGGTCGTCGTCGAATTGGGACAAGAACAATTCGTCCACCGCTCCTTCGTAGATTTCCCACATCTTCTTGCGCAGCGCTTTTCCGCTCTCGGTAATGGCGGCATACGCGCCTCGACCGTCATCGCTGGCGCGGCTACGGGTGACCAACCCTTCCGCCTCCAGGCGGTCCACCAGGCGGGTGAGGTTGTAGCGTTCGATGGCCATGACATCGGCCAGCTCGCTCATGCGGCGTGCGCCGTCCGGGCCGCTTTCCAGGCCCCATAACGCGTCGTACCAGGCGTAGGCAGGCAGCCCGGCGGCCGCCAGTCGGCGCTCGATTTCGCGGATCAGGCACCGGTGGGCCCTGACGAATCTGAACCAGGTATCCGGCTCGCTGGAAGACATGCAGCACCTTTTTTAGAAATCGATTTAGTTGCAATTGTAGCGCGCGGCAGGCTAAGTTCTCGCACGTAGTTGCATTTGCAACTACAAAACTCTCGAAGGTTGGCGTCGACCCACGCCCCTTAGTCAAGCACCAAACGACTCGGTGCTGCAGCACTGTCCAGGAGACGACAACGATGGCACAACAATCCATGTTTCTCGACGAGGATCCACAAGAGACTCGCGAATGGCTCGAATCCATTGAATCGGTGGCGAGTGTCGAAGGGCGCCCTCGCGCCCACTTCCTGATCGATCAGATGCTTGATTTCGACGCCAACCGCCACGGTGATTTCTACGGTCGCGTAACGACGCCCTACGTCAACACGATCCCGGTAGACCGCCAGCAGCCTTACCCCGGCGACCTGGCCGTGGAGCGCCGGATCAACGCCTACATTCGCTGGAACGCGCTGGCCATGGTGCTGCGCGCCGGCAAACATTCGAACGTGGGCGGGCACATCGCGTCTTACGCGTCGGCGGCGGTTTTGTATGACGTTGGCTTCGAGCATTTTTTCCGTGGCCGCACCGAGCAGTTCGCCGGTGACATGGTGTACATCCAGGGCCACTCCTCTCCTGGCATCTACGCACGCGCCTATCTGGAAGGCCGCCTGAGCGAGGATCAGCTGGATAACTTTCGTCGCGAGACCGACCGCGATGGCGTGTCGTCCTATCCGCATCCACGGCTGATGCCGGACTTCTGGCAGTTCCCGACGGTGTCCATGGGGCTCGGGCCCATCACGGCCGCGTACCAGGCGCGATTCATGCGCTACCTGGAGGATCGCGGCCTGAAGGAACACCAGGGCCGCAAAGTCTGGGCGTTCCTCGGAGACGGTGAAATGGACCAGCCGGAATCGCTGGCGGCGATTTCCCTGGCGGGTCGGGAGAAACTCGACAACATCATCTTTGTCGTCAACTGCAACCTACAACGCCTGGACGGCCCGGTGCGTGGCAACAGCAAGGTAATCCAGGAATTCGAAAGCCTGTACCGGGCGGCCGGTTGGAATGTGATCAAGGTGATCTGGGGCAGCGGCTGGGATGTCCTGCTGGAAAAAGACAAGAGCGGCCTGCTGCGCCAGCGGATGATGGAGTGCGTGGACGGCGACTACCAGAACTACAAATCCCAGAACGGCGCCTATGTGCGCGAGCACTTCTTTGGAAAGTACCCCGAGCTGTTGGAGCTGGTCAGCGACCTGAGCGATGACGATATCTGGAAGCTGTCTCGCGGCGGCCACGACCCGGAGAAGGTCCACAACGCCTATGCCGCCGCCATGCGCCATACCGGCGGGCCGACCGTCATCCTGGCCAAGACCGTGAAGGGTTTTGGCATGGGCGAAGCTGGTGAAGGCCAGAATATCAATCACCAACTCAAAAAAATGGGCGACGACGCGGTCAAGGCGTTCCGTGATCGGTTCGGACTGGAACTCAGCGATGACCAGTTGGGCGACATGCCTTACCTCAAGCCGGCTGCGGACAGCGTCGAGGCCCTTTACCTGCAAGCCAGGCGCAACCAATTGGGCGGCTACATCCCGGCCCGCTTCAATGCCGTGGCCCCCTTGCAGGTTCCACCCTTGTCGGCCTTGGACACACAGCTCAAAGGCACCGGCGAACGGGCCATCTCCACCACCATGGCGTTCGTGCGCATTCTCGGCACGCTGCTCAAGGACCCTAACATCGGCAAGCTGATCGTGCCCATCGTCCCGGACGAATCACGTACCTTCGGCATGGAAAGCCTGTTCCGCCAGATCGGTATTCATTCCCACGTCGGCCAGCTGTATACGCCTCAAGACGCCGGCCAGTTGAGCTATTACAAAGAAGCCCGGGACGGCCAGATCATGCAGGAGGGACTGAACGAATCCGGCGGGATTTCTTCGTGGATCGCCGCCAGTACGTCCTACAGCACCCACGGTGTGATGACGGTGCCCTTCTACATCTTTTATTCGATGTTCGGCTTCCAGCGCGTCGGCGACCTCGCCTGGGCGGCAGGTGACGCACGCGCCCGCGGCTTCCTGCTCGGCGCCACCTCCGGCAGGACCACGCTGATGGGCGAAGGCCTGCAACATGACGACGGTCACAGCCATGTGCTGTCGTCGACCATCCCATGCTGCGTGTCCTATGACCCGACCTATGCGTATGAACTGGCCGTGATCATCCAGGACGGCATGCGGCGGATGTATGCCGAAAACGAAGACATCTTTTATTACATCACCGTGCTGAACGAAAACTACGCCCATCCCGCGATGCCCGAAGGCGTAGAGCACGGCATCCTCAAGGGCATGTACCGGCTCTCGGCGCCTGAAAAAACTGTCGAAGGCAAGCACGTCCAGCTGATGGGCTGTGGTTCGATTCTTCAGGAAGTGGTCGCGGCAGCTCAGTTGCTGGAACAGGACTTCGGCGTCGGCAGCGAAGTCTGGAGCGTGACCAGCCTGACCGAACTGCGCCGCGACGGTCAGGAAGCCGAACGCTGGAACCTGCTGCACCCAGAGCATGCGCCGCGTATCGGTTATGTGGAAAGTTGCCTGCAGGACAAACAGGGGCCGGTGGTGGTCGCGACTGACTACATGAAGATATTCGCCGACCAGATTCGCCCGTTCGTACCCAATCGCCGCTTCGTGGCCCTCGGCACCGACGGTTTCGGCCAGTCGGATACCCGCGAGTCGCTGCGCAGATTTTTCGAAGTGGATCGGCACTTCATCGCCCTCGCGGCGTTGAAGGCCCTGGCCGACGACGGAAAAATACCTCGGGAAAAAGTAGCCGAGGCGATCAGGCTTTACGGCATTGATCCGCAAAAGCAGAACCCTGCAAAGGTGTGAACCTGAGCCTAGCAGCGGCGCCCCCTCAGGGCGCCGCTGCAACTGGTGGACGTGTTATTACGCCGCTGACTCAACCACACCTCGAACCCGCTGCAGCATATTGATCAAGTGCAAGCGCATCGACGCCCGCGCCGCTTCGGCATCACGCCGCGCCAACGCCGCATAGATCTGCTCGCGCTCTCGAACCAGCAACGCTCGGTTCTCGTCCGTCACCACAGGCCCGGCCTGTTGCACCACCGCGATCAAGGTGTTGCCCACATGCGCCATGGCATCGATAAAGAAGCTGTTGTCGGTGCACTGGACGATCTGCAAATGGAATTCGAAATCGACCCGGGCGCTTTCGTCATCGGCCGCCTCAAGGGCATTCGCCGCGTCGAGTACTTCGCGCATGGCCTGCAACTGTTCCGGCGTGGCCCGTTGTGCGGCGATGCCGGCGGCTTCCACTTCCAGGCTCAGGCGCAGTTCGATCACGGCGAGCGCGTCGTAGGCGCCACCCTTGACGTGTTTGCTGCCTTGGAAATCACCGGGGCGGGCGGTGTCGACCACGAAGGTGCCGATGCCGTGGCGGGTCTCCACCAAACCTTCGGCCTGAAGCCGCGACATGGCTTCGCGGACCACGGTCCGACTGACGCCGCGTTCCTTGATGATGACCTGTTCGGTGGGTAACTTACTGCCCGCAGGCAGTTCGCCGGCCAGTATCTGCTGCGTCAGGTCGACCACCAGTTGCTGGGTCATGCTCAGGCGTCGATCGGGTGTGACACGGTCCATTGCACCTATCCATTAAAGCCAGACGATCGCGCATTATAGCCGCGACCTCGCGGCAAAACGCACTATAATGCCCGCTGATCACCCAAGAGCAAGCCGATGACGGATCAAGCGTTATCTCCACTGAACAAGCCGCGCCGCCTCGCCGAAACCCTGGTCGACCGCTTTGCCCAGCGCATGCGTGAAGGTGTTCTCAAGCGCGGCGAAAAGCTCCCCACCGAAGTGCACATCATGGAGGCAGAAGGTGTCAGTCGTTCGGTGGTGCGTGAGGCGCTGTCGCGCTTGCAGGCGGCAGGGCTGGTGGAGACGCGCCATGGCGTCGGCACCTTTGTTTTGGACATGCCGGCACCCGAGGGCTTTACCCTCGGGCCGGCGACGATTGCCACGTTGTCGGATGTGCTCAGCCTGCTGGAGTTTCGCCTGAGCCTGGAAGTCCAGGCCGCCGGCATGGCCGCCGAACGCGCAACGCCCGAAGCCCTGGCCGAACTGGCCCAGGCGCTGGAGGCGTTGCTGCAAGGGCCGGAAAAATCCGGCACCACCATCAATGCCGATTTTCAGTTCCATCTGAAAATCGCCAAGGCAGCCGGCAATTACTACCTGATCGACATCATGAAGCACCTGGGCACGAAGCTGATCCCGCGTACCCGCATGAACTCCGCCTACTCCGGGCAAAGCGATCGCAGTGCTTACCTGCAAGGGATCAACGCCGAACATCAGCAGATCTTCGACGCCATCGCCAGCGGCAATGTCGATGCGGCGCGGGCGGCCATGTACCTGCATTTGAGCAATAGCCGCATGCGCCTGTGTGAAACGCAACAGCGCCAGGCGTTCTACAACGAGTAAGCCCAATGCTGTTCACTTAAGGTTTGCATGACTCACTGTGGCGAGGGAGCTTGCTCCCGCTGGACTGCGCAGCAGGCCCATTTTTGTGAGCGCTTCGCACTCAAGCGGGAGCAAGCTCCCTCGCCACGGATTCATCGCCCCCTTGAACGAGCAGTGCTGTCTGGGGGCGCTTGCTCTCACAATTTAGAAGAAGCTGTATTTAACACCGACCCGCAGTCGCAACTGGCGATCACTGTCGACCGAGTTGACTTTGATATCGCCCACTTCAAAGAACGGCGCCCAGCGTTTGTCCCACTGGTATTTAACCACGGCATTCTGTTCATAGTCGTCGGTACCGCCGTTATAGCGAATGTAGTCGGCATCGAAATAAGTCAATTGATATTCATAGGCCCACGGTCCTTGAGGGCCATAGTTGATATAAACATCGTAACGGTTGACCTTCTGATCGTCCTGGCCATTATGCGGCACGTCACGGTCGATCTGGTCGCGGTCAAGCTTGGCTGAATCAAAACGGTAGCGCCCGGCGATGCTCAGCTCTTTGGTCACGCGGTAACCCAGGCGCAGGCCCAATTTGTAGGTGGTGGACTCCTCGTCGCTATCCAGGGCCAGCGAAGGCGTCAGCGTCCAGCGGTCATCGATCTTGTGCTGGTAGTTGACGGTGAATTCATGACCACTGCCAACGGTATTGTCGAAGGCGACGTCTTGCCGGTCACCGGCGGTCTTGTATTTGAGTTCACCTTCCAGGCCCACGCCGTTGTCCAGTCGTATACCGAACTTGGCGCGGTCGGCGTGCATGCGAGTTTTCTCCGCATATTGGTGACGCACATTGATGTAGCCGGTATCGGCCACTGCAACAACCGAAGTGAACAATGCAGCGAGGGAAACTAATACAAGTGTCTTTTTCATGTTTTTTATTCTTGTTGGTTGAAAGGTTAGTTAGGGCAGACGCTAAATCACAGGCGAGCGCGTGCGCGGCATTGATACCTGGGCTCCAACGTTTTTTACGGGTTAAAACAAGTACAACTAATTAATGGAACCTCAAACAGCGATGGGCACGCGTTGTATGTCCCGACTGGCTTGCACCAACAAACGGGTGTACGCGTGCGTGGCGCCATCGCTCGCCAGCAGATGGCTGTCGAGGGTCTCCACCACCCGGCCCTGCTGCATCACCGCCAGCCGATCACACAAATGCGCCACCACCGCCAGATCATGGGTGACCATCAGGTAGGTCAGCCCTTCCTGGTGACGCAAGTCGGCCAGCAGGTTGAGGATTTCCGCCTGCACCGAGACGTCCAGCGCCGAGGTCGGCTCGTCCAGCAACAACACCCGGGGACGCAGGATCAGCGCCCGGGCGATCGCCACGCGTTGGCGCTGGCCACCGGACAACTGGTGCGGATAACGGAAGCGAAAGCTGTCGTTCAAGCCGACCTTGCGCAGGATCTCGCTGACCTTCTGCGCACGCCCGTCGATGCCGTGGATGCGCAGCGGCTCTTGCAGCGCGGCATCGATGGTGTAGCGCGGATGCAACGAGGCGTACGGGTCCTGGAACACCATCTGCACCGTGCGATAGTGATTCAGCGGCAGGTTGCGCGTCACGGCTTGGCCGGCGACCCGCAGTTGTCCGCTCCAATGCTGGTACTGCCCGGCCAGGCAGCGCAGCACGGTGGTCTTGCCCGAACCGGACTCCCCCACCAAGCCGAATGCCTCACCTTCGGCGACACTCAAGTCGACGTCGTGCAGTACTGCGTTCAGTGCCGAACCGGTACCAAAACTGAGGTTCAGGCCGGCGATTTCAATCATGCTCATGACAGGCTCCTCAAGCATTCAACCAGTGTGGGTCGCGCTGCAGCACCGGCAACGTGGCGCGCGGATGGTCCAGGCTCGGCAATGCGGCCAACAGGCCTTGGGTGTAGGGATGGGTGGCGTTATCCAGGTCGGCGGCGGCAATCGACTCGACCACGCGACCGGCGTACATCACCAGCACGCGATCACAGAAATGCCGTACCAGATTCAAATCGTGACTGATGAAAATCAGCCCCAGGTCACGTTCGCTGACCAACTCCTCCAGCACATTGAGCACCTGTCGGCGCACCGATACGTCCAGCGCCGAGGTGGGCTCGTCGGCGATGATCACCTGGGGATCGGTGATCACCATCATGGCGATCATGATCCGCTGGCCCATGCCGCCCGAGACCTCGTGCGGGTACAGGTCATAGACCCGCCGTGGGTCGCGGATATGCACCTTGGCGAGCATGTCCAAGGCGCGTTCGCGGGCTTCGCGATGGGGCACCTTGTGATGGGCCAGGTAGGCCTCGGCGATTTGTTCGCCGACGCGCACCACCGGGTTCAACGAGTACTTGGGGTCTTGCATGATCATCGACATGCGCGCGCCGCGAATCGCCTGGATCTGCTTTTCGCTGGCGGCCAACAGGTCAATATCGGCGAAGCGCAAGGTCTTGGCGGTGACCCGCGCGGTCGGCGGATGCAGACGCAAAAGACTGCGGCCAACGGTGGATTTTCCTGAGCCGGATTCACCAACGATGGCGAGTTTTTCCCGGCCCAGGGTGAACGACACGTTACGCACCGCCAGGGAAGTTTTGCCGGCGTTGCGAAATTCCACGCACAAGTCCTGTACCGCAAGTTTTATCTCAGTCATGGCCTGTTCCTCAGGATTGGCTGCGTGGGTCGAGGACGTCGCGCAAGCCGTCGCCCAACAGGTTGAAGGCCAGGCTGACCAGCATGATCGCCGCACCGGGTGCCGCCACCAGCCACCAGCTTTCGAGCATGTAGCGCCGCCCGGTGGAGATCATCGCGCCCCACTCCGGCAACGGTGCCTGGGCGCCGAGGCCGAGAAAACCCAGGGCGGCGGCGGTGAGGATGATGCTCGCCATGTTCATGGTCAGGCGGATGATCACCGACGACAGGCACATCGGGATGATGTGGCGCAGGATGATGCGGGTGCTCGACGCGCCTTGGAGCTGCACCGCAACAACGAAGTCAGCGTTGCGCAGTGGCAGTGTTTCGGCGCGGGCAAGCCGGGCAATCGGCGGCCAAGCCGTCAGCGCGATGGCGATCACCGCATGCTCCAGGCCCGGGCCAAGGGCGGCGATGAAGGCCAGCGCCAGGACCAGGCTGGGGAACGAGATGAAGATGTCGGTGATGCGCATGAACAGGCTGTCGACCCAACCGCCGAAGTAGCCGGAAACCGTGCCGACCAGCAGGCCGATGGGGCCGACGATCACCGTCACCAGCAAGACGATGTACAGGGTGATGCGCGAGCCATACACCAGCCGGGCGAAGACATCGCGACCGTATTCGTCAGTGCCGAACCAGTGCACGCCGCTGGGTGCCTGCAAGGCCCCGGCGAGGTTCTGCAACAGCGGATCGTGGCCGGCGATCCAGGGCGCGAAGACCGCGACCAGCATCAGGGTCGCGACGACGATCAGGCCGGCGAAGGTCATCGGGTTGCGCAGCAGGAAACGCAGCAGGCGCAAGGTACTGGCGGCCATCGCTGCGGTACTGGAGGCGGGCAGCGCGGCGGGTGCGCTGGAAGCCAGGGGCAGGTTCATTAGCGAGTCCTCGGGTCGAAGATCTTGTACAACGCGTCGCTGATTAGGTTCAGCGTCACGAAGATGAGGCCGATCAGCAGCACGCAAGCCATCACCGCGTTCATGTCACCGAGCAGCAAGCTGCTGGTCAGGTACTGGCCGAACCCCGGCCAGGCGAACACGGTTTCGATCAGCACCGCGCCTTCCAGCAGGCCGCCATAGGCCAACGCGACGATGGTCAACAACTGCACGCGAATGTTGCCGAAGGCATGCCCCCAAACGATCCGCCGCTGGGACAAACCCTTGACCCGGGCGGTGATGATGTACTCCTGGGACAGTTGCTCAAGCATGAAGCTGCGGGTCATGCGGCTGATGTAGGCCACCGAGTTGAAGCTGAGGATCACCGCCGGCAACAGGATGTGCCGCAGGGCGCTGCGAAAGGCCTCCCAGTCGCCGGACCAGGCGGTGTCGATCAACAACAGCCCGGTGTGTTTCGGGATCAGCCCGTCATAAGCCAGGCCAATGCGCCCGACGCCACCGGCCCAACCCAGCCAGGCGTAGAACACCAGGAAGGCCATCATGCCGATCCAGAAAATCGGCGTGGAGTAACCGAACAACGTGATCAGCCGTGCGACATGGTCACCGGCACGGCCCTGATGCGTCGCGGCGTAGACACCCAGCGGCAAGCCCGCCAACACGCCGAACAGAATAGCCAGGGTCGCCAGTTCCAAGGTGGCCGGGAAGACCCGGGCGATGTCGGTGATGACCGGGTTGCCGGTCAACAAGGCCATGCCGAAGTCACCGTGCAGCAGGTCGCCGAGGTAGATCGCGAACTGGGTCCACAACGGTTTGTCCAGGCCCAGCTCTTTGTACACCTGGGCGTAGGCCGAGGCGTCGGCGTCCGGGCCGACGATGGCCAGCACCGGGTCCAGGGGCATCACTCGCCCGATGAAAAAGGTCAGTAGCAGCAACCCCAGCAGCGTCACCGCCACCGAGCCGCCGCGCCGGGTCGCCGAAGCGGCCCGGGTGGTCCAGATTGAAAAGGATGCAGTCGACATGTTCATTCCTGCCTTGGCCCTGTGGCCGTCGATTTCAGCGCTGCTTGTAGACGTCCCGAAGACGCGTGGTGGCGGCGGTGTGGCCGATGTAGTTGCGCACGTCGGCGTGGATCACCACTTCGTCCACCATCTGTGAGACCGGCATGATCGCCCCGGCCTGTTGGTCGTAGAGGGTCTGGATCCGTGCGTAGATTTGGCGCTGGCGCTCGGGATCACGCTCGCGCTCGGCCTGCTCGATCAACTGATTGAGCTGCGGGTCGAAGAACGAGGTGCGCCAGCCCTGGAAGTTGCTCAGCTTGGCTTCGGTGCGGTTGTCCGGGTTGTACACCAGGGCCCGCAGGCTCGAATGGGGATGACGCTCCGCCCCGCCACCGCCGCGCCCGACGAGGATGTCGAACTGACGGTCGCGCATCGCCCCGTAGATCTGGTTGCCGGTGCCGGTGATGATCGTCGCCTGGATACCGGCCTGGGCCAGTGTCGCTTGCAGGCTGGTGGCGATGTTGATGAACGGCGGATCGGTGAGCGATCGAATGGTCACTTTAAAGCCGTCGGCGTGCCCGGCCGCCGCCAACAGGCGCTTGGCCTCGGCCACGTCCAGGCGATAGCCCGGGTCTTCCAGGCGTGCCGGCAGTCCCAACTGCAAGGGCCGCTGATTGATCACACCGTAGTGCGGCATCACCACATCGTTGATGCCCTGGTAGTCGATCAACAGGCGAATGGCCTGGCGCACGCGGATGTCCTGGAACAACGGCTGTTGCATGCTCATCGCCACGTAGTACAGCGTGCCCCGGGCGATGCTCTGGATGCGCACCTCATCGACCTTGCCCAGGGCCTTGATGTCGGTGGCCGCCATGCCCCGGGCGACGTCCAGGTCACCGCGCTCGACCATCAGCCGCAGGGCCTGGGACTCGGTCATGTTGCGCATGATCACCCGGCGCAACTTCGCCGCGCCGCGCCAATAGTCGTCATTGCGACTCATCAGGATCACGTCGTTGGCGCGCCAGATATCGAGCTTGAACGCGCCGGAGCCGGCTGTGTGAGTCGCCAACCAGGCCGCGCCCTGATCGTCACCGACCTGATGCTGCAAGGCGACGCTGCGATCGATGATGAAGGCGCTGGGAGAAGTCGCCAGGGTGTTGAGCACCAGCATCGGGTCCGTGACGCGTGGCAGCTCCATGACAAAGGTGTGCGGCCCTTCGGCACGCATCAACTTGACGACGTTGTCGGCGGTGAAACCGTAGGCTTTCCAGGTCGAAGCCAGGGCGCGGTTGAGGGTGACCACACGCTGCAATGACCAGGCGACGTCTTGGGCAGTGAGCGGTGCGCCGGAGTGAAAACGCACGTCATCGCGCAATTGGAAGGTCAGGCGCATGCGGTCGGGGCTGACGTCCCAGGTTTTCGCCAGGGCCGGAATCAGCGTGTCCGGCTGCGCCGCATCCTGCTCCAGAAGCATATCGTAGACGTTGGCGTTGACCTCGGCGACCTCCAGACCCGTCGCCGCGGCAGGGTCCAGGGACAACAGGTTGATCATGCTCATGCCCACCACCAATTGGTCGGGGGGCGTTTCGCCTTGGGCCAGGCTGACGGGCACCTGCACTGCGTACAGGGCCACGGCGACACACAGCAGCCTGGTCAGGCGCTTGGGCCAGAGATTCATGGTTCAGTCCTTTCTTATATTTATAAAGACTTGTCGCCCGGGCAGCCATCGACCTCAGGCGTGGAACAGGATCAATGTCGAGACAGGGTGTTGGCTTCGATATACGCGAAGTTGATGTCCTCGCCCAACCCCGGTCGGTCGGACAGGTGTACAAAACCATCGGCGTCCATCGGATCGACAATGCTGTTGAGGTGCGCCGGGACTTCTTCATAGTCGAGGAATGGGTGCAGCAGGCCGCGCTCGTACCAGCGGCAATTGCTGATCGCCCCGACCACCGCCAGGTTCGCCGCGCCGTTGCCGTGCACTTCGCAGTCCATGCCGAACGACTCGGCCAGGTGCGCCACCTTCAGGCACGGCCCGATGCCCCCGACCCCGGCCACGCCGGCGCGCAGGATGTCACAGGATTTCTGGGTCACCCAACTGGCGCGGCTGTGGAACTTGCCGGCGATGCTTTCCGGGCCCAACACCGGGATGTCCAGGTTGGCGGCCAGCCAGGCATAGGACTCCGCCGAGTCTTCCATCATCGGCTCTTCGAACCAGGCGAAATTCAGCTTTTGCAGGGCCTTGCCGATGGTCAGCGCATCCATGCGGCTGTACCAGTGATAACCGTCGAGCATCAGCGCGATGTCCGGCCCCACCGCCTCACGCACGGCAGCGCAGGCCTGGATGTCCATTTGCGGGTTCGGCGCGAAGGAAATCGGCGGCATCCAGGTGTGCAGCTTGATGGCCTTGTAGCCGCGCTGGACCAGCTTTTCGGCGAACTGGCCGTACTCGTCCGGCGTGGACAACCCGCCCGGCAGATCGTCGCCACACATCGTCGAGCCGTAGGCCGGAACCTTATCGCGATAGCCACCAATCAACTTGTGCACCGGCAGCTTGAGTTTGCGCCCGGCCAAGTCCCACAGCGCTTGCTCCACCAGGGCCAACGCCCGATCAGTGAACTGCCCGGCACTGCCGCGCTGCCAGTGTGCAAGGTCTTGCCAGATGCTTTCACGGTCCATCGGATCACGACCGATCAGCACCTTGCGCACGAAGGATTCGATGATGTGCGGACGAATCAACTCAGGCGGGCCGAAGGCATAGCCCTCGGAGCCATCGTCGCAACCGATTCGCAGCAAAGCCATTTTGATCATGACCTCATCGCCTGGATGGGCATGGCCGGCACTGTCCTGAGCGCGGCGCGAAGGGGTGGAAAAGACTTCGACGTGAACGCCTGTGATTCTCATGGGGAGGAACACCAAATGTTGTTATTGTTTATTTGTATGTCGTCATACAACGTGTCGGATTATTCTGACGTTCCTGGTGAGCTGTCAACCCCTTAAACGCAATAAAACTTACACGCTAACGAGGCTTTTCGCGAAGAAGAGGTCATTTCCATGAGCAAAATTTTAAAATGTCGTCATACCACACGGCGTAAAGTGAGACGACTTGCCGTAGACGACGTAGCGCCTTGAAGGCTGAAGACGTGGGCAGGAGATGGGCGACTGGGGGAACGGGCTTGCTCGCGATAGCGGTGGCTCAGGCGACGGTGAACTGTCAGGTCCGCGCACCAAACCGATCACGGCTATTGGTCAGGTGCAGCCACATCCCGTGGCGAGGGAGCTTGCTCCCGCTGGGGCGCGAAGCGGCCCTGAAGCCTGACGACTCGGTGTCTCAGGCAAAGGCTTGGGTCTGCTGCGCAGCCCAGCGGGAGCAAGCTCCCTCGCCACACGGGATCGGTGTCGATTGGCAGATTCGTGCAGGCCACCATTCCACGGTGGGAGCTTGCTCGCGAATGCAGTCTGAGAGGGTGATGTTGGCTGGGCCGGCGTCTTCGCGAGCAGGCTCGCTCCCCACAGGGGGACTGTGGCGGACGCAGAATTCGTGAACACAGGAGATCAAAATTGTGGGAGGCGATGGCTGCGGAAGGTGACGCCCTGTCACAGGTTTTGTGCAGACTTTGGCTGCCTGGCTAGATTCGAGGTTTGCGCCGTCGTCTCCAGGCAATGCCCAGCGCCGCAGCCATGACCACCACCCCGACATTGCCAAACAACCAGATCGCAAAGTTGCGGCTCTGGTCTGCTTCGCTCTCGTAGAACGGTCCGAAATAACTACCAACGGCCATGAACGCCAAGTTAAATGTGCCGACCGCCAGCACGATGATCAGGAGCACGAAGAAAATTTCCTTGATGACGTTCATATGACTTTCCAGAACCAGATGTCCTTGGAATCGTGAAAGTCCGAGAACGTGCCTTCGATCGAAAAACCCATTTGTCCAAATATCTGCGGATGGCTTTTCCACAACGTGTCGAATGTAAACATCTGTCCTCTCCATGAGGTTTTTCATCCTGGACGCATAGCCTAGCAGCCCCCCTCGCCCCATGAATTCGATAAGCGCTGGCGTGAGATTGAGAGCCAGTCATTACCACTCCTTCACGGTTTCCGGCCCAGTATTCGACCCGTTTGTGATGTTTCAGCCCGACACAAGGAAGACTCTAACGCAACCTGTCGAGACGTATGGCCAAAGGACGGTTTTTCCCGTCAACCGTCCCCGCAAGTTGTTTTTCTGCCTAGACTCATCATTGTTCCGCTTTACGCTGCGTTTTGAATGAGCTCGCACGAAAATACTAAAAACAAGAGGAAAGCCCCTAATGTTCAAACCTATCTGGAAAGCGCTCGCTTGCACATTGGCCCTGAGCGCGATGAGCACGGCCATGGCGGCAGATCCGGTGGTGATCAAGTTCTCCCATGTGGTCGCCGAGCAAACACCAAAAGGCCAAGGCGCACTGTTGTTCAAGAAACTGGTGGAAGAACGGTTGCCAGGCAAAGTGAAGGTCGAGGTCTACCCCAATTCTTCGTTGTTCGGCGATGGTAAGGAGATGGAAGCCTTGCTGCTGGGCGACGTGCAGATGATTGCGCCATCGCTGGCCAAGTTCGAGCAATACACCAAGACCGTACAGCTGTTTGACTTGCCGTTCCTGTTCGATGACATCTCCGCCGTGGACCGTTTCCAGTTGAGCCCTGAAGGCCAGAAACTGCTCAAATCCATGGAAAGCAAGAACATCACCGGCCTGGCTTATTGGCACAACGGCATGAAGCAGCTGTCGGCGAACAAACCCCTGCGTGAACCCAAGGATGCTCGCGGCCTGAAGTTCCGGGTACAGGCGTCAGCGGTGCTGGAAGAACAATTCAAGGCGGTGAACGCCAACCCGCGCAAGATGAGTTTCGCCGAGGTGTACCAAGGCTTGCAGACCGGTGTGGTCAACGGTGCGGAAAATCCGTACTCCAACATCTACAGCCAGAAAATGCATGAAGTGCAGAAGTACATCACCGAGTCCAACCACGGTTTGCTCGACTACATGCTGATCACTAACACCAAGTTCTGGAACGGCCTGCCACCGGACATTCGCACGGAACTGGACAAGATCCTGGTAGAAGTCACCGCCCATGTGAACAAAGAGGCGGCACAGCTCAACGAGCACGACAAACAACGCATCCTCGACGCCAAGACCACCGAGATCATCACCCTGACGCCAGAAGAACGTGGCGAATGGCGCGACAAGATGAAACCGGTGTGGAAGAAGTTCGAAGGCGATATCGGCGCTGACCTGATCAAAGCAGCCGAAGCGTCCAATAAAGCCCAGTGATTGGTTGGCCGGTGTCGCCACCCTGGCGGCACCGGCCTGTCGTCCCTCCAACAGGAGATGTCGTCCATGAACGCCCTTCGGCGCATCTGGGAACACTTCGAGGAAGGTTTCATCGCCTTTCTCCTGGCCGCCATGACGCTCGTAACGTTCGTCTACGTGGTACTCAACAACCTCTATGCGGTTTTCTACAGCCTCGGCGATCATTGGCCAGCCGCCAGCGAACCGATGTTCGCCATCGGCGACAACATCATGGGTATGGCCCAGGCCATGACCTGGAGCACATCACTGACCAAGGCGCTGTTTGGCTGGCTGATTTTCTTTGGCCTGTCGTACGGCGTGCGCACGGCCGGGCACATCGGCGTCGATGCGCTGGTGAAACTGGCGAGCAAACCGGTGCAGCGTTTCATCGGCGTCATCGCTTGCCTGTGCTGCCTTGGCTATGCCGGGTTGCTGGCGGTGGCGAGTTTCGAATGGATCAACACGTTGATGATTGCCCAGATCGGCGCCGAGGATCTCGGCCATTTCGGCATCATGCAGTGGCATATCGGGTTGATCGTACCGGTCGGTTTTGCCCTGGTGTTTATCCGTTTCGCGGAAATTCTCGTGCGAATCCTGCGCAATCGCCAGACCGGCCTGGGGCTGGCCGATGAAGCGGCCGAAGCCATCAAATTGACCGAACATGAGGAAGACAAGCCATGACCATTGCCTTCCTGTTCATAGCACTGTTCGTGCTGATGTTCATCGGCGTGCCCATCGCCATATCGCTGGGTTTGGCCGGTTCGTTGACCATCATTTTCTTCAGTCCCGACTCGGTGCGTTCCCTGGCGATCAAGCTGTTCGAAACCTCCGAGCACTACACGCTGCTGGCGATTCCGTTCTTCCTGCTGGCCGGGGCGTTCATGACCACTGGCGGTGTGGCGCGGCGGCTGATCGACTTTGCCAACGCCTGCGTCGGGCATATCCGTGGCGGCCTGGCGATTGCGGCGGTGCTGGCTTGCATGCTGTTTGCGGCGTTGTCGGGCTCAAGTCCCGCGACAGTGGCGGCGGTCGGCTCCATTGCCATTGCCGGGATGGTGCGCTCGGGTTATCCACAGGCGTTTGGCGCAGGCATCGTCTGCAACGCCGGGACCCTGGGCATCCTGATTCCGCCCTCGATCGTGATGGTGGTGTATGCCGCGGCGACCGAAACCTCGGTGGGCAAGCTGTTCATGGCCGGTGTGATTCCCGGCTTGCTGTTGGGTTTTTTCCTGATGGTGGCGATCTACATCGTCGCGGTGAAGAAAAACCTCCCAGCCCTGCCCCGGGCGACGTTCCGTGAGTGGTTGACCACCGCGCGCAAGGCCATCTGGGGCCTGCTGCTGATGTTCATCATCCTCGGCGGGATTTACTCCGGGATGTTCACCCCCACCGAAGCAGCGGCAGTGGCGGCGGTGTATTCGGCGTTTATCGCGTTGTTCGTCTACAAGGACCTCACGTTCCGTGAGACGCCGAAAGTGCTGCTGGAGTCGGCCAAGCTGAGCATCATGCTGATGTTCATCATCGCCAACGCCATGCTCTTCGCCCATGTGCTGACCACCGAGCAACTGCCGCAGCAAATCACGGCATGGGTGATCGATGCCGGGTTGACGCCGGTGACCTTCCTGCTGGTGGTGAACATCGTGCTGCTGATTGCCGGCGCGTTCATGGAGCCCTCGGCGATCATCCTGATCCTGGCGCCGATCCTGTTCCCCATCGCCATGAAACTGGGCATCGACCCGATCCACCTGGGCATCATCATGGTGGTGAACCTGGAGATCGGCCTGATCACACCACCGGTGGGGTTGAACCTGTTCGTCACCTCGGCGGTGACCGGCATGTCCCTGCCCGCCACCATCCGCGCGGCCATGCCGTGGTTGATGATTCTGCTGGCGTTCCTGGTGCTGATTACCTATGTGCCGTGGATCTCGCTGGTGCTACCGAACTGGTTGGGAATGAGTTAAACCCGATAAACACACTCCGTGACGGGCACGGGACAACTTGTTCGTCACAGAGGGATAGGGCCGACCTGTCGGCCCTGTGCCTTCGGACACTGAAAGGGACGCCTCGCAATGCTAAAACCTATGTGGAAAGCGCTCGCCTGCACCCTGGCTTTCGGGGCGTGGGGCATGGTCATGGCGACTGAGCCGATCGTCATCAAATTCTCCCACGTCGTCGGCGAACAAACGCCCAAGGGCCAGGGCGCGTTGATGTTCAAGAAGCTCGTGGATGAACGGCTGGCGGGCAAGGTGAAGGTGGAGGTGTACCCCAACTCCACGCTGTATGGCGATGACAAGGAGTTGGAAGCCTTGCTCCTCGGGGAAGTGCAGATCATTGCGCGGTCGTTGGCCAAATTCGATCAGTACACCAAGTCGGTACAGTTGTTCGACTTGCCCTTCCTGTTCAACGACATCGCCGCCGTGGACCGTTTTCAGCGCAGCCCCGAGGGCCAGAAGCTGCTCAAGTCCATGGAAAGCAAGAACATCACCGGCCTGGCCTATTGGCATAACGGCATGAAGCAGCTATCGGCCAACAAGCCGTTGCGCACACCCGAGGACGCCCGCGACCTGACGTTCCGGATCCAGACCTCCGCAGTGCTGGAGGAACAGTTCAAGGCGGTGGATGCCAAGGCTAAACCGATGATTTTCTCAGTGGTGTACCAGGGTTTGCGCACCGGTTTGGTCAACGGCACGGAAAACACCTATTCGAACTTCTACAACCAGAAACTCAATGAAGTGCAGAAATATGTCACCGAGTCCAACCACGGCATACTCGACTACATGTTGATCACCACCTCGGACTTCTGGAAAGGCCTGCCACCGGATATCCGCAGCGAACTGGACAAGATCGTGGTTGAGTCCACCGCCTATGCCAACCAAGAAGCGGAGCGGTTCAACCAACAGGACAAGCAGCATGTGCTGGACGCCAAGACCACCGAGGTCATTACCCTCACACCAGAGCAGCGCAATGCCTGGCGCGAAAAAATGAAGCCGGTATGGGCCAAGTTCGAACAGGAGATCGGGCCCGATCTGATCAAGGCGGCGCAGGCGTCCAACAAGGCCCAGTGATGTAACAAGGCGGGGGATAACTTGAAGCCCCTGGCTGAACACTTCTGTTGTGGCGAGGGAGCTTGCTCCCGCTGGGGCGCGAAGCACCCCCAAAACCTGATACCGCGGTGTGTCAGGCAAACATTTGGGGGCTGCTGCGCAGCCCAGCGGGAGCAAGCTCCCTCGCCACAGGGTTACCACAACGCCTCCCTGTCCCCAGCAACCCGGCACATTGCGTTATGATCCCCCGCCTCTCCCTGAACAGAGCTTTTACCCGCGAATGCTGCCATCCACTTCTGATATCACCACCCTGCCCGCCGTCCTGGTCGGCCCACTGTTGCGACGGCTGGAGCCCACGCGGCTGGTGATGTGGCTGGTGGGCACGCGAGCATTGGCGATGACGTTGCGCGTGGCCGGCGTGGGTGATCTTGCACTGGATGCGACACGCTGCACCGTGGTGCCGGTGGGACAGCGGGCGTTTGTGCACTTGATCGATGTACGGCTCGCCAGCCCCCTGCCCCGGGACGTGACGATTGACTACGACTTGCTGGTGGACGGCGCGCCCATCGCCGAATGGGCGCCGCACCTGCTGTATGACGGCGCACAGTGCCCGAATTTCATACTGCATTCGCGCATCGAGCAACTGGTCCACGGCTCTTGCCGCAAACCCCATTACCCAGCCAACGACGGCCTGCTCTGCGTCGACCGGCTGTTGGCGCAAGCCCCTGACCAACGCCCGGCATTGCTGATGATGAGCGGCGACCAGGTCTATGCCGACGACGTCGCCGGGCCCATGTTGCGGGCGATTCATGCGCTGATCGAATGCCTGGGGTTGTTCGAGGAATGCCTGGAAGGTGCCGTGGTGGAGGACAGCGCCAAGCTCTATCGGCACCCGGCCAGTTATTACCATCGTGCCGATTTGTTGCCGGCACTGGAGAGTAACGAAACCCTGCGCGAGCGATTTTTCGGCGGGGCCCGCAAGCCGATTTTCACCAGCAGCAGTGCCGACAATCACCTGGTGACCTTCGCCGAGGTCATGGCGATGTACCTGCTAGTGTGGTCGCCCGTGCCTTGGACGCTGATCACCGTGCAGCCGCCCGAACTGACCGTCGAACGGCGCCAGCGCTACGACCTGGAACAGCAGCGCATCGATGCGTTCAAGACCGGGCTGGGCGGCGTGGCGCGAGTGTTTGCGCACCTGTCGTGCCTGATGATTTTCGACGACCACGACATTACCGATGACTGGAACCTGTCTGCGCAGTGGGAGGAAACGGCCTACGGCCATCCGTTCTCCAAACGCATCATCGGCAATGCGTTGATCGCCTACATGCTCTGCCAGGGCTGGGGTAACAACCCCGATGCCTTCGCTGACGTGCTCCCGCAAACCCTGGCCCTGAGCGACACCGCCCGAGACCGTTACCTCGACAGCGAACCCCAGGACCAACTGATCGACACTCTGCTGGGTTTCCAGCAATGGCATTACGTGCTGCCGAGTACCCCGGCCCTGGTGGTGCTTGACACCCGCACCCGCCGCTGGCGCAGCGAGAACAACCTCAAGCAACCTTCCGGCCTGCTGGATTGGGAAGCCCTGAGCGAGTTGCAGCAGGAGTTGTTGGATCACCCGTCGGCGATTATCGTCTCACCGGCGCCGATCTTCGGTGTGAAGCTGATCGAGACCGTGCAGCGGGTGTTCAGTTGGTGCGGTTATCCACTGCTGGTGGATGCGGAAAACTGGATGGCCCATCGCGGCGCTGCCCAGGTGATCCTGAACATTTTCCGCCACTCACGTACGCCCGGTAATTACGTGGTGCTGTCCGGGGACGTGCACTATTGCTTCGTATACGAAGTGTTGATCCCGCACCGCAAGGGCGGCCCGCGCATCTGGCAGATCACCAGCAGCGGCATCAAGAATGAATTTCCCCCTGCGCTGCTGGAATGGTTCGATCGCCTGAACCGCTGGCTCTACTCGCCACGCTCGCCCCTGAACTGGTTCACCAAGCGCCGCAGCATGCGCATCGTCCCCCACACCCCGGAACACGCCGAAGCGGGCGAACGGTTGTGGAACAGCGCCGGCATTGGCCAGGTGTTCTTCAATGAACAGGGCCAGCCCGCGCAGATCTACCAGCACAATGCCAACGGCCAACCGCCGACGCGGATGCTGCCCCCAAAATCACCACCGACCTGAAAGCGCTGGCACCGCCAGCACCTACGCAAGCTGACAATTCGCTATCGCGAGCAAGCTCGCTCCCACAGGGAAGTGGCAGTCAGAACACCAATTGCAGCGACTGCTGACCTTCAAGGCTCAGCAGGAACTGTTTGGCCGCCAGGCCACCAGCGAAGCCGGTAAGGCTGCCGGAGCTGCCGATGACCCGGTGGCACGGGGCGATGATCGAGATGGGGTTGCGGCCATTGGCGGCGCCGACCGCCCGGACCGCCGTGGGTTGCCCCACCTGGATGGCGATGTCGCGGTAGCTGCGGGTTTCGCCAAAGGGGATGGTCAACAGGGCTTGCCAGACCCGGATCTGGAAATCAGTGCCCGCGAAGTCCAGCTCCAGCTCGAAACGACGGCGCTGGCCAGCGAAGTATTCCAGCAACTGACGCTCGGTTTCCTTGAGGACCGGATGCTGGGTGTCCTCCTCCAAAGGCCCCAGGCGCACCCGATTGAGCCGCTCGTTTTCCCAGAGGATGGCCGCCAGCCGTGTCTGCCGGGCGACGAGGATCAGTTGGCCGACAGGGGATTGGATGGTTTTGTACAGAGGCAACATCGAGGGATTCCTTGTCAAAGCCTTTGTGGCGAGGGAGCTTGCTCCCGCTGGGTTGCGAAGCGACCCTACACGTGGCACCGCGGTGTGTCAGATTATCAGTTGGGGCTGCTTCGCAGCCCAGCGGGAGCAAGCTCCCTCGCCACGGGGATCTCACCGACCGCAATATCTTACTCAGCCCAACAACCCCAACGCCTTCGCCCGCGCCACTGCTTGGGTGCGACGCTCCACACCGAGCTTGCTGTTGATATGGCTGGCGTGGGTCTTGACCGTGTGCAGCGAGATGAACAATTGCTCGCTGATCTCTTGGTTCGAACAGCCTTGGGCAATCAGTTGCAACACCGCCCGCTCGCGACTGCTGAGGGTTTCGACCGGCGCCGCCGGGTCGGCAGGCTGGGCCACCGTCGAGGGCAGGCGTTCGAGCAGATGCTCACGCAAGGTACTGGGCGGTGCCTGCAGCAGTTGTTCGCGCAACCATTCACGGTGCTCACCGAACAACCACTCGAAGGGCTGCAACACCCCGCCGCTGGCAGCTTCGAAAGCCTGGGCCAGGGTGCGACGGGCTTCGGCTTCACGCCCGATGCTCAGCAGCAAGGCGACTTTCTGGTTGAGCGCCATCACGCTGAGCATCTGCCGGCCACTTTGCTGACCGTGTTCAAGCAAGGCATCGAGTCGTCCTTGCGCGAGTATCGGTTGGCCCCGGATGGACTCCAGCACCGCCTGTTGCAACTCGACATGCAGCGGCAGTTGCGGGTGGAATTCCGGTGGCGCGGCGGCCCGTTCGCCCGTGTAGGTCTGGCCCAGCCGGGCCAGCCAGGCTTCGGCCAGGTCGGTACGACCCTGGGCCAACCAGAGTTCGCACTTGACCAGGGTGATCATCGCCAGATAGTAGATCGGCGGAACGTCCCAGATGTGCATCAGGCGCTCGGCTTCCGCCAGTTCGGCGAAGGCCCGGGCGAACTCGCCGCTGTAGCCTTCGATACGCGCGATCACGCAATGGCCGATCAGCACGCTGATGTCGCGGCAGGCGCGGGCTTCGGTGAGGCCCGCCTGCAGGCGCGCAAGGCCGGCCTGAGGCTGCATGCGCAAGGTCAGCAAAAAACCTTCGTACATGATCAAGCGCGCCCGCACCGCATAAAGCCGCTGGGGCGACAGCTTGTGCAAACGTTGCAGGCCCTGGTGCACTTCATCCAGCGCCCGCAGGATCTCTCCCCGCGCCTGCAGGACCCGGGCACGATCATAATGGGCCAGGGCCTCGAACAGTGGATTTCCGACCCGTTGCGCCAGCTCCAGGGAGTCGCGGTTCAGGTTCCGGGCGCGCCACAGGTCGCCGTCGGCAATCGCCAGGTTCGACAGTGTGGACAGGCACATCAGGCGCTGGCCGTAGCGTTTTTGCGGCAGGCTCTCCAAAGCTTCGCTGCAATACCGCACGGTGGTCTCGCGATCCCCCCGGCCACGGGCGATGATCCCGCTCAGGGCCAGCCATTGGGCGAGCATGGATTTTTGCGCAGTGGCCGAGGGGGCCGGCAGGAAACGACTCAAGTGCGCCGCCAGCTCTTCGGCAGCGTCCAACTGGCAGGCCAGCCCCAACGCCCAGCTGTAGAGCACGATCAGCCGCGGGGTGCTGATGAGCAGGCTGTCGGGCAAGTCCATTTTCCAGCGCAGCAACATGCCGACGTTCTGCTCGGCCAGCAGTTGCTCCTCCGAGAGGTTCTGCACCAGGTTCGCCGCCACGTCCAGGTGCCCGGCCCGCAGCGCCTGCTCCACGGCTTCGTCGATCAGGCCCTGGGCGTTGAACCAACGGCAGGCCCGCAGGTGCAGGGTCGCGGCCGGGACCATGGCCGGTGCGCTGGGGCGACTGCGCAGCAGGTCGGAAAACAGGTGGTGATATCGATACCAATGGCCGTGCTCGTCCAGCGGTACCAGGAACACCTGGTGGGCCGCCAGGTAACGCAGGATTTCGGCGCTGTCATGGGCCTCGCGCACGGCGTCGCACAGTTCGCTGCAAAAGCGTTCCTGAGGGGCCGTGTCGTAGAGAAATGCCTGCACCTCGGCGGGCAGGCAGTCGATGACCTCTTCAAGCAGATAATCGCGAATCAGCCCTTCGCCGCCGTGCAAGGCCTGGGGCAGCAGGCCTTCGGTACCGGCTTCGGAGGCGGCCAGCAACCAGAAACGCAGCCCGGCCACCCAACCTTCACTGCGCTGGATAAGATTTTCCAGCGCCTCACCGCGCAACGAACTGCTGTGATGCTGGAGCAGGGTCAAGGCTTCTTCATGGGTCAGGCGCAGGTCCTGCTCATTGAGTTCGAGCAGTTGCCGCGACAGGCGCAGGCGCGCCAAATGCCAGTCTGGGCGCTGGCGGCTGGTGACGAGGACCAACAATCCGTCGGGCAGGTGATTGAGGAAAAACTGCAGGCAGCGATCCAGCACCGGGCTTTGGGCCAGGTGGTAATCGTCGAGCACCAGCAGCAAGGGCTCGTGGGGCGATAAGTGCGTGGACAGTTCGTCCAGCAAGCCGTCGAGCCATTCTTCGAAGGCAAAGGGTTGATGACGTTGGCGCATTTTCAGCAACCCCAGCGCCCGACCGCCCAGTTGCGGGAAAAAGGCCTGGAGCCCTTCGAGCAACCGTTCAAGGAAGCGGCCTGGATCGTTGTCCCGGGCACTGAGCCCCAGCCAGAGGCTTTGCCAATGGGCCGGCAGGCTCTGGCAGAACTCCACCGCCAGGGAGCTTTTACCGAACCCCGCCGGGGCACTGACCAACAGCAACCTGCCTCCGAGCCCTGCGCTCAAACGCTCGCACAACCGCGGCCGCATAACATGGCCGTCGGGCAAGGGCGGGCGGTAGAAACGCCCGTCCTGTACCGCGATGGCTGCGCGGGCAGAATCCGGAAGTGAAGACAAATCAGTCATGGCCGGCTCTTGTAGGAATGCGGGTGGCGGCGTTGCAGATGTCCGCAGACTAGCGGTAAACGAGGAGGTATTGAAGGGAGTGCTACAAATGGCTACAAAAAGACTACAAGCCGACCGACTTGAAAAAATTCAGGCAGCCACCGCTCTTGTGGCGAGGGAGCTTGCTCCCGCTGGGTTGCGAAGCAACCCGCAAGGCAGCGACTGCGTTGTACCTGACAGAATGAGAAGGCTGGTTTGGGGCTGCTGCGCAGCCCAGCGGGAGCAAGCTCCCTCGCCACAGGGTTTTGTGTTGACTGATCGAACAAAAAACAACGCCCCGAACCAGTCGGGGCGTTGTTTCGAGGATGCGGCCTCGGATGCAGCGGTTTAGCGGATGCCGTCCTGACGCAGGGCGTTCGGGGTGAAATCGGCGGTGGTGGCGGTGAAGCCGAAGTCGTAGGCCGATTTCTCTTCGTTCTTCATGCCCAGTGCCAGGTAGCGGCCGGACTGCAGGTCGTAGAGGGTTTCCAAGGCGTACCACGGCACTTGCTTGTCGTAGTAGTTCTCGGCATGGGCCTCGGCCACGCGCCACAGTTGGCCACGGCCGTCGTAATGGTCGATTACCGCCGCTTGCCAGGTGTCTTCATCGATGAAGAAGTCACGCTTGGCATAGATGTGGCGCTGGCCTTCCTTCAGCGTCGCGGTCACGTGCCAGACACGACGCAGCTCGTAGCGGGCCAGGTCCTGATTGATGTGGCCGGCCTTGAGGATGTCGGCGTACTTGAGTTGCGGCGAATCGATCTTGTAGCTGTTGGAGGCGATGTACAGCTCTTTCTTGCCTTCCAGCTTCCAGTCGTAGCGATCCGGCGCGCCGTTGTACATGTCCAGGTTGTCGGAGGTACGCAGGCCGTCGGCGGCGGTACCCGGGCCGTCGTAGGACACTTGCGGGGCACGGCGCACACGGCGCTGACCAGCGTTGTAGACCCATGCCGAACGCGGTTCCTTAACCTGGTCGAGGGTTTCGTGCACCAACAGCACACCACCGGCCAGGCGCGCCGGCGCGGTCACTTGCTGCTTGAAGTAGAACAGGATGTTGCCAGGGTTGGCCGGATCGAAATCCTTCATCTTGTCGCGGAACACGAACTGGTCGCGGAAGTACACCAGGCTGTACGAACCGTTGGGCTGCGGGGTGGCCTGGGTGACCAGGCGCGTTACGCTGCCACCACGATAGCGGGTGATGTGGTTCCAGATGACTTCCACGCCGCTCTGGGGAATCGGGAACGGCACAGCCGTCTCGAAGTTTTCCAGGCCGTTACCGCCGGAAACCAGCTTGGTGTTGACCGCGTTTTTCTTGATGGAGGCGAACACCGCGTCCGGCACGGTGGCACCGCGATGGGTCGGGTAGACCGGCATCTTGAAGGTTTCCGGGTAACGCTTGAACATCGCGTACTGACCCGGCGCGAGCTTGTCCTTGTACTGGTCGACGTTCTGCGCGGTGATGGTGAACAGCGGTTTTTCACTGGCGTATGGGTCGGCGAGGAAGCCCTTGCTGTCCACGGAACCGGCATTCTTGGCCATGGGTTTCCAGGCCGAGATCGAGCCGTCGGCATTGCCGGCCATCTCGGCACCCATCGGCGTCAGGCTCTTGCCCAGTTTATCGGCCTCGGCCGCGGGCACTGCCGCCATGACGCTGGCGGCCAGCAGGGAGAGCCCCAGAACACCGGCCTGCAACAGATTCTTTGTTATTTTCATAGTGTGTCGTCCTGAAATACGGTGCTTAGAAGGTCACGCCGACGCTGAGCGCCAGGAAGTCGCGATCGTCTACGGTGCTGAAGTCGCCACCAAAGAAGTTGGTGTAGGCCAGGCTGGCGTTGTAGGTGTTCTGGTACTCGGCATCGAGCCCGAGGCTGACGGCTTTGCGGCCTTCCTCGAAGTTGCCGCCAGGGCCTGGCGAGTAGCCTTTGACGTCATGGGACCAGGCCACGTTGGGCTTGAGGTTCACGCCAGCGAACACGTCCGGGTATTCCCAGATGGCGCGAGCGCGGTAGCCCCAGGAGGTGGAGGTGGTGAAGCCGTCGTTGTTGCAGTTGCTGTTCACGTCGTTGATGGTCTGGCCGCCGCCTGTGGCGGTAGAGCTGTTGAGCGCGTTACAGGCTCCGCTGGGCAGTTGACCCGGACCAAAGACAGGGTCACGACCGTAGCGAACATCCGACTTGCTTTCCAAGCCTCCAACATGAGTCACGCCGACTTCACCTACCAATGTGAGGCGACTGGCGCCCATGACCTGATCCAAGAAGTGAGTGAAGGTGGTCTGGAACTGAGTGACTTCCTTGCGGCGATAACCATGCAGATCCTGGCCTGGCACTCCCTGGAGCAGCGACGCATTGCCCAACACAGGACCACCGATCGGGCGAACGCCGGCGAACAAGATATCGGTGGTGCTCAACTGCACCGGCGCGTTCGGCCGATAGCTGATCTCACCGCTCCACGCCGTACCGGTTGGCAGGGTGGTGGAGAAACTCAAGCCGTAGAGACGGATATCTTCCGGATATTCGACGAAATATTGGGAATTACCCGCGACGATCAGTGGCGCCAGCGGCGAGCCAGTGACCGCGTCGTAGACTGACTGAGGCGCGCCGGTGGCACTGAAGATCGGCGCACGGCTGTGGTAGTTCATGAAGTACGCACCGAACTCGGTGTCCAGCGGCTCGAACATGTACTTCAACGACGCGCCCCACTGGCCGCTGTCGCGAGCATCACGGTCCGGGCCACGCCGTACCAGCACGCCTTCTTCGTTGATATCGACACCCTGGCCTTCCAATATCGGAAGAAGGACCCCCGGGAACGGAATGCTTGAACGCTTGTTCAACACCCGCAGGTTATCGGTACACCCATCGGCAATCACATCCGGCTGGGAGAAGAACGTACCGCAGTTATCCACCACGGTCTGGTCCCATTCAATCTGGTAGAACGCCTCGGCCGACAGGTTGTCGGTCAGGCTCTGGGACACGTAGAACATGTTGACCGGGATCAGGCCTTCCTTGATCTCGGCGCCAGGACGACGGAACGCGGACACGTCGACCGGGTTGATGGAGTTGATGCCGCCCTGGATGAACGTGCTTTCACCCCAACTGACCACCTGCTTGCCCAGGCGCACGGAGCCTGGCTGATCGGCAATGGCATAGTTGTGGTAGACGAACGCATCGAGGATCTGCCCGCCGGAGGACTTGGCGCCTTCCTTGCGGTTGCTGTCGCTGATGTCCTTGTACAGGCGGTGTTCGTCCTTGAGTTCGAAGTCGTACCAGTACTTGCCGCGCACGAACACACCGGTATCGCCGTACTTCAGTTCCAGGTCATGGATACCCTTGAAGATCTTCGAGAAGGTTTCCCCTCGCTTGAAATTCAAGTGGCCGTCATCGGAGGTCTGCGACAAACCCTTGCCGCCATTGTTGACACCGATCAGGTCCTTGTTGGCGTTGGCCGTGGACCAGCTCGCGCCGACCGACAGGGACGAGTCGAACTGGCCTTCGATTTCACCGATGTTGAAACTGACGCCGAATGCTGGCCCGGCGAGCGAAGAGGCGAGACTGACCGCCAGAGGCAGTTTTGCCCGGCGCCAGAACGTGGTTGCTGAGGTCATCGACGCTACTCCATGTGCATTATTGTTATGGCAGTGGACATTTCAAGAACACCTCGATGGCTGGGAGCGGCAGCGTCCCGACATCCGTCGAAGTCGCATCGCCCTTTCGTGCGTGCGCCCCGTTCCTGAGAATCCGTGAGCGGACTATAGCCAGCAGGTAGTACGGCTTGATCCCTCTAAAGTGTGATTTGCAGCCCTCAACCACTCTGGGACAGTCCTTTCGCCAGGCCGACAGGTGTCGGCACGGCAAGGATGGCTGAAATTTACGGTTTGACAAGTCAAGCGCTTGCTTGGTGGGGCTGCCGTGCCCTTTCGGGCACGGCAAAAAGGCCTAAAGCGTGGACAGGAAGGTGCTGTTGTTGCTCTGCCATTCGGTGATATCGACGCGGATGCGCTTTTTGTCGAGCTTGCCGACGCTGGTCTTGGGAATTTCCGTAACAAGGGCGATCTGGCTCGGGATCGCCCACTTGCTCAAGTGCCCCAGCTCGACGAACGGCTTGAGGTGCTCCTTGAGTTCGCGAGCCCCGATCTCATGCCCTTCTCGAACCACCAGCAAGGCAAACGGCCGCTCACCCCACTGCGGATCGGGGATGCCGACCACTGCTACTTCGCGTACCGCCACGTGACGGCTGATGAGGTCTTCCAGGTCCAGGGAGGAGATCCATTCGCCACCAGTCTTGATCACGTCCTTGATGCGATCACGGATGTCGATGAAGCCCATGTTGTCCAGCGTGGCGACGTCGCCGGTGTGCAGCCAGCCGCCGGCCCAGAGCTCGGCGCCCTTCTGCGGCTCGTTGAAATAGCCCTCGGTGAGCCACGGCGCGCGCAGCACCAGTTCGCCCTGGGTCTCGCCGTCGGCCGGCAGGAAGCGCCCCTCGGTGTCGACGATCGCCGCTTCCACCAGCGGGCCTGGCACGCCGGCCTTGATCCGGTAGGTGGTGCGCTCGTCTTCGCTGCCGGCCATCAGTTCCTCATTGAGGTGGGCGCAAGACACCAGCGGGCCGGTTTCCGACATGCCATAGGCGGCAGTGAGCTGGATGCCCCGCGCCTTGGCCGCTTCGTACAGGCTGCGATTCAGGGCGCTGCCGCCGATGACGATCTTCCAGCCGCCGAAATCGGTGTCCTGGGCGCCCTTGGCGTTGAGGACCATTTGCAGGATGGTTGGCACGCAATGGGAAAAGGTGACCTTTTCCTTGCGCCACAGCTGGACCAGGAATTCGGGATCGTAGCGCCCCGGGTAGACCTGCTTGAGCCCGAGCATGGTCGCGACATAGGGCAGGCCCCAGGCATGGACGTGGAACATCGGCGTGATCGGCATGTACACGTCGTTGGTGCCCAGCAGCCGCACGCTGTCGATGGCCCCCATGATGGTCGCCACGCCCATGGTGTGCAGCACCAGTTGCCGATGGGTGAAGTAAACGCCCTTGGGGTTGCCCGTGGTGCCGGTGGTGTAGAACGTGGTGGCGACGGAGTTTTCGTCGAAATCCTGGAAGTCGTAGGTGGGCGCCGCGGCGGCCAGCAATTGCTCGTATTCACCCACCAGGTTCGGCAGCTCGGCAGTTTTTTCCGGCAGGTCGGTCAGCAGCAGGGTCTTGTCCACCGTGGTCAGGTGCCCGGCTATCGCCTGGTACAAGCCGACGAACTCGCTGTTGACCAGCACGAAGCGGTCCTCGGCGTGGTTCATGGTGTAGACGATCTGCTCCGGTGACAGGCGCACGTTGATGGTGTGGATCACCGCGCCGATCATCGGGATCGCGAACATGCATTCCAGGTAGCGATGGCTGTCCCAGTCCATCACCGCCACGGTATCGCCAGCCTTGACCCCCGCCTCGGTCAATACGTTGGCCAGGCGCGCGACCCGTTCGATCAGCGTCGGATAGCTGTAGCGCAACTGGTCGCGGTAGATGATCTCGCGGGTTTTCTCGTAACGCGTACCGGACATCAGCAGCCGCTTGATCAGCAGCGGGTATTGATAGGCGCCTTCGGCTGGGGGAATAACGCGAGTCTGCAACATAAGAGTCCCTTTTCTGACTGCACGGTCTTGGCTGGAAGCAAGCACTCTAGAGCGCTTGTACACAGATCAAATCAGCCAAAGGAATGATTTGATCCGCGCGCAAATACTAGCCTTGAGCCATCTCGCCCCCAGGTTTTCGCAAGCATGGCGCAACCAAACCTTGTCTCATCGGGATCCAACAGCGAGCACAGGTATCCGCTTGTTACAAAAACCTGCGGGGAAATGCCCTGGCAGGTCTCCAGCATGCCACCACTTTTTGACAGAAAATGTCGATCGTGGCCCCTTCCATCCGCGTGGAAGCGATCAAAGGACAGCGCGCAACGGTCAATGCGCTTCGGTAAACGCCAGCTTCACCCCAATGGCGACGAGCACCGCGCCCATGGTCCGGTCGAACCAGTGGCCCATGCGCGCAAAACCGGCGCGCACCCGTTGCTGGCTGAACAGCAGCGCCACCAGGCAGAACCAGGCGGCCGTCGCCACCGCCAGGTACACACCGTAACCGGCCTGGACGGCCAACGGCGTGTGTGGGTTGATCACCACGGTGAACAGCGACAGGAAAAACAGCGTCGCCTTGGGGTTCAGGCCATTGGTGACGAAGCCCGAGGTGAACGCGCCGCGAGGAGTACGTTCACCGGCCTCCTTGTGCAGGTTGTCCTCGGTGGGCTTGGCCGGTTGCGCCCGCAGTGCCTTGAAGCCGATGTACAGCAGGTACGCAGCGGCGGCCCATTTCAGCGCGTTGAACAGCACGATCGATTGCGACACGATCAGGCCGATACCCAACAGCGAATACCCGACATGCAGGAAAATCGCCGTGCCGACGCCCAGCGCCGTCCAGGTCCCGGCACGCCGGCCATGGGTCACGCTTTCGCGCACCACCACGGCAAAATCCGGCCCGGGGCTGGCAACGGCCAGCAGGTGGATCAGGGCGACGGTGAGGAATTCGGTGAGGTACATGGTGGAGCTCCTTGCGACAATCTTTTGTTGGATGAAATCCCGTGGCGAGGGAGCTTGCTCCCGCTCGACTGCATAGCAGTCGCATGCCGTGTACTGGGGCCTGCTTCGCAGGCCAGCGGGAGCAAGCTCCCTCGCCACGGATACACACCGCCACAGCCGCATTTCATCTGATAGGCTCGCCACATTACGCCTTCGATTCTTGAGATAAAAGGTACAGCTGATGACGAACACCGCCCGCGCAGTCTTCCTCGACCACCCTTCCCTGGACCTCGGCGACCTGGACCTGGCCCCGCTGCGCAACTGCTTCAGCGACCTGCAACTGTTCGCCCGGACCACGCCGGAGCAGGTCATCGAGCGACTCAAGGGCGCCACCGTGGCGATCACCAACAAAATCGTGATCGATGCACAGGCCATGGCGGCCAGCCCCGAACTGAAGCTGATCCTGATCAGCGCCACCGGCACCAACAATGTCGACCTGGCCGCCGCCCGCAGCCATGGCATCACGGTGTGCAATTGCCAGGGTTACGGCACACCGTCGGTGGCCCAGCACACCATCATGCTGTTGCTGAACCTGGCGACGCGCCTGGCCGATTATCAAAAAGCGGTGGGTGAAGGTCGCTGGCAACAGGCTTCGCAGTTCTGCCTGCTGGACTATCCGATTGTCGAGCTGGCAGGCAAGACCCTGGGTTTGCTGGGCCATGGTGAATTGGGCAGCGCCGTCGGGCGGCTGGCCGAAGCCTTTGGCATGCGTGTGCTGCTGGGGCAGATCCCCGGGCGCCCGGCCCGCCCCGACCGCTTGCCGCTGGAGCAGTTGTTGCCGCAAGTCGATGCCTTGACCCTGCACTGCCCGCTCAACGAGCACACGCGGAACTTCATCGGCGCTCGCGAACTGGCGCAGCTCAAGCCCGGCGCATTCGTGGTCAACACCGCCCGTGGCGGCCTGATCGACGAACAGGCCCTGGCCGAAGCCCTGCGCAACGGTCACTTGGGGGGCGCCGCCACCGACGTGCTCAGCGTGGAGCCGCCGGCCCAAGGCAACCCGCTGCTGGCCGGCGATATTCCACGCTTGATTGTCACACCGCACAACGCCTGGGGCAGCCGCGAGGCGCGGCAACGGATCGTCGGGCAAATGAGTGAAAACGCCCAGGGCTTTTTCAGCGGTACAGCGCGGCGTGTCGTCAGTTGATAAACTGCCGCACTTTTTTTTACCCGCTTTATCAAGGAGCAGACCATGGATCCGCGCAGTGAAGTACTGCTTCGTCAGGCCGAGTTATTCCGGGGTTCGGTGTTGTTGGCCGGCCTGCCCGCCGACGATCTGCTCGGCCGTTTGCCAGAGGCCCATGGCTGGTGCTGGCATGCCGGCGATCAGGCGGCGCTGGACGCTCGCTTTCCCGAGCGCAGCCACTTTGGCGTGACCGTGCCCGAGCGTGGGTTCGACACCGCCGTGGTGTTCCTGCCCAAGGCCAAGGACCTGACCGACTACCTCCTCAATGCCGTGGCCGCGCGCCTGGCCGGTCGCGAGGTGTACCTGGTGGGGGAAAAACGCAGCGGCATCGAAGGCGCGTCCAAGCAGCTCAACCCGTTCGGCAAGCCACGCAAGCTCGACAGTGCGCGGCATTGCCAACTGTGGCAAGTCACCGTCGCCAACGCGCCCGAGGCCAAGCCCCTGGAAAGCCTGGCCCAGACCTACGAATTGCCCCTGGCCGAAGGCCCGCTGAAAGTCATCAGCTTGCCGGGGGTGTTCAGCCACGGTCGCCTGGATCGCGGCAGTGCGCTGCTGTTGGAACACCTGGATAAACTGCCCAGCGGGCACTTGCTCGACTTCGGCTGCGGTGCCGGGGTGCTGGGGGCGGCGGTCAAGCGGCGCTACCCGCACAACACCGTCACCCTGTTGGACGTGGACGCATTCGCCGCCGCCAGCAGTCGCCTGACCCTGGCTGCCAACGGTCTGGAAGCCGAGGTGCTGACTGGTGATGGGATCGACGCCGCGCCGATGGGTTTGAGCGCGATTTTGAGCAACCCGCCATTCCATGTCGGCGTGCATACCGACTACCACGCAACGGAAAACCTGCTGCGAAAAGCGGCCAAACATCTGAAAAATGGTGGCGAACTGCGTTTGGTGGCGAACAGTTTCCTCAAGTACCAACCGCTGATCGAAGAGCATCTGGGCGTGTGTGCGATCAAGGCCGAGGGCCAGGGTTTTCGCATCTACCGGGCCAAGCGCGGCTGAAACCTTTTTTAAAAAACAGCACTTGCCCAATCGGATTTGCCTAGGCAGAATCCGCTCCGTCCTAGGGGAGTAGTCTCCCGCGAGCCCCATGCTCGCCCGGCATACGTCAACATACTTGGTCAGCAGACCATGGCGTATGCGGCCCAAGCGTCCACGCAGATGGTCGCTGGGTTTGACAAGACCTATGACACGCACACCTTACCCGGGGCGGGAAGGCTGTACGTGTCATAGCCGTGTCGACCCGCCCCTTTAGGAATTCCTGATGCTGGACTCACTCCTCGTACCTACCGCTATCGTTGCGCTGGCCGAAATTGGCGACAAGACGCAATTGCTCGCACTTATCCTGGCCGCTCGCTTTCGCAAACCCTGGCCGATCATCGCCGGCATCATTGCCGCAACACTCGCCAACCATGCAGCCGCCGGGGCAGTAGGGGCCTGGGTCAGTGGATTTTTCTCCGATGCGGTGCTGCACTGGATACTGGCGGCAAGCTTCACCGCCACGGCGCTGTGGACCCTGGTCCCGGACAAACTGGACGATGAGGAAGCGAACACGGCCCGCAAGTTCGGGCCATTCCTGACCACGCTCATTGCGTTCTTCCTCGCGGAAATCGGCGACAAGACGCAGATCGCCACGGTGATGCTCGCCGCGCAATACCCGGAGTTGTGGTTGGTCATCATCGGCACCACCGTGGGCATGTTGATTACCAACGTGCCGGTGGTCCTGGCGGGCAATTTCGCCGCCGAGAAACTGCCCCTGGCCCTGATCCGCCGCCTAGCCGCCTCGGCATTCTTCGTCCTGGCGATCGTGGCGGTGTACAAGGCGATGCAGAGCAGCGGGTGGGTTTGATCAGGTTGATGCAGGTTCTGTGGCGAGGGAGCTTGCTCCCGCTGGGTTGCGAAGCAGCCCTAAGCTTTTGCGGCCGCTACGCGACCGAGCGGGAGCAAGCTCCCTCACCACAAAAAACAGCTTTTACCGCATGACGATGCTTACTTCTTGGCCTGCTGATAAAGCGGCATCACCTTCGGAATCGCCGCCTGCAATGAAGCGATACGGCTGCTCGACGACGGGTGGGTGCTCATGAACTCCGGTGGCGCGCCTTCCGAGGCCTTGGCCATCTTGTTCCACAAGGTGATCGCCGCGTTCGGGTCGTAGCCGGCGCGGGCGGCCAGTTCGAGGCCGATCAGGTCGGCTTCGTTCTCGTTACCACGGCTGTTGGGCAAGGTCATGCCATAGTTGGCGACGGTGTCGGCCAACGCCAGGCTGTCCTGGCCCAGGCCGAACAAGGCACCAGCGCCCTGCTTGGCCATCTCGATACCATAGGCCTTGGACATCGCTTCGCGCCCGTGCTCGCGCAGGGCGTGGGCGATTTCGTGGCCCATGATCGCGGCGATTTCAGCGTCGGTCAGCTTCAACTGGTCGATCAGGCCGGTGTAGAACATGATCTTGCCGCCAGGGCCGCAATTGGCGTTGAGCTCGTCGCTCTTGATCAGGTTCACTTCCCAGTTCCACTGGGCCGAATCCGGGCGGAACATCGGCGCCTGGGCAATCAAGCGATCGGCAATGACCTGGATGCGCTTGGCATCGTTGCTGGTCTTGTCCAGCGCACCCTGGGCCTTGGCCTCGCCCATCGTCTTTTGATAGGACTGGGCGTACATCTGGTTGACCTGATCGGTCGACAGCATGCTGAACATGTACTGCTTGCGTTCCACGCCCACGGCTCCGCCGCTGGTGGTATTGACCGACTGGCAACCGGTGAGCAGCAGCGCCGCGCTCAGAGCACTCACCATCAATGTCTTGTTCATGTAAAAAAGCTCCCTGGAAACGTGGGCGTATCCTAGGCCTTGATCTGTATCAGCGCCAGATACATAACGAAGGATTACAGGTTTTTCGGACAGACCCCACCCAGTCCATTTGCGACACCTACGCAGCTAAAACAGTCACCCGACGAACAGCGCCTCATGCCGCGCCACAGAAACGCCGATAACGGCTCCAGACGTCATTTCCGCGTCCGGAGCCTTTATGAAATTCAGATCGATCCAGTTTTCCGTGGCCGCCCTGGCCGGTGCCATCGTGCTCAGCGTGGTGGGCGCCCTCGTGCTGTACGCGTTGTTTGTCGGCGCGCGCACCCAGGACATGGTGCAACAGCGGACCAAGGCCCAGTTCGAACAACTCATCGAACAACGTCTCACTGCCCTGGCCCGCACCCAGGCGAGCCTGATCCAGCGGGAGCTGGAAGCCCCGCTACTGCTCGCCCGCGGCCTGGCCACCAGCAACGCCTTGATGGGCATGAACGGCACGGACGGCAACCCGCAATTGAAGGTGCCCCGCGAGCAAATGATCAGCCTGTTGCGCGAAACCGTGGTGCGCAACCCGAAGATCCTCGGTGCCTACATCGCCTGGGAACCGAACGCCATCGACCACGACGACGCCAACTATGTGAACAGCCAGGTGGTGGGCATGGAAACCAACGGGCGTTTCCTGCCGTGGTGGTTCCGTAACCAGGACGGCTCCCTGGGCCTGGAAAAACTCGCCGACGTGACCGACCAGAAACTACTGTCCACCGGCATCCGCGCCAGTGAGTACTACCTGTGCTCCCAGGACAGCAAGAAAGCCTGCGTGATCGACCCGGCGCCCTATCGCGTTGGCAGCACGATGACCATGCTCGCCTCGTTCATCGAACCGATCATGATCGATGGCCAGTTCCAGGGCATCGTCGGCGCCGACCTGTCGGTGAACTTCATCCAGGACATGCTCGTGGCCGCCGATGGCAAGTTGTACGACGGCGCCGGGGAAATGGCCTTGCTCTCCAGCAACAATCGACTGGTGGCCTTCACCAAGGACCCGAGCAAACTCGGAGAAAAGGCCAGCGACCTGCTGGACGCCAGTGCACTGGATAACCTCGCCAAGCTGGGCGTCGGCGAAGTGCGCTATGACATCGACGAAGCACACGGGCATATCGAGGTGTACATGCCGTTCGGCATCGGCGAGACCAACGCCCGCTGGACGCTGATGTTGCAGCTGCCACTGAACGCGGTCATGGCCGACCTGCAAGCGCTGCAGAAAGACCTCGACCACCAGCGCCAGGCCGATATCTTCGGCATGGCGATAGTGGGCCTGGTGATTGCCGGCATCGGTCTGCTGGTGATCTGGCTGGTGGGCCACGGCATTGCCCGACCACTCAAGCAAATGGTGGCGATGCTCGATGACATCGCCCAGGGCGAAGGCGACCTGACCCGCCGCCTGGTGAGCGACCGCGCCGATGAGCTGGGGGCGATCGCCAGGGGTTTCAATACCTTCCTGAGCAAGTTGCAGGGCATGATCACCCAGGTGGTGACCTCGGTGCAGAGCGTCAGCGATTCGTCGGAGCATACCGCCGATATCGCGATCCGCACCAACCAGGGCGTGCACAAGCAGATGTCAGAGATCGATCAAGTCGCCACTGCCGTGCACGAAATGACCGCCACCGCCCAGGACGTGGCCCGCAACGCGACCCAAGCCGCCCAGGCCGCCAGCCATGCAGACCAGGCTGCCAGCCAGGGCATGCAGATCGTGCGGGACACTTCCACCTCCATCGGTGCCCTGGCCGTGGAAATCGGCAAGGCGGTGGGCGTGGTACAGACGCTGGCCAAGGACAGCGAGAACATCAACGCGATCCTCACCGCCATTCGCGGAATCGCCGAGCAGACCAACCTGCTCGCCCTCAACGCCGCCATCGAAGCCGCCCGTGCCGGTGAACAGGGCCGTGGTTTCGCGGTAGTCGCCGATGAAGTGCGCAACCTGGCGCAGAAGACGCAACAGGCGACCGAAGAAATCCAGACGATGATCCAACAGTTGCAACAAGGCACCCGGGATGTGGTGCGGGTGATGGAAGACAGCCAGACCCGCACCGACGAAAGCGTGCAGCATGCGGCGAAAGCGGCCCAGGCCCTGGAAACGATCACCCAGGCCGTGTCGGTGATCAACGACATGAACACCCAGATCGCCAGCGCCGCCGAGGAACAAAGCGCCGTAGCCGACGACATCAACCGTAACGTGATCAACATCGGGCAAGTGGCGAACGAAGTCGCCAGCGGCGCCGACGAATCCAGCGCGGCCAGCGCCGGGTTGACCAAACTGGCGGAGCAGCAGCGGCGGCTGATCAATCAGTTCAGGGTCTGATCCGAAGGCCCCATCGCGAGCACGCTCGCTCCCACAGAGGGATTGGCGGTGGAACGCCGACAGTGCGAACACCCCAAAACAACTGTGGGAGCGAGCTTGCTCGCGATGGCGTCGGTTCAGCCAACATCGAAGCGACTGACACTACGCCTTCGCGGGCAAGCCTGCTCCCACAGGGGATTTGCAGGGTTTCAGAGTTCGCCGAGGGCTTCGATCAGGGCCTGGTTCTGCTCCGGTGTACCGATGCTGATCCGCAGAAATTGGGCAATCCGCTCCTGCTTGAAGTGCCGCACGATCACCCCCTGTTCCCGCAGTTTCGCCGCCAAGCCCGCCGCATCGTGCCGAGGGTGGCGGGCGAAGATGAAGTTGGCCGCCGAGGGCAGCACTTCAAAGCCCTTGGCTTGCAGTTGGGCCACGACCCATTCACGGTGCTCGATGACTAACCGGCAAGTCCGATCGAAATACTCGCGATCATCGAACGCCGCCGCGCCGCCGACATTCGCCAGGCGATCCAGCGGGTAGGAGTTGAAGCTGTTCTTGATCCGCTCCAGCGCTTCGATCAGCTCCGGATGACCCACCGCCAGGCCCACGCGCAGCCCCGCCAGGGAGCGGGACTTGGACAAGGTCTGGGTCACCAGCAGGTTCGGATAGCGATCCACCAGGCTGATGGCCGTCTCGCCGCCGAAGTCGATATAGGCCTCGTCGACCACCACCACCGAATCCGGGTTGGCCTTGAGGATCTGCTCGACCGCTTCCAGCGCCAGCAGGCAGCCGGTCGGCGCGTTCGGGTTGGGGAAAATGATCCCGCCATTGGGTTTGGCGTAGTCTGCCGGGTCGATCTGGAATTGCGCATCCAGCGGCACCGCATCGAACTGAATGCCGTACAGCCCGCAATACACTGGATAGAAGCTGTAGCTGATGTCGGGGAACAACAGCGGCTGGTCATGTTGCAACAGGCCGTGAAAAATGTGCGCCAACACTTCATCCGAGCCATTACCCAGGAACACCTGGTTGCTCTGCACGCCGTAATAGCGGGCCACGGCGCCTTTGAGCAGGTCACTGTTGGGATCCGGATACAGGCGCAGGTTGTCGTTCAGCTCGGTCTGCATCGCCGCCAGGGCCTTGGGCGATGGGCCGTAGGGATTCTCGTTGGTGTTGAGCTTGACCAACCGGGTCAGCTTCGGCTGTTCACCCGGCACGTAGGGCACCAGGTTCTTGACGAACGGGCTCCAGAATTTACTCATTTCAGTTCCCCTGCCCTTCAATGGATGGCTCGTCAAGAATGCGGTACTCGGCACTGCGCGCGTGGGCGCTCAGCGATTCGCCACGGGCCAGCACCGAAGCGGTCTTGCCCAGTTCGGAGGCACCCTGCTCGGAGCAGAAGATGATCGACGAACGTTTCTGGAAGTCATACACCCCCAGCGGCGACGAGAAGCGCGCGGTACCGGAGGTCGGCAACACGTGGTTGGGGCCCGCGCAGTAATCGCCCAGGGCCTCGCTGGTGTGGCGCCCCATGAAGATCGCACCCGCGTGACGAATCTGCGGCAACCAGGCCTGCGGGTCGGCGACCGACAACTCCAGGTGTTCCGGCGCGATACGGTTGGCGACTTCGATGGCCTGCTCCATGTCGCGGACATGGATCAGCGCCCCACGGCCGTTGATCGAGGTGTTGATGATTTCGGCGCGGTCCATGGTCGGCAGCAGCTTGTCGATGCTGGCGGCGACCTTGTCGAGGAACTCGGCGTCCGGGCTGACCAGGATCGCCTGGGCGTCTTCGTCGTGCTCGGCCTGGGAAAACAGGTCCATGGCGATCCAGTCCGGATCGGTCTGGCCATCGCACACCACGAGGATTTCCGAAGGGCCGGCGATCATGTCGATGCCGACCTGGCCAAACACGTGGCGCTTGGCGGTGGCGACATAGATGTTGCCCGGCCCGACCACCTTGTCGACCCGCGGCACGCTTTCGGTGCCATAGGCCAGCGCAGCCACGGCCTGGGCACCGCCAATGGTGAACACCCGGTCCACGCCGGCAATGCAAGCGGCGGCCAGCACCAGCTCGTTGATTTCACCCCGCGGGGTCGGGACGACCATGACCACTTCGGTCACGCCGGCGACCTTGGCCGGGATCGCGTTCATCAGCACCGAGGACGGATAGGACGCCTTGCCACCCGGCACGTACAGGCCGGCGCGGTCCAGCGGCGTGACCTTCTGGCCCAGCACCGTGCCGTCGGCTTCGGTGTAGCTCCAGGAGTCCTGTTTCTGCCTTTCGTGATAGTCGCGCACCCGCGACGCGGCTTTTTCCAGGGCTTCGCGCTGGGGCACGGTGATCCGGGTCAGGGCCAGTTCCAGGCGCTCGCGCGGCAGGATCAGGTCGGCCATGGACGCCACTTGCAGGCCGTCGAACTTCTGGGTGAATTCCACCAGGGCGGCATCGCCACGCTCGCGCACAGCCTTGATGATGTCCAGCACCCGCTGATTGACCGAGTCGTCAGACACGCTTTCCCAGCTCAGCAGATGATCCAGATGATGTGCGAAATCCGGGTCGACAGCGTTGAGACGGCGAATCGAAGTGGGAGCGGTCATAGCGAAGGCCTCATTAATGGCAAATGCTCAGGCGCCCTAAGCTACCAGTCCATTCGCGTGGGCACCTGAGAAAATTGGCTATGACACGGATAGACGGGCGCGACTCAAGGTCGCGCAGGTGAATCAGCCGCGGTGTCGCGATTCCACTGCCTTGCGCAGGGTATCGATCAGAGCCTGGATACGGGCGTGCTGCATTTTCATCGAAGCCTTGTTGACGATCAGCCGGGAGGTGATGTCGGCGATGAAATCCTGGGGTTCCAGGCCATTGGCCCGCAGGGTGTTGCCCGTGTCGACCACGTCGATGATCTTGTCCGCCAGGCCGATCAGTGGCGCCAGTTCCATCGAACCGTACAACTTGATGATATCGACCTGACGGCCCTGCTCGGCGTAATAACGCTTGGCAATGTTGACGAACTTGGTCGCCACGCGCAAACGCCCCTTGGGCTCCGGCGCGCCGACTTTACCGGCGGTCATCAGCTTGCAGCGGGCGATCTGCAGGTCCAGGGGCTCGTACAGGCCCTGGCCGCCGTATTCCATCAGCACGTCCTTGCCGGCAACGCCCAGGTCGGCGGCGCCATGTTCCACGTAGGTCGGCACATCGGTGGCACGCACGATCAGCAAGCGCACGTCGGCCTGGGTCGTGGGGATGATCAGCTTGCGGCTCTTGTCCGGATTCTCGGTCGGCACGATGCCCGCTTCAGCCAGAAGCGGCAGGGTGTCGTCAAGGATGCGGCCCTTGGACAGTGCGATGGTCAACATGGGAAACGTCAGTCCTTATCAAGGTACTCATGCCCGGTCGCAAGCGGCGCCAGACACACATCGAGGGTGCAACCACCCTCGATAAAACGAAATCAACGGACGCGTCCCTGCGCCCATGCAGCCGGAACTAGCCCGGCACGCGGCGGATCTTGGCGCCGAGCATCTGCAGTTTCTCTTCGATGCACTCATAACCACGGTCGATGTGGTAGATGCGATCGATCAGGGTATCGCCTTCGGCAACCAGGGCCGAGATGACCAGGCTGGCCGAGGCCCGCAGGTCGGTGGCCATCACTGGCGCGCCCTTGAGCTTCTCGGTGCCGGTCACGATGGCCGTGTTGCCTTCCACCTGGATCTTGGCGCCCATGCGGTGCAGTTCGTAGACGTGCATGAAACGGTTTTCGAAGATCGTCTCGATCACCGCACCCGTGCCTTCGGCAATGGCGTTGAGGGAGATGAACTGCGCCTGCATGTCGGTCGGGAACGCCGGGTACGGAGCGGTCCGCACGTTGACGGCTTTTGGCCGCTTGCCGTGCATGTTCACTTCGATCCAGTCTTCGCCGCAGGTGACTTCGGCACCGGCTTCCTTGAGTTTCTCCAGGACGGCTTCAAGGATGGTCGGATCGGTGTCCTTGACCTTGACGCGGCCACCGGTGACCGCAGCGGCCACCAGGTAGGTGCCGGTTTCGATCCGGTCCGGCATCACTTTGTAGGTGGCCGAATGCAGGCGCTCGACGCCATCGATGGTGATGGTATCGGTGCCAGCGCCGCTGATCTTGGCGCCCATGGCGATCAGGAAGTTCGCCAGGTCGACCACTTCAGGCTCGCGTGCGGCGTTTTGCAGCACGCTACGGCCCTTGGCCAGTGCGGCGGCCATCATGATGTTCTCGGTCCCGGTCACACTGACGGTATCGAAGAAGAAGTGCGCGCCGCGCAAGCCGCCTTCCGGCGCCTTGGCCTTGATGTAGCCGCCTTCGACGTCGATTACCGCGCCCATGGCTTCCAGGCCGCGAATGTGCAGGTCCACCGGGCGCGAGCCAATGGCGCAACCGCCAGGCAAGGCGACTTCGGCTTCACCGAAACGGGCGACCATCGGGCCCAGTACCAGGATCGACGCACGCATGGTCTTCACCAGCTCGTACGGGGCGACCAGGGTCTTGATGGTGCGCGGGTCGATCTCGACGCTGAGCTTCTCGTCGATCACCGGCTCGATGCCCATGCGGCCGAACAGCTCGATCATCGTGGTGATGTCGTGCAGGTGCGGCAGGTTGGCCACGGTCACCGGGCCATCGCACAGCAGGGTCGCGGCCAGGATCGGCAGGGCGGAGTTCTTTGCCCCGGAAATACGGATTTCGCCATCAAGACGAACGCCGCCGGTAATAATCAGTTTATCCATAAGAATCTCGAGGCCCTTGGGCTCAGGTGCGCTCGGCCCAGGCCGCGCTGCTGAAAAATTTCATCGTGACCGCGTGGATGCTGCCATCGGCGATCCATGGGTTCAAATGGGCATAGATGCTCTGCTGACGCTTCACTGGGCTCAACGCCGCCAGTTCATCGCTGATCACGTTCAGTTGGAAGTTGCAGCCTTCGCCTTCGACTTCCACCTGCGTACCAGGCAGCTTTCCTTCTAGGAAGCTCTTTACTTCTACAGCCTGCATGCTCAACCTCAATCGGCGCCCTGTGCGCGCGGGTCGCACATCATACAAAAAAGCCCCGCGCCTGCGAACCCCGCGAAGCAGGACTCTGACGAGTAACGCTGGCCACTTGCTTGCGTGAATCATCATGGCGAGGGCGCTTGCTCCCGCCTGGCTGCAAAGCTGTCCCAATAAAAGCAGGGGCCGCTGCGCGGCCAGCGGGAGCAAGCTCCCTCGCCACAATGGGTCAGGGGTGCGCCAACAACTCGGTCAGTTCGCTGACCTGGGCTATTTCGCGCATGTCTTCGGGCATCCCACGGATGCTCCACGTTTTGCCGGCAGCCTTGGCGTCCCGCATGAAGCACAGCAGCAGCGACAGGCCGACGCTGCTGGACTTCTGCACCGCCGAGCAGTCAATGACCACCTCGGCGGCACTGATGGACTTGATCAGCGCCTGGCCCTCCTTGCGCAGGGCCGGGCCCGTGCGGTAATCCAGCACGCCACTGAGCATCAGCACGCCAGCCTCACCCAGACGAACGGCCGATTCACTCACCGACTCGATCATTGCGCCTGCTTCTCTTCGGCTTCTTCGGCCACTTCCTTGGCCTTGGCGACCTCACCGGCCCAACCGTTGATGGTCTTGTCCAGATCGTTGCCATTGCGCTGCATCGCGTCGGCGAACTGATCGCGGAACAGCTTGCCGATGTTGATGCCATTGATGATCACGTTGCGCACCTTCCACTCGTCGTTGATTTTCTCGAGAGTGTAGGAGACAGGGTAGATCGCGCCGTTGTTACCCTTGACCTGCATGTCGACGCTGGTGCGGGTGCCACTTTCGTCCTTGGCCGGCGAAACGGTGATGCCCTGGTTGTTGTACTCAAGCAAGGCGTTGCCATAGAACTGCATCAGGCTGCGCTTGAAGTTCTCCTGGAAACGAGTCATCTGTGCCGGACTCGCCTTGCGCGAGTACTTGACGGTCATGATGCTCCTGGAGATGCCGTCGGCGTCCACAACGGGGCCGACGATGCCGTTCAGCGCGTCATAGAACGCACTCGGGTCCTGCTTGTACTTCTCTTTGTTGGCGGAAAGGTCCGCCAACAGCCGGGTCGTCGTGTCCTGGATGATGTCATGGGCCGAAGGCGCAGCCACGGCGTTAGCCATCAACGGCAGCGCGGCAAGCAGCACCAACAGGCCACGTCGCAAGATAGAGATCATTCAAAAGCTCCTCATTTGGCGTCTTTGCTAACGGTATTGAGCAGGAATTTACCGATCAGGTCCTCGAGCACCAGGGACGACTGCGTGTCGTGGATGACACCACCGTCCTTGAGCACGGTGTCTTCCCCACCCACGCTGATGCCAATGTACTTCTCACCCAGCAGCCCAGCCGTGAGGATAGATGCAGTGGAATCAGTCGGCAGGTTATCCACGCGCTTTTCCAACTGCAGCGTCACCCGACCGGTGAAATCCTCGCGATTCAGATCGATTGCCGTGACCTTGCCGATAGTGACACCGGCCATGGTCACCTTTGCTCTGACCGTCAAACCGGCGATATTGTCAAAGTTGGCATAAAGTTTATAAGTATCGGTGCTTGCCGTCGGCGCCAGTCCACTGACCCGCAGGGCCAGCAACAGCAAAGCCAGGATGCCAGCCAGCAAGAAAAGGCCGACACCGATTTCCAGGGTGCGGTTTTGCATCAGAAATCTCCAAACATCAAGGCGGTCAGAATAAAGTCGAGGCCCAGGACCGCCAACGAGGCGTACACCACGGTCTTGGTTGTGGCACGGCTGATCCCCTCTGACGTGGGCTCACAGTCATAGCCTTGAAACACGGCGATCCAGGTCACGACGAAAGCGAATACGGCACTTTTGATCACGCCATTGAGGACATCGTCGAGGAAGTCGACGCTGTTTTGCATGTTCGACCAGTAGGAACCCTCATAGACCCCAAGCCAGTCGACAGCCACCCACGAGCCGCCCCAGATCCCCACGACGCTGAAAATCATCGCCAGCACCGGCAGGGAAATGAAACCGGCCCACAGGCGCGGGGCAATGATGTACTTGAGCGGGTCGACACCAATCATTTCCAGGCTGGACAACTGCTCGGTGGACTTCATGTTACCGATTTCGGCCGTCAGCGCCGAACCGGCACGCCCGGCGAACAGTAGCGCCGTTACCACGGGGCCGAGCTCACGCAGCAGCGTCAACGCAACCATCTGCCCGACCGCCTGCTCCGAACCGTAGCTGGACAAAATGCTGAAGCCTTGCAGCGCCAGCACCATGCCGATGAAGATCCCGGAGACCACGATGATCACCAGGGACATCACGCCCACCGAGTGCAACTGCTTGACCAGCAGGCCAAAACCGCCGCCCGTCGAGTTGCGACCGAGCAAGGCGTGCATCAGGAACAGCGAGGAGCGGCCCAGTACCGCCACCACGTCGATACCCGAGCGACCAAACAGGCGAATTCTTTCCAACAGTGATTTCTTGCGCATCAGCGCTTCCCCAGCAGATCGGTACGGTAATCCGTGGCCGGAAAATGGAACGCCACCGGCCCGTCCGGATCACCCTTCATGAATTGGCGAATGCGCGGATTGTCAGAATCCGCCAGTTCCTGAGGCGTGCCCTGCCCCAGCACCTGGCTATCGCCAACCACATAGATATAGTCGGCAATGCTCGCGGTTTCGGCCAGGTCGTGGGAGACCACGATGCTGGTGATGCCCAGCGCATCGTTGAGCAGGCGGATCAGGCGCACGAGCACACCCATGGCGATCGGGTCCTGCCCGACGAAGGGTTCGTCGTACATGAGGATCTTCGGATCGAGGGCAATCGCCCGCGCCAGCGCGACCCGCCGCTTCATGCCGCCGGACAGCTCGTCGGGCATCAGGTCGAGGGCGCCCCGCAGCCCGACGGCCTGCAACTTGAGCAGGACGATGTCGCGGATCATCTCTTCCGGCAGCTCGGTATGGACCCGCAACGGGAACGCCACGTTCTCGAACACATCGAGATCGGTAAACAGCGCGCCACTCTGGAACAGCACGCCCATGTGCTTGCGCGCATCGAACAGGTCGCTGCGAGACAACTGGGGAAGATTCTGACCATTGACCCAGACTTCGCCGGCGCTGGGGCGCAGTTGTGCCCCGATCAGCCGCAACAGCGTGGTCTTGCCACACCCGGAAGGCCCCATGATGCCGGTGACCTTGCCGCGCGGAATGCGAATATCGATGTCATTGAAAATGCTGCGCGTCCCTCGCTTGAAGGACAGTCCCTTCAGCTCGACCGCGTAGGCGTTGTCGGCACTCATCTAAACTCCTTGCGATGCAGCCTCACATTCGAATGCCCTGGGCAGCCGACAAGCGCCGGTACCGCCGGGCATGCGAACCGGCGGCGAACTATATCACTGCAACGGCCAAGCGCCCAAGGCCAACGCCCCGCCTGTTAAGCCTGGCTTAAGGTTAAAAGCCACATTTTATGTCGAACCTTGCGGCCTCCCGAACAAAGCATGACGAACTTACGTGAGGGAATTGTTCATTGCCGCTATAATCGCCGCCTTTTCATCGGGCTATACGATTTCTGACATGAGCCAATCCAGCGACCTGATTCAATCGGCACAACGTACCATCCGCCTCGAGCTCGAAGCCGTGCAAGGCTTGCTGCCCCATATCGACGCTAATTTCGTACGCGCCTGCGAGATGATTCTGGCCAGCAAAGGCCGGGTGGTCGTGGTCGGCATGGGCAAGTCCGGGCACATCGGCAACAAGATCGCCGCCACCCTCGCCAGCACCGGCACCACGGCCTTTTTTGTCCATCCGGCCGAAGCCAGCCACGGAGACATGGGCATGATCACCCGGGACGACGTCATCCTGGCCCTGTCCAACTCCGGCTCCACCAATGAGATCATAACGCTGCTGCCGCTGATCAAGCGCCTGGGCATCCAGTTGATCAGCATGACCGGCAACCCGGGCTCGCCGCTGGCCAAGGCCGCCGAAGTCAACCTCAATGTTCATGTCGAACACGAAGCCTGCCCGCTGAACCTGGCACCGACCTCCTCCACCACCGCGGCCCTGGTCATGGGCGACGCCCTGGCCGTGGCGCTGCTGGAAGCCCGGGGCTTCACCGCGGAAGATTTCGCCTTTTCCCATCCCGGTGGCGCCCTCGGCCGTCGCCTGCTGCTGAAAGTCGAAAACGTGATGCACGCTGGCCAGGATTTGCCACAAGTGCTGCGCGGCACGCTGCTCAAGGACGCCCTCATGGAAATGACCCGCAAAGGGCTGGGCATGACGGTGGTCCTGGAGACCGACGGCAAGCTCGCCGGGATCTTCACCGACGGCGACCTGCGCCGCACCCTGGACCGCACCATCGACATCCACAGTGCGACCATCGAGCAAGTCATGACGCCCCACGGCAAGACCGCCCGCGCCGAGATGCTCGCCGCCGAGGCCCTGAAGATCATGGAAGACCACAAGATCAGCGCCCTGGTGGTCGTCGACGACGAAGACCGTCCGGTGGGCGCCCTGAACATGCACGATTTGCTGCGTGCGGGAGTCATGTAAATGAACACAGACCTGTTGCAACGCGGCCAAGCCATCAAGCTGGCGGTTTTCGATGTGGACGGCGTGCTGACCGACGGTCGCCTGTACTTCCTTGAAGACGGCAGCGAGTTCAAGACGTTCAACACCCTCGACGGCCAAGGCATCAAGATGTTGATGGCCGCCGGCGTGCAGACCGCTATCATCAGCGGCCGCAAGACCCCAGTGGTCGAGCGGCGCGCGAAGAACCTCGGCATCCCGCACCTTTACCAGGGGCGCGAAGACAAACTGGTGGTGCTGGACGAGCTTCTGGGTCAACTCAACCTAAGCTATGAACAGGTGGCCTACCTCGGTGACGACCTGCCAGACCTGCCGGTGATTCGCCGGGTCGGCCTGGGCATGGCGGTCGCCAATGCGGCCAGCTTCGTCCGCGAGCACGCCCACGGCGTCACCACGGCGCGAGGCGGCGAAGGTGCGGCCCGCGAATTCTGTGAACTGATCCTGCGCGCCCAGGGCCACCTCGAAGCGGCCAACGCCGCGTACCTGTGAGCCATTTATGCTGAGCAAGAAGATTCGCACCATCGTGGTGTTCGGCTGTATCGCGGCGATTTTTGCTGCGGTGGGCTACTGGAACATCAGCCCCGAACGGTTTCTCGACCGGCCTGCGGCCCAGATCGAGGAAAAGATCGACTGGTACGCGACCAACACGCATACCCTGCAGTACCTGCCCGACGGCAAAGTGCAGTACGAGATGACGTCCGACAAGGTCGACCACGTAAAGGCCACTGACATTACGCTGGTCACCAAGCCCGACCTGAACATGTTCCGCGGCACCGAGTTTCCGTGGCATGTGCAGAGCGAGCATGCCGAAGTCAATTCCGGCGGCACCGAAGTGGAACTGATCGACTCGGTGCGCATCGCCCGAACCGACGAGAAAAACCGTACGACTATCATCACCAGCACGCGCATGACCGTGTTCCCACAGCAAGAATATGCGCAGACCGAGCAACCCGTTAGAATCGACGGCGCCGGGGGTGTATCGACCGGCACGGGAATGAAAGCGTATTTGAAGGAAAGCAGGATACACCTGCTATCGAACGTAAGAGGACAGTATGAAGCTCGCTAAAACCCTCCCTATTTTGCTCAGTCTGGGCGCAGCAGCACTGGGAAGCGCGAGCGCCTGGGCTCTTCCCGACGACCGCAACCAGCCTATCCGCATCCAGGCCGACGACGCCCAGCTCGACGACAAGAATGGCGTGGCCACCTATAAAGGCGACGTGATCATCACCCAGGGCTCGATGAAGGTCACCGGCAATACCGTGACCATCACCCGCACCCAGTCCGGCGACATCGACGTGGTGACCTCGGTGGGCAACCTGGCCTATTTCGAGCAGTTGCAAACCGCAGGCGATACCAAGCCTGTGCAGGGCTACGGGGTAACCATCCAGTACCACGCCTCCCAGGATCGCGTCGTCCTGATCGACCGCGCCAAGGTCGTTGACAAGGACAACAACGTGACCCAAGGCGAGAAAATCGTCTACGACACCAACAAGAAACTCGCCAGCGCCGGTCGCGCCACCGGCAGCAAGGTGACCGAGTCGCGTCCGCGGATCGACATGGTGATCCAACCGAAAAAGAAAACCGACGAGCAGAAGGCCCAGTAATGGCAACTCTGAAAGCTCAGCACCTGGCCAAGAGCTACAAGAGCCGTCAAGTCGTGCGTGATGTCAGCCTGTCCATCGACAGCGGCCAGATCGTCGGCCTGCTCGGCCCCAACGGCGCGGGCAAGACCACCTGCTTCTACATGATCGTCGGCCTGGTCCAGGCCGATCAGGGTCGCGTACTGATCGACGACGTGGATGTCAGCCACCAGCCGATGCACGGCCGGGCGAAGGCAGGTATCGGCTATTTGCCGCAAGAAGCATCGATCTTCCGCAAACTGTCGGTTGCCGACAACATCATGGCGATCCTCGAGACCCGCAAGGAACTCGACAAGGCCGGCCGTCGCCAGGAGCTGGAAAGCCTGCTGCAGGAATTCCACATCAGCCATATTCGCGACAACCTGGGCATGAGCCTGTCCGGCGGTGAGCGGCGTCGCGCGGAAATTGCCCGCGCCCTGGCCACCGCACCGAAGTTCATCCTGCTCGACGAACCGTTCGCTGGCGTGGACCCGATCTCGGTAGGTGATATCAAGCAGATCATCCATCACCTCAAGGCCAAGGGGATCGGCGTGCTGATCACTGACCACAACGTGCGCGAGACGCTGGATATCTGTGAAACCGCCTACATTGTCAACGATGGCCAACTGATCGCCGAAGGCGACTCCGCAGCCATCCTGGCCAATGAGCTGGTCAAGGAAGTGTATCTGGGCCATGAGTTCCGCCTGTAATCACAAGTGTCTGGCGAATTGTCCGAGCGTCGTTTAATTTTATTGTGGCGACGCTCTAGGCAAACACTTCAGTTTCAGGCATATAATTTGCTTAAGTTTGGCGCTTCGGCGCCCTGTAGTGGATGGCGCATGTGCGCCGGCTAATAAGGTGTTAAGCCCCTGCCATGAAACCATCGCTAGTCTTGAGAATGGGCCAGCAGCTGACGATGACACCGCAGCTGCAACAGGCCATCCGCCTGCTCCAATTGTCGACCCTGGACCTGCAGCAGGAAATCCAGGAGGCCCTGGAGTCCAATCCGATGCTCGAACGCCAGGAAGAAGGCGACGACTTCGACAACACCGATCCGCTGGCCGACAACGTCGAGCAGAAGACCAACACCGAAATCCCGGAACCGACCTACCAGGAAACCGCCCCGACGGTGGACAACCTCGAGGACGGCGAATGGAACGAACGCATCCCCAACGAACTGCCCGTGGACACGGCCTGGGAAGACGTCTACCAGACCAGCGCCAGCAGCCTGCCAAGCAGCGATGACGACGAGTGGGACTTCACCACCCGCACCTCTGCGGGCGAAAGCCTGCAAAGCCACCTGCTGTGGCAGTTGAACCTGGCGCCGATGTCCGACACCGATCGCCTGATCGCCGTGACCCTGATCGACTGCATCAACAACCAAGGCTACCTGGACGAGACCCTCGAAGAAATCCTGGAAGCCTTCGACCCCGAGCTCGACATCGAGCTGGACGAGATCGAAGCCGTCCTTCATCGCATCCAGCAGTTCGAACCGGCCGGCATCGGCGCCCGCAACCTGGGCGAGTGCCTGTTGCTGCAACTGCGCCAGTTGTCCGCCAAGACGCCGTGGCTGGCCGAAGCCAAGCGGCTGGTCACCGATTACATCGACCTGTTGGGCGGCCGCGACTACAGCCAACTGATGCGTCGCATGAAGCTCAAGGAAGATGAGCTGCGCCAGGTCATCGAACTGGTGCAGAGCCTCAACCCGCGCCCCGGCTCGCAGATCGAATCCACCGAACCCGAATATGTAGTCCCCGACGTGATCGTGCGCAAGCACAATGATCGCTGGCTGGTGGAGCTCAACCAGGAGTCGGTGCCCAAGCTGCGGGTCAACGCCCAGTACGCCGGCTTTGTGAAGCGTGCCGACACCAGTGCCGACAACACCTTCATGCGCAACCAGTTGCAGGAAGCGCGCTGGTTCATCAAGAGCCTGCAAAGCCGCAACGAAACCCTGATGAAAGTTGCCACCCAGATCGTCGAGCATCAGCGCGGCTTCCTGGAGTACGGCGATGAAGCGATGAAACCGTTGGTCCTGCATGACATTGCCGAGGCAGTGGGCATGCACGAGTCGACGATTTCCCGGGTAACCACCCAGAAATTCATGCATACCCCTCGGGGTATCTATGAATTGAAATACTTTTTCTCCAGCCACGTCAGCACCTCCGAAGGCGGCGAATGCTCATCCACGGCCATCCGCGCGATCATCAAAAAACTGGTGGCCGCGGAAAATCAGAAAAAGCCGTTGAGTGACAGCAAGATCGCTGGTTTACTGGAGGCACAAGGCATTCAGGTGGCCCGCCGCACCGTCGCCAAATACCGCGAATCCCTCGGGATCGCGCCTTCGAGCGAACGCAAGCGGTTGATGTAACAGGCCACGCCACAGCGTTCCAGTGGCAGGCATTTCTGCCTGCCGCTTTATGCACTGGCAACGAAGGAGAAGCTGTATGCAAGTCAACATCAGTGGACACCAACTGGAAGTGACCGAACCCCTGCGCACCTACATCGGCGAAAAACTCGACCGATTGGAGAGGCATTTCGACAAGATCACCAACGTGCAAGTCACGATGAACGTCGAGAAGCTGCTGCAGAAAATCGAAGCCACGCTGCATATCCCCGGCGGAGAAGTGGTTGCCAACGCAGAGCACACAGACATGTATGCCGCGATTGACCTGCTGACCGACAAGCTGGATCGCCAACTCAAAAAGCATAAGGAAAAGACCCAGAGCCTCCTCCAGGGCGCAACCGGTCGTTAACCCCCCCAATCCATGATCCGACTAGAAACCATCCTGACCCCCGGCCGTTCCCAGGTGAACGCGCCGGGCGGCAGTAAAAAGAAAGCCCTCGAACACATTGCCAACCTGATCCACCGCGAGGTTCCGGATCTGGAAATGCAGGACGTCTTCGAGGCCCTCGTTGCCCGTGAAAAACTCGGTTCCACCGGTTTTGGCAACGGCATCGCCATTCCCCATTGCCGCCTCAAGGGTTGTAGCGCGCCGATCAGCGCGCTGTTGCACCTTGAAACTGCTATAGATTTCGACGCCATCGACGGCGCCCCGGTCGACCTGCTGTTTGTATTGCTGGTACCGGAAGCGGCGACCGATGCGCACCTCGAGCTGCTGCGCCAGATTGCCAGCATGCTGGACCGCAAGGAAGTGCGCGAAAAACTGCGCAGCGCACCGAGCAACGAAGCCTTGTATCAGGTTGTCGTGGACGAACAGAACGGTCATTAAACATGCGCATGATCATTGTCAGTGGCCGCTCCGGCTCCGGTAAAAGCACGGCCCTCAACGTGCTTGAGGACAGCGGCTACTATTGCATCGACAACCTGCCCGCCGGCCTGCTGCCGGAACTGGCCGAGCGCGCCCTGATCCACACCGAGTTGGCACAGCCGCTGGTGGCGGTGTCGATCGATGCACGTAACCTGCCAAGCCACCTGTCGCGCTTTCCTGAACTGCTCGAGGAAGTGCGCAGCCGGCATATCCAATGCGACGTGCTGTACCTGGATGCCGATGAAGAGACACTGCTCAAGCGTTTTTCCGAAACCCGCCGACGCCACCCACTGAGCAATGCCAACCGTTCGCTGGCCGAAGCCATCGAGGATGAAAGCCAGCTACTGGGGCCGATCGCCGACCTGGCAGACCTGAAGGTCAACACCACGCACCTGAACCTGTATCAGTTGCGCGACACCATCAAGCTGCGCCTGCTCAACCAACCCGAGCCGGGCACGGCGTTCCTGGTGGAGTCGTTTGGTTTCAAGCGTGGCATGCCCGTAGACGCCGACCTGGTGTTCGATGTGCGCTGCCTGCCCAATCCTTATTGGAAACCGGAATTGCGCGCTCAGTCCGGGCTCGACCAACCGGTGATCGACTACCTGGCCGCCCAGCCGGATGTCGAAGAAATGTACCAGGACATCTCCAGCTACCTGCTCAAATGGCTGCCCCGCTTTGCCGCGAGCAATCGCGCCTATGTCACGATCGCCATCGGTTGTACTGGCGGTCATCACCGCTCCGTCTACCTGACCGAACGCCTGGGTCAACTCCTGCAACAATCCCTGAAGAACGTCCAGGTTCGCCACCGCGACCTCAGCTAAAGGATTCACATCGCGATGCCTGCTCAGGAAATTGAAATCATCAACAAGCTGGGTTTGCATGCCCGAGCGTCGGCCAAGTTCGTCGGAGTCGCGGGCCAGTTCAAGGACACCACCATCAGGGTGGGTCGCACACCCGAGACCGCGGTCGACGGTAAAAGCATCATGGCGATGATGATGCTCGCCGCCGGCAAGGGCACCAAGATCCACCTGCACACTGAAGGCGATCGAGCGCAGGAAGCGATGGATGCCCTGGTGGACCTGATCAACAGGTACTTCGACGAAGGCGAATAACCCCCCTGTGGTGAGGGGATTTATCCCCGCTGGGGTGCGAAGCGCCCCCCCCAAAAAAAGCTCTATGCAATCAACCAGGGCCACCGCGAGAGTAGGTTTTGGGGCTGCTTCGCAGCCCAGCGGGGATAAATCCCCTCGCCACAGATTGATCCTGCCCCACAGATTGTCCCCCCTGCCACACAGATTGATCCCTGCCCCACAGATTGTCCCCCTGCCACACAGATTGATCTCTGTCCCACAGACTTTCCCTGTCACGCCAACGCCGTATCCATCACCATCATCAGGCAAAACCCCACCAGCAACCCGAGGCTCGCCAGCTTGTCATGGCCATTGCGGCGCGATTCGGGAATGACCTCGTGAGTCACCACCAGCAGCATCGCCCCGGCCGCCAGCGCCAGCCCCAGGGGCAGCAGCATCTCGGCCAGGCTCACCAACCAGGCGCACAACAGCGCAAACACTGGCTCGACCAGCCCTGACGCAGCGCCAATCACGAACGCCTTGAGCCGCGACATCCCGGCCGCAGCCAGCACCAGCGCGATCACCAGCCCTTCAGGGACATCCTGCAAGGCGATCCCCATCGCCAGGCTGTCGGCATCGGGCATGCCGCCACCCGCCGATACGCCAACGGCCATCCCCTCAGGAATGTTGTGGGCCACGATGGCAAACACGAACAGCCAGATCCGCGGGGCAATGATCGGACGTCCGGGCGCCTCTACCAGCCTTGCAGGGCTGGCTGACACTTTACGGTCGACCAGGTACAGCCCGAATGCCCCCAGCAGGATACCGAAGCTGATCAGGCCACTGGCCGCCCAAGGCGTGAGCCCCAGCTGTTCGGCTGCGGCAATGCCCGGCACGATCAGCGAAAACGCCGTCGCGGCCAGCATCACGCCAGCCCCGAAACCGAGTAACGAATCACTCACGGCCTGGGGCATGCGGCGGATCACCAGCACCGGCACAGCGCCCAACGCCGTGCCCAAGGCGCAAAGCCCACCGCCCTGCAGGGCACGCAACAGTTTCGGCTCCAGGTCCAGCCACGCCAGGCCCTGGGCTACCAGCAATGTCATCCCGGCCAACAATAACAGCGATCCCAAGGCGTAGCGGAACATCCGTCCGCTCCCTATCGCCAGCGTTTCAGTATCCATAGTCAGCCTTGGATTGTTTATGAGGCACTCAGGCCAGCGCAGCCTGGTAACGGCGTGCGACTTCCGGCCAGTTGATCACGTTGTAGAACGCGTTGATGTATTCCGGCCGACGGTTCTGGTACAGCAGGTAATACGCGTGCTCCCAGACGTCCAGGCCCAGGATCGGCGTATGGCCGTTCATCAACGGGCTGTCCTGGTTGCCGCTGCTTTCCACCACCAATGTCTTTTGCGGGGTCACGCTCAACCAGGCCCAACCGCTGCCGAAACGGGTCAGCGCCGCCTTGGTGAATGCTTCCTTGAACCGTTCGAGCCCACCCAGTTGCGCTTCGATCGCGGCGGCCAGGGCCCCCTCTGGGTGTCCACCGCCCTGGGGCGCCATGACCTCCCAGAACAACGAATGGTTGGCATGGCCGCCGCCCTGGTTGATCACCGCGGCCCTGAGGCTTTGCGGCAATTGCTCGATGCTGGACAGCAGTTTTTCGACCGGCCATTGGGCGTATTCGGTACCGTCCACCGCCGCGTTGAGGTTGTTGATGTAGGTCTGGTGATGCTTGGTGTAGTGGATTTCCATGGTTTGCGCATCGATGTGCGGTTCCAGGGCATCGTAGGCGTAGGGCAATGCAGGCAAGGTAAAAGCCATTTTCAATGAACTCCGTAATGAACAGGGGCATCGCGCTGCTGGGGCGAAGCGGCATTGCAACCCAGCAGGCGCTGGGTACGAGGGTATTCACCGTGTTCGCTGATGAACGTCAGCAGTTCGACATAGGTCTTGTGGCTCTGACGCAACGCAGCAGCACGCAGGGCCGGCGCCATGCGCTCGTCCTGCAGGGTCTGCAACAACCGCTGGTGGATGGCGCAGAGGTACTCGGCGCTCTCCTCTGGCTGGTTCAGGCGCAAGTGCAGGTCCGCCAGGTTGTGATGGGAGACGACGCACGCGGCCACCGCTTCGTCGGCATCCGACCAACGCTCGAACAGCACCTGGGCCAGCGCCAGGGCTTGCAGGTAGGCTTCGCGGGCATCTACCAGCTCGCCCAGCATGAAACAGCGGTTGGCCCGTTCAATCGTACGTTTCCAGTGTTCCATGATGAGTCCTCCACACAGGTGTCGGGGGTTACACGCCGCCGGCGGTGAGCTTCTCCGGGTCCAGCAGGACTTCGAGTTCGCTGCGTGTCAGGTCGGTGTGCTCCAGGGCGACATCAATGACCGGCCGACCTTGCTGGTAAGCCTTCTTGGCTATTTCAGCGGCCTTCTGGTAACCAATGATCGGATTCAGCGCGGTCACCAGGATCGGATTGCGCGACAACGCTTCCTTGAGCCGGGCCTCGTTGACCTTGAAGGTGGCGATGGCCTTGTCCGCCAGCAAGCGGCTGGCAGTGGACATCAGCGCGATGCTGCTCAGCAGGTTCTGGGCGATGATCGGCAGCATCACGTTCAATTCGAAGTTGCCCGATTGACCGGCGATAGTGATCACCGTGTCGTTGCCGATCACTTGGGCCGCCACCATCGCGGTGGCTTCAGGAATGACCGGGTTGACCTTGCCGGGCATGATCGAGGAGCCCGGCTGCAAGCCTTCGAGTTCGATCTCGCCCAGGCCCGCCAGTGGCCCGGAGTTCATCCAGCGCAGGTCGTTGGCGATTTTCATCAGCGACACCGCCGTGGTCTTGAGCTGTCCGGACACCGCCACGGCGGTGTCCTGGGAGCCGATCAGCGCGAACAGATTCTGGCCTGGGGTGAACTGCACCTGGGTCAGTTGCGTCAGTTGTTGACTGAACAGCTCGGCGAAGCGTGGATGGGCGTTGACCCCGGTGCCGACCGCCGTACCGCCCTGGGCGAGGGACTGCAGGCTCGGCAGCAGGTCCTGCAAGTGGCCGATATTGGCCTTGAGTTGCTGCGCCCAGCCGTCGAGCACCTGGCTCAGGCGCACCGGCATGGCATCCATCAGGTGGGTGCGACCGGTCTTGATGAACGGGTGCACCTCCTCGGCCTTGCGCTCGATCACCTGCACCAGATGCAGCAATGCCGGCAGCAGTTGCTCATGCAAAGCCAGCGCCGCGCTGACATGGATGCTGGTGGGAATGATGTCGTTGCTGCTCTGGCCGCAATTGACGTGGTCGTTCGGGTTGACCGTTTCCCCGAGCAGACGACTGGCAAGGGTGGCGATCACTTCGTTGGCGTTCATGTTGGAGCTGGTGCCGGAGCCGGTCTGGAAGATATCCACCGGGAAGTGGTCCATGAATTGGCCTTCGAGTAGCCCTTGGGCGGCGTCGACAATGGCCTTGCCCTGGGCCGCGCTGATTTGTTCCAGCTCTACGTTGGCCCGAGCGGCAGCCGCCTTGGCCAGGATCAGGGCGCGGATGAACTGCGCCGGCATACGTTGGCCGCTGACCGGAAAGTTATCCACTGCGCGCTGGGTCTGGGCGCCATAGAGGGCATCCACCGGGACTTGCAGCTCGCCCATGCTGTCGCGTTCGATACGGGTATTACTCATCGGGAGATCCTTGCACCAGTTCAATAAGAGGAATCGACGGCTCCAGGGCGCAGGTCGCCAGCGCCCAGGCATGACTCTGCCAACGCTTGAGGCGGCAGCGGCACAGTGATTGTTGTTCGAGCTCACGCAGAGGACGCCAGGCCTGGTCGAGGCAGAGATTGCGCCAATGCCACGGCAGCGCGACGTCGGCGGCGGTGTCGAGCAGCAAGCGAAACGCGGTTTCGGAAATCATCCACGGCGAAGTGGCTGTGCAGCAGGCCAGATAACGGCCTTCGGCCAGGTAATGCTCGATCAGCCGCGGCTCGTCCGGACTCATCGCACAACGGATCTGGCGACTCATCCAGCGCCAGCTTTCAAGGTAGGGTTGCTCGTGCAGGGCAGAACTCATGACCGGGGCTCACTCGGCGAATGAGATTCATTATTAGATGATAATAAGAAGCAACACAACCGTAAGCCCGTACAAAATTCACCGTGGCGAGGGAACTTGCTCCCGCTGGACTGCGAAGCAGGCCCTGTTTATCAGGGTTGTCATGTCTTTGCGGTGCTGCTGAGATTTTTGCGGCTGCTGCGCAGCCGAGCGGGAGCAAGCTCCCTCGCCACAGGGGTTTCTGCGAACATGAAAAAGGCGCGTCACCCGCTAGGATGACGCGCCTTTTTTACTGCGATTGAAGGTCAGCTACCCGCTACTGTCATCCGCTCGATCAGTACCGAGCCGGTACGGATGTTGCTGCGCATTTCCAGATCGTTGCCCACCGCTACGATCTGCTTGAACATGTCGCGCATGTTCCCGGCGATGGTCACTTCCTGGACCGGGAACTGGATCTCGCCGTTCTCGACCCAAAAACCCGCCGCGCCACGGGAATAGTCGCCGGTGACCATGTTCAGGCCATGGCCCATCAGTTCAGTCACCAGCAGGCCACGCCCCATGCGCCGCAGCAAGGCGGCCTGGTCTTCTTCGCCATGGGTCACGAACAGGTTATGCACGCCACCGGCATTGGCGGTGCTCGGCATGCCGAGTTTGCGGCCCGAATAGGTGCCGAGGATGTAGGACACCAACTCGCCCTTTTCCACGAACGGCTTGGCGTAGGTGGCCAGGCCGTCGCCGTCGAACGCGGAGCTGCCCATGGCCTGCATCAGGTGCGGACGCTCGTCGATGGTCATCCATTCCGGGAACAGTTTCTGCCCCAGCGCGCCCTCGAGGAACGACGATTTGCGGTACAGGTTGCCGCCAGACACCGCCGACAGGAAGCTGCCGAACAAGCCGCCGGCCAGCTCGGCCGAAAACAACACCGGCACTTCACAGGTCGGCACCGGCCGCGCGCCCAGGCGGCTGGCCGCCCGTTGTGCGGCTTTCCGGCCAATGCTCACCGGGTCCGCCAGCAAGGTGCCCTGGCGGTTCACGTCGTACCAGTAATCGCGCTGCATCTGGCCATCGGCTTCGGCGATCATCACGCAACTGAGACTGTGGCGGGTCGATGCATAACCGCCGATGAAGCCGTGGCTGTTGCCATAGACCCGGCAGCCCTGGTGGGTATTGAGCGTCGTGCCGTCGGCATTCTTGATACGGCTGTCGGCCTCGAATGCCGCCGCTTCGCAACGCAGTGCCTGTTCGATGGCCTGCTCGGGGGTGATGTCCCAGGCGTGAAACAGGTCGAAGTCGCGCAGCTCCTTGCACATCAGCGCAGCATCGGCCAGGCCCGAGGCTTCGTCTTCGGAGGTGTGCTTGGCAATAGCCAGTGCCGCGGCGACGGTTTCGCGAATGGCCTCCGGACCACTCGCCGACGTGCTGGCCGAGCCCTTGCGCTGGCCCACGTACAAGGTGATGCCAAAGCCCTGGTCGCGATTGAATTCGACGGTTTCCACCTCGCGCTGGCGCACCGACGTCGACAGGCCCTGCTCCAGCGATACAGCCACTTCACAGGCACTGGCGCCCTGGCGCTTGGCCTCGGCAAGGATCTGCTCGACTTGCTCCTGCAGTGCCGGCAATGCTTGCGGGCCGACGCTTTGAACTGCACTCATGGTGTTCTCCACTCAAATTCTTCTTTCGGTGATGGCCTTCGAGCGACCGGGCCGGACAAGCGGCCCCCGACTGGTTATCATGGCGGCGTTTCTTTGCGGACTGCCACCATGGTTGATTCTTACGACGACTCCCTCTACGAGGGTGAAAAAAGCAAATCCCAGGTCAAACGCGAGCTGCATGCTCTGGTTGACCTCGGCGAGCGACTGACAACACTCAAGCCTGACTTGCTGGCCAAACTGCCTTTGACCGACGCCTTGCGCCGGGCCCTGGCCGATGCGCCCAAGCACACCGCGAATATCGCGCGTAAACGGCACCTGCAATTCATCGGCAAGCTGATGCGCGATCAGGACACTGACGCCATTTTGGTCCTGCTCGATCAACTCGATGCCTCCACCCGGCAATACAACGAACGTTTCCACAACCTGGAGCGCTGGCGCGATCGCTTGATCGCAGGCGACGACGGCACCCTGGAAAAATTCGTCATCGACTACCCGGAGGCTGATCGTCAGCAATTACGCTCCCTGATCCGTCAGGCCCAGCACGAGCTGGCGCAGAACAAGCCACCGGCCTCGAGCCGTAAAATCTTCAAGTACATCCGTGAGCTGGACGAAACCCAACGCGGCTTGCGCTGATCGTTCACTGGCTCACCAATCCCTTGCCAGGGTAGCCATTACCGTGGCGAGGGAGCTTGCTCCCGCTCGGTTGCGCAGCGACCGCATGGGGCTACTGCGTAGCCCAGCGGGAGCAAGCTCCCTCGCCACGGGGCCGCTGAATATTTTCATGCGCCCGTGCCACCCACGGTAATCGCGTCGATCTTCAAGGTCGGCTGGCCGACGCCCACCGGCACCGATTGCCCATCCTTGCCACACGTCCCCACACCGCTGTCCAGCGCCAGGTCGTTACCGACCATCGACACCTTGCTCATCGCCTCCGGCCCGTTGCCGATCAGGGTCGCGCCTTTGACCGGCGCGGTGATCTTGCCGTCTTCGATCAGGTAGGCCTCGCTGGTGGAGAACACGAACTTGCCACTGGTGATGTCGACCTGGCCGCCGCCGAGGTTGGCGCAATAGATACCTTTTTTCACCGAGGCGATAATTTCCGCCGGATCGCTTTGACCACCGAGCATGTAGGTGTTGGTCATGCGCGGCATGGGCAGGTGCGCGTAGGATTCACGGCGACCGTTGCCCGTGCGGGCCACGCCCATCAGCCGGGCATTGAGCTTGTCTTGCATGTAGCCCTTGAGCACACCGTTCTCGATCAGCGTGGTGCATTCAGTCGGCGTGCCTTCGTCGTCGACGCTCAGGGAGCCACGACGCCCGGCCAGGGTGCCGTCATCGACGATGGTGCAGAGTTTCGAGGCAACCATTTCCCCCATGCGCCCGCTGTAGGCTGAGCTGCCCTTGCGGTTGAAATCGCCTTCCAGGCCGTGACCCACCGCTTCGTGCAGCAGCACGCCGGACCAACCGGACCCCAGCACCACCGGCAACGTACCGGCCGGGGCCGGAATGGCCTCGAGGTTGACCAGCGCCTGGCGCAGCGCTTCGCGGGCGTAGCCCATGGCGCGGTCTTCGCTGAGGAAATAACGGTAATCGGTGCGTCCGCCGCCACCATGGCCGCCGCGCTCACGGCGACCGTTCTGCTCGACGATCACGCTGACGTTGAACCGCACCAGCGGCCGCACGTCCGCCGCCAGACCGCCGTCGGTGGAAGCCACCAGGATCCGCTCCCAGACCCCGGCCATGCTCACCGTCACTTGTTGGATACGCGGATCGAGGGCACGGGTGGCGACGTCGATGCGCTTGAGCAGCTCGACTTTTTCGGCGCGGCTCATGACTTCCAGCGGGTTATCCGGCGCATACAACTGCGCCACGTCCTGGCTGCTGAACGCCTGGACCGTGCCATTCTGCCCGGCGCGGGAGATCGAACGGGCCGCACGGGCCGCGGCACCGAGGGCCTCCAGGGTGATGGCGTTGCTGTAGGCAAAACCGGTTTTTTCCCCGGACTGGGCGCGCACACCCACGCCCTGGTCAAGGTTGAAACTGCCTTCCTTGACGATGCCGTCTTCCAGCGACCAGGATTCGGAGATCTGCCCTTGGAAATACAGGTCGGCCGCATCGATGCCCGGGCCGGCCAGGTCGCCCAGCACGCCTTGCAGGCTCTCCAGGGTTACGCCGCCAGGGGCTAAGAGGTGTTCACTGACTGAGGACAACAACCCGCTCATATGTTTTACGCCTTGAATTCGTCGTCTTGGACAGGTCGCTGTCGAGCGCCCTGCGAGAAAAAGCGCCGATGGCTGGCCACCGGCATGCGCGCCCGGATGGACGCCTGTTCGCTGCTGTCGCGTGCGGCCAGCAGCACGGCCTCACCTTGATCCTGTTGTGCCAGCACGCGGCCCCACGGGTCGACAATCGCGGCATGGCCAAAGGTTTCCCGCGGCCCCGGATGCACGCCGCCCTGGGCGGCCGCCAGCATGTAGCACTGGGTCTCGATGGCCCGGGCGCGAATCAATACCTCCCAATGGGCCGCGCCGGTCACCGCGGTAAACGCCGACGGCGCCGTGATCAGTTCGGCCCCGGCAGCCCGCAACTCGCTGTAGAGCTCCGGAAACCGCAAGTCGTAACAGACCGTCAGGCCGACCCGGCCCACGGGGGTATCGGCAACCACCACGTTAGCGCCATAAGCATAGTCATCCGACTCGCGATAGCGCCCGCGATTGTCCGCCACATCCACATCGAACAAGTGCAGCTTGTCGTAGCGCGCCACGATCTGGCCCTGATCGTCGACCAGCAACGAACAGGCGTGGGACCTGGCCTCGGGCTGGTCCACCGGTGGCAACGGCAACGTGCCGGCCACAATCCATAACTTGAGGTCTCGGGCGACCTGTTTCAACCAGGGCAGGATCGGTCCCTGACCAAAGGCTTCGGCACGACCGATATCGGCAATGTCCCGCCGTCCCATCGCCGCGAAATTCTCCGGCAGCACGGCCAGCCTGGCGCCGCCTGCGGCAGCCTGCTCCAGCAGCGCACGAGCACGGGCCAGGTTGGCGAGCACATCGCTTTGACTGACCATTTGAATCACGGCGAATGGCATGGTGCCTCCTCCCTGTCTCATCTCGTTCCCACGCTCTGCGTGGGAATGCATCAAGTGATGCTCCACGTCACAGGGACGCAGAGCGTCCCGGGCGGCGTTCCCACGCAGAGCGTGGGAACGATCAAAGCTGTCAAAACGGCTTGTCGAAGCTGATCTTCGGCTCTTTCCACGGCCCCTTGACGTCGTATCTTACGCTGGCAAAGCGCGCCACGCGGTCGCCGATCAGTTTGTCGATCAAAAACAGCGCGCCACCCACCGCCGGGGCACCGACGATCAGCGCGGCGATTGGCAGGTTGTTGGTCACCGGCAGCGTCACCAGCAACTTGGCGTCGACCCGGTCGGCCACCATGTCCAGCGTGCCGTTGAGTTCCAGGTTGCTCGACGGCCCGGTCAGGGTAATGGGTTCGCGGGTCACGTACACACCATCGCTTGCCACCAGCAGTCCCTTGACCCGGTCGTAGCTCAGCCCCTTGCCGAACAGGTCGGAGAAGTCCAGGCGCAAGCGTCGGCCGATGGAGTTGAAGTTCAGCAGGCCAAATACCCGCAACGCCTGGGCGCTGCCTTCCACTTCGACAAACTGGCCCTTGCTCAGCGACGCGTCGAGGCTGCCGGAAAAACGCTTGGTGGCGACCCACGCTGGCGAGCCGGGCCAGCGGCCATCGACATCCAGGCGGAACGTCTGGCTGGTCACGCTTGGGGCATAACCCCAGCCCTTGAGCACGTCGCCCAGGTTCTTGCCGCCGATACGGCCCTTGTACCAACTGCTGGTGGAACCGGGCGCGCCTTCCCAACCACCGCTGCCGTTCAACACCATGCCCTTGAGGCCCATGTCCAGCTCGTTCAGCGCGATGCCCTTGGCGGTCGGTCGTACTTTCAACGACCACGCACCGATGAGATCAGGGCCCTGGAACAATTGGTCGATGGCAATATCCATGGCCGGGATTTTGCCGGGATCGACCGACGCCAACGGGTCCGGTGAGTTTTCATCCGCCTGGACCGTCGGGTCTGTGGCCGGCAGGCGCACATAATCAAGCTTGATACCAATCGGGGCGGCCTTTGCGTCCGGCAGGCTGACATTGCCCTTGGCCTGCTGGCTGTCGAGCCGCAAGGCCCAGGCGTCCGACCTGCGGTCCAATTGCACCGATGCCTGGTCCAGGGTCGTACCCATGGCCGTGAGCTTGCCGACAGTCAGATCGACGCTGCTGAGCAGTTGCTTGGCACTGCCGCCCGGATCCTGGCCGGCGTACTTGTTGACCAGGTCCTGCCAGGGACTCACGTCCAGTGCAGGCAGTGTGCCGCGCAGTCGCAGTCCCTTGGCCCCGGGTAGAACGGCATCGCCGGCCCCCAGCAACAATTCGCCACGACCATCGGCGACTTTCCCGCTCGGCGCGGCGTAAGTGAAATTGGCCAGGTCGCCATAATCGAGCCAATAACGCCGCTCCGGCCCTTGCAGGGTCATGCGAAACACCGTGTCGCGCCCGACATCGGCGGCCATGCCGAAGGGTGCCGGCAGGTCCACCGCCACGCCCTTGAGGTTGGAACTGACCGACAATTGGCTGTCGGCGCCGTCGAGGATCACTTGCAACTGGTACGGCACGACACCGGATACCGGCAACGGCTGGGTGACATTCAGCCAACTGGTGAGTTTCTTGATCTCCACCTGCCCGGACGCCGTGACTCGTGTGTTGAGCGCTCCGGCGTGGCCTTCGGCGAAAATCTGTGCGGTCACGGGCCGGTCGAATGCCCGGGCACTGATGCCCTTGCCGCTCAAGCCCTTGTTGCTGTCGAAGCGGAAATCGCCCTTGAGTTGGGTCAGTTCCAGTACCGGCTCGCTGAGCTTGAGACGGGCCTTGTCGGTGGCGAAATCCACCAGGATCTTCGGTTGCTCGCCTTTGACCAGGGGGATGTCGAGCTTCACGCTGCCTTGCAGGTCGCCCTCGCCTTCCCAGCCGGCAAATGTCTCGGCGGTCCCGATCGGCGCGGTCTGGAGGATTTTCAGACCGTCCCCCAGTCCTCCAGCGAACCCGCCGTCCAGAAACAGATGAACGCTTTGCCCGCTGGGTACATGGGGAATGTTCACCGAAACATCCTTGACCTGGGTATCGAGCAATTGTCCTTGGCTGGCGAAGATGCGCACGCCGCTGTCTTCGACGAAGACATCACCGCTGACCTTGCTGACCGAAGGCCAGCCCGGCTGGAACGCCAGTTCGGCGTCATGCACCTTGAAAAACAGGCTGATACTGCGTGCCGCGTCTTCGGCACCGTGATTGAGCGAGCCTTGATACTGGAAGAAGCCCTCGTCCACCGCGCCCTTGACGATGGCCGTGCGCAGCCACTCATCCAGCGCCGGGCTGAGGACCGCCGGCAGGTACTTGGCGGTGTAGCGTCCATCACCGTCCACCAGGCCAACCCGCAGGTCCATGTAGTCTTCCTGGCTGTGGTCGAAATGCAGGCGGATCAGGAAATCGCCAGCAATCCGACCCTCCTCGCCCAGCACCTTCAAATACGGCGCGATCAGGGTGAAGCCTTGCTTGTCGAGCTTCCAGGTCAACCGGGCGTTGGCCTGCAGATACTGCCAGGGCTTGGCGAAAATCGGGTCCAGGTGCAGGGAAAAGTCCTTGCTGTCCATGCGCAGCTCGCCGCCACCGAGGTCGCCGCTCAGACTCCCCGATACATTGCGCGCAGCCGGGGCGCCGCGATAGGCGTCAAAGCCCACGGTGTCCAGGTTGGTGGCGAAGCTGATTTTCTGGTCACCGGTGTTCTGCGGCCGGTAGTCCAGCAGCACGTTGCGCAGGCCACCGGTCACCTTGAGACGGTCGATGGTCGTCGCCAGGCCTTCAGGCAACGGTGCCAGGGCGTTGAGCAAAGGCGTAAGCGGGGTCAGGTCGAGGCGATCGGCCTGCAGGTGCCAGCGCTCCTCGGCCTTTTCGGTGGCAGCACTCTGTTGCAGTTGCAGGCGCGATTCCCAGCGGGTTTCGCCCAGGTTCATCGCCAGGGAATCGAAGGTCGCGGTAAATCCCTGGTCACCACGCTGGAAATATCCATTGAGCGCCAGGTTATGGATCTGCACCGGCTTGCGCTCGGCGTAGGCACCCAGGATGTCAGGAGCGTTCAAGCGCATGGCCGCGCTTTGCACCGTACCGCCGCCCCAACTCAGCCAGAACTCGCCACCGGCCTTGATCCGGGAAAAATTCCATTGCTGGGTCAGGCGTTTGGGCAGCCATTTGGCCCAGTCGCTTTGCGGCAGGCTCAGGTACGCATCGGCCTGGCCGTTCTTCCAGTCACTGGCGCGGATACGGGTGCGCAGGTTGATCGCCACCGGCTGACCGTCAGGCAGGGTCAAGCGCACGTCCAGCCGTTGACGGATGGCGCCGGTGCGCAAGCTCAAACCGACGTAGGTGAGGGTCAGCGGTGGTTGCTCGACAGGTTGCAACGTCACCTGGCTATCGAGCAGCGAGAACCTGGAGACCACCTGCATGCGTTCGAGCAATTGCTGCGGATCGAGGGGCTGGTCGTCCTTCACCGGCAGGCCTTCCAGGGCCCACTTGCCGTCGGTGCCCTCCTTGAGGCTGATCTTCAGGCCGCTGACTTCCAGGTGGGCAATACGCACCTGACGTGCCAGCAAGCTGTCCCACAGGTCGGGCACGGCTCGCACCTGATCCAGGTGCAAGGCGTTGGGGCCTTCGCCGACCACCACGTCGCGCGCAGCCAGGATTGGCGCCAGGGCGCTCCAGCTACCGTCGAGGCGTCCGATGTGCACAGGCATGCCCAAGGCAGCGCCGGCCCGGGTCTCGACCTCGGCGCGATATTCGGCCACCAGCGGGACCAGCTCGCGACCGAGGCTGACGTACAACGCCAGCAACACCAGCAGCAGGGCGCACAGCCCCAGCCCCCAGCGAGTCAGCGCCGCCAAAATGCGTGTCAGACGCTCCATGTCAGTGGGCTCCCCTGGCAAAGACGATCAAATCCGCGGGCCCGCCGCTTCCCAAGCTCTTCAGAGCAACACCACGTCGTATTGTTCCTGGGAATACATGGTTTCCACCTGGAAGCGAATCGTGCGTCCAATAAACGCTTCCAGCTCTGCGACATTGCCTGACTCCTCGTCGAGCAGGCGGTCCACGACTTTCTGGTTCGCCAACACTCTATAGCCGGTCGCCTGGTAGGCGCGCGCCTCCCGGAGAATTTCCCGGAAGATTTCGTAACACACGGTTTCCGGGGTCTTGAGCTTGCCGCGGCCCTGGCAACTGCTGCACGGCTCGCACAGCACCTGTTCGAGGCTTTCGCGGGTGCGCTTGCGGGTCATCTGCACCAGGCCCAGCTCGGTGATACCGATGATGTTGGTCTTGGCGTGGTCGCGTTCGAGTTGTTTTTCCAGGGTCCGCAGCACCTGGCGCTGGTGCTCTTCATCTTCCATGTCGATGAAGTCGATGATGATGATCCCACCCAGGTTGCGCAGGCGCAGTTGCCGGGCAATGGCGGTGGCGGCTTCCAGGTTGGTCTTGAAGATGGTTTCTTCCAGGTTGCGATGGCCGACGAACGCCCCGGTGTTGACGTCGATGGTGCTCATGGCCTCGGCCGGATCCACCACCAGGTAGCCGCCGGACTTGAGCGGGACCTTGCGTTCAAGGGCTTTCTGGATTTCGTCTTCGACGCCGTACAGGTCGAAAATCGGCCGTTCGCCAGGGTAATGCTCGAGGCGGTCGGCGATTTCCGGCATCAGTTCGGCGACGAACTGCGTGGTTTTCTGAAAGGTCTCCCGGGAGTCGATGCGGATTTTCTCGATCTTGGGGCTGACCAGATCGCGCAAGGTCCGCAGCGCCAGGCCCAGGTCTTCGTAGATCACGCTGGGGGTGGCGATGGTCTTGATCTGCGCGGCGATCTGGTCCCAAAGCCTGCGCAGGTAGCGGATGTCCATGAGGATCTCATCGGCCCCGGCCCCTTCGGCGGCGGTGCGCAGGATGAACCCACCGGCTTCCTTGATGCCTTCTTTTTCCACGCAGTCGCTGACCACCTGCTTGAGACGCTCGCGCTCGGCCTCGTCTTCGATCTTCAGGGAAATGCCGACATGGGCGGTGCGCGGCATGTACACCAGGTAGCGCGACGGAATCGACAGTTGCGTGGTCAGGCGCGCGCCCTTGGAGCCGATGGGGTCCTTGGTGACCTGCACCACCAGGCTCTGGCCTTCATGCACCAGCGCGCTGATGCTCTCCACGGCCGGCCCTTCGCGCATGGAAATTTCCGACGCATGGATGAATGCCGCGCGGTCCAGGCCGATGTCGACGAAGGCCGCCTGCATGCCCGGCAGCACCCGCACCACCTTGCCTTTATAGATATTGCCGACGATGCCACGCTTTTGCGTGCGCTCGACGTGGACCTCTTGCAGAACACCGTTTTCAACCACCGCCACGCGCGATTCCATCGGCGTGATGTTGATCAGGATCTCTTCACTCATGGCAGGGTCTCGTTCAGGCATGTTCACGATTATGGCCGCATCAAGTCAGACGGCGCTCAGCGCGCGCTCAAGGTTTGCCAACAGGGTATGCCGAAATGGCCCAGTAGTTCTGCGGTTTCGCACAGCGGCAGGCCGACCACGGCTGAATAACTGCCTTCAAGCCCGGCGACGAATACCGCACCCAGCCCTTGAATGCCATAGCCGCCGGCCTTGTCCCGGGGTTCACCGCTGGCCCAGTAGGCCGCCGCTTCCTGTTCCGTGATCGACCGAAAGCGCACCAGGCTGCGCACAACGCGGGATTCACAACGCTGCCCTCCCAGTATGGCAATGGCGGTCAATACTTCATGTTCGCGACCGGACAGGCTCAAGAGCATCGCCATGGAATCGGCCTGGTCCACGGGTTTGCCGAGAATTCGCCCGTCCAGTACCACAGCCGTATCGGCGCCCAACACGCAGCCATCCATGCCGGCGTCCAGGGCTCGCCGACCCGCCTCGGCCTTGCAGCGCGCCAGGCGCTCGACATAGGCCGAAGGGGTTTCGTGGTCCAGGGGAGTTTCGTCGATGTCCGCGCCGACGGCGGTAAAGGGTACACCGATCTGCGTGAGCAGTTCACGCCGACGCGGCGAACCTGAGGCGAGGTAAAGCGGTTTCATCAAGACATCTCCCTCTCAAAGCACAGCCATCCAGACAAAAACAGCTTTTGTGGCGAGGGAGCTTGCTCCCGCTGGGCTGCGCAGCGGCCCCAACCTTTACGGTCGCTACGCAACCGAGCGGGAGCAAGCTCCCTCGCCACAGGGATGTAAGTCATCAGAAAAAGTGTAGGTATCCTGACCGAATCAGTTGATTTTGAAACGCAGGCGCAGGCCACGCAAACCGAAGCTGACCCAGGGCCAGAGCAAGGCGCTGACCAGGGCTGGCAAGACCAGCGCCAGGGTCGGCTGGCGGTTGCCAGTCAGCGCGCTGAGCCACAACTGCACCAGTTGCGCCAGGCCGAAGATCACCAGGATCACCAGGCACTGCTGCCACATAGGGAACATCCGCAGGCGTTGTTGCAGCGACAGCACCAAGAAGGTGATCAACGTCAGGATCAGCGCGTTCTGCCCCAGCAACGTGCCATAAAGCACGTCCTCGGCCAGGCCCAGGCACCAGGCGGTGACCATGCCGACCTTGTGCGGCAAGGCCAGAGCCCAGAAGGCCAGCAACAGGGCCAGCCACAGTGGGCGCAGGATTTCCATGAACTGCGGCAGCGGCGAAACGCTGAGCAACAGGCCGATGGCGAAGGTCAGCCAGACCATCCAGCCGTTACCGGATTGGGTACTGCTCATTCTTCTCGTGCTCCCCTGGGGGCTGGCGCGGTGGCCGGCGTGGAGGCTGGCGGTTTGGCGGCGGGCCGGGCTGGTTGAGCAGGCTGCGCGGCGGGCGCGTGGGTGGCCGAGCGGGTCGGTTTCACAGCAGGCGCGGCGGGCGCGGTGACCGGGGTTGCCGCCGGCGCGGTGGCCGGAGCCGCCGTCGCGGGTGCTGGCACTGGTGGTTTTGGCACCGCGGCCGGGACAGGCGCCGGCGCTGCGGTCACTGGGGCGGCCGACTCGCCGCCCTGGCGGTCCTGGGCTTCCTGGGCCACGGCGGCATCGTTGGCACGTTCTTCGGGCGTGCGGTTGTCGCTGAATACCAGCAGCAGGTAGCGGCTGCGATTCAATGCCGCCGTCGGCACCGCGCGAACGATGGCAAACGGCTGGCCGGAGTCATGGATGACTTCCTTGACCGTCGCCACCGGATACCCGGCCGGGAAGCGCTGGCCGAGGCCGGAACTGACCAGCAGGTCGCCTTCCTTGATATCGGCGGTATCGGCCACATGCCGCAGCTCCAGGCGTTCCGGGTTACCGGTGCCGCTGGCGATCGCCCGCAGGCCGTTGCGGTTGACCTGCACCGGAATGCTGTGGGTGGTATCGGTCAGCAACAACACGCGGGACGTGTAGGGCATCAACTCCACCACCTGGCCCATCAGGCCACGGGCGTCGAGCACCGGCTGGCCGAGGACCACGCCGTCGCGCTCGCCCTTGTTGATGATGATACGGTGGGTGAAGGGGTTGGGGTCCATGCCGATCAACTCGGCCACTTCGACCTTCTCGTTGACCAGCGCCGAAGAATTGAGCAACTCGCGCAGCCGAACGTTCTGCTCGGTGAGGGCCGCCAGCTTCTGCATGCGCCCCTGCAACAGCAGGTTTTCGGTCTTGAGTTTTTCGTTTTCGGCGACCAGTTCGGTCCGGCTGCCAAACTGGCTGGCGACACCTTGCCACAGGCGCTGCGGCAGGTCGGTGATCCAGTAGGATTCCATCAACACCAGCGACATCTGGCTGCGTACAGGCTTGAGCAGCGTGAAGCGGGCATCGACCACCATCAGCGCGACCGATAGCACGGTCAGCACCAGCAGGCGCACACCCAATGAGGGGCCTTTGGCGAAAAGCGGTTTAATAGGCCGCTCCTCCCAGGCAAATGTTTTCTTTATTCATACGGCATCAAACCGGCCTGGATACGAATGACAGAAGATAAACGCCAACGGGCAGCACTGCAAAGTGCTGCCCGGGAGCGAACAACATAGACCACTTCAGCAAAACTTATTCGCTGGAGAGCAGGTCCATGGTGTGCTTGTCCATCATTTCCAATGCTCGGCCACCGCCGCGGGCAACGCAGGTCAACGGGTCTTCGGCAACGATCACCGGCAGGCCGGTTTCCTGGGCCAACAACTTGTCAAGGTCACGCAACAGTGCGCCACCACCGGTCAGCACCAGGCCGCGCTCGGCGATGTCCGACGCCAGCTCCGGCGGCGACTGCTCCAGGGCGCTCTTGACCGCCTGGACGATGGTCGCCAGCGACTCTTGCAGCGCTTCGAGCACTTCGTTGGAGTTGAGGGTGAAGGCCCGTGGAACGCCTTCAGCCAGGTTGCGACCACGTACGTCGACTTCACGCACTTCACCGCCCGGGTAGGCCGTGCCGATTTCCTGCTTGATGCGCTCGGCGGTGGATTCGCCGATCAGGCTGCCGTAGTTGCGACGCACATAAGTGATGATCGCTTCGTCGAAACGGTCGCCGCCCACACGTACGGATTCGGCGTAGACCACACCATTGAGGGAGATCAGCGCGATTTCAGTGGTACCCCCACCGATGTCGACGACCATCGAGCCGCGGGCTTCTTCCACCGGCAGGCCGGCACCGATGGCAGCGGCCATTGGCTCTTCGATCAGGAACACTTCACGGGCACCGGCGCCGAGGGCCGATTCACGGATAGCGCGTCGCTCTACCTGGGTGGACTTGCATGGAACGCAGATCAGCACACGAGGGCTGGGCTGCAGGAAGCTGTTTTCGTGAACCTTGTTGATGAAGTACTGCAGCATCTTTTCGCAGACGCTGAAGTCGGCGATCACGCCATCCTTCATTGGGCGAATGGCCGCGATGTTGCCCGGTGTACGGCCCAGCATGCGCTTGGCTTCCGTACCGACAGCCACGACACTTTTCTGGTTACCGTGGGTGCGGATGGCCACGACCGAGGGTTCATTCAGGACGATACCGCGCTCGCGCACGTAAATAAGGGTGTTGGCAGTGCCCAGGTCAATGGAAAGATCGCTGGAAAACATGCCACGCAGTTTCTTGAACATGGGAAAGGGACCCTAGGCAACGCGTGGGTAAAAAAGTGCGGCAAACTCTAACAACGACAGGGATTTTGGGCAAGGCGCCAATATGTTAAATTGGCCGCTTTTCTGTGCACCAAACCCCACAATCGCGGCCAGTGCCCTGTGTCATAAGTGCGCTCCTTCTTTGACGAGTGGCTATTGTCGTCAGGCAAGGCGCCGCGACGAGTCATAGCCTGTGCTATGGCGAGAAGCGGCAACGCAGCATGACGGCAATAGACGCCGTCAAAAAGGAACAGCACTTGTGATACAGGGCACTAGGGCCGTAGAAATGCGGTAGTGTTCCGACAATCTAACACACGGACAGACTGCGTCCGTTTTGTTTTCCACTGGAGAATCCCATGGCGCTTGAACGCTCCGACGTGGAAAAAATCGCTCATCTGGCCTGTCTGGGCCTCAATGAAGCCGATCTTCCACACATCACTTCTGCCCTGAACAGCATTCTGGGGCTGGTCGACGAGATGCAGGCGGTCAATACCGACGGCATCGAACCACTGGCACACCCACTGGAAGCCAGCCAGCGCCTGCGCGCCGACGTCGTGACCGAGTCCAATCACCGCGAGGCCTACCAGTCCATCGCACCAGCGGTCGAAAACGGCCTGTACCTGGTTCCGAAAGTCATCGACTAAAGGGAAAGAGCCTCTCATGCATCACATGACCCTGGCCGAGATCGCCCGCGGACTCGCCGATAAAAAGTTTTCTTCCGAAGAGCTGACCCAGGTCCTGCTGGCGCGCATCGCCCAGCTTGACCCGCAGCTCAACAGCTTCATCAGCCTCACCCAGGAGCTGGCCCTGAGCCAGGCCAGGGCCGCCGATGCCCGGCGCGCCAATGGTGAAACCGGTGCCCTGCTCGGTGCGCCGATTGCCCACAAGGACTTGTTCTGCACCCAGGGCATCCGCACCAGCTGCGGTTCGAAGATGCTCGACAACTTCAAAGCCCCGTACGATGCCACCGTGGTCGCCAAGCTGGCCGCCGCCGGCACCGTGACCCTGGGCAAGACCAACATGGACGAATTCGCCATGGGCTCGGCCAACGAGTCGAGCTACTACGGCGCCGTGAAGAACCCGTGGAACCTGGAACACGTACCGGGCGGTTCGTCCGGTGGTTCCGCCGCCGCCGTGGCCGCACGCCTGTTGCCGGCCGCCACCGCCACCGACACCGGCGGTTCGATTCGCCAACCAGCGGCGTTTACCAACCTCACCGGCCTGAAGCCGACCTACGGTCGCGTCTCGCGCTGGGGCATGATCGCCTACGCCTCCAGCCTCGACCAGGGCGGCCCGCTGGCCCGCACCGCCGAAGACTGCGCGATCCTGCTGCAAGGCATGGCCGGCTTCGACCCGAACGACTCCACCAGCATCGATGAGCCCGTGCCGGACTACAGCGCCAGCCTCAACGGTTCGCTGCAGGGCCTGCGCATCGGCGTGCCGAAGGAGTACTTCAGCGCCGGCCTCGACCCGCGCATCGCCGAGCTGGTCCACAACAGCGTCAAGGAGCTGGAGAAGCTCGGCGCGGTCATCAAGGAAATCAGCCTGCCGAACATGCAGCACGCGATTCCCGCGTACTACGTGATCGCCCCGGCGGAAGCGTCCTCGAACCTGTCACGCTTCGACGGCGTGCGCTTCGGCTATCGCTGCGAGAACCCGGAAAACCTGATCGACCTGTACAAGCGCTCCCGTGGCGAAGGCTTCGGTGCCGAAGTGCAGCGCCGGATCATGGTCGGCGCCTATGCGCTGTCCGCCGGCTACTACGACGCCTACTACCTCAAGGCGCAGAAAATCCGCCGCCTGGTGAAAAACGACTTCATGGCGGCCTTCAACGAGGTCGACATCATCCTCGGCCCGACCACGCCAAACCCGGCCTGGAAGCTCGGCGCCAAGAACAGCGACCCGGTCGCCGAGTACCTGGAAGACGTCTACACCATCACCGCCAACCTCGCCGGCTTGCCGGGCCTGTCCATGCCGGCCGGTTTCGTCGATGGCCTGCCGGTGGGCGTGCAGTTGCTCGCGCCGTATTTCCAGGAAGGCCGCCTGTTGAACGTTGCCCACCAGTATCAGTTGAACACTGACTGGCACACCCGCACCCCAACCGGCTTCTGAGGAGAAACACATGCAATGGGAAGTCGTGATCGGGCTGGAGATTCATACCCAGCTCACCACCCGGTCGAAAATCTTTTCCGGTAGCTCCACCACGTTCGGCTCCGAGCCCAACACCCAGGCCAGCCTGGTCGACCTGGGCATGCCCGGCGTGCTGCCGGTGCTCAACGCCGAAGCGGTGCGCATGGCGGTGATGTTCGGCCTGGCGATTGACGCCGAGATCGGCCAGCACAACGTGTTCGCCCGCAAGAACTACTTCTACCCGGACCTGCCCAAGGGCTACCAGATCAGCCAGATGGAACTGCCGATCGTTGGCAAGGGCCACCTGGACATCGCCCTGGAAGACGGCACGGTCAAGCGCGTCGGCATCACCCGGGCGCACCTGGAAGAAGACGCCGGCAAGAGCCTGCACGAAGAATTCAACGGTGCCACCGGCATCGACCTGAACCGCGCCGGCACGCCGCTGCTGGAAATCGTTTCCGAGCCGGACATGCGCAGCGCCAAGGAAGCCGTGGCCTACGTCAAGGCGATCCATGCGCTGGTGCGCTACCTGGGCATCTGCGATGGCAACATGGCCGAAGGCTCGCTGCGCTGCGACTGCAACGTGTCGATCCGGCCTAAAGGCCAGGTTGAGTTCGGCACGCGCTGCGAGATCAAGAACGTCAACTCGTTCCGCTTCATCGAGAAGGCGATCAACAGCGAGATCCAGCGCCAGATCGAACTGATCGAGGACGGTGGCAAGGTCATCCAGCAGACCCGCCTGTACGACCCGAACAAGGACGAGACCCGTCCGATGCGCAGTAAGGAAGAAGCCAACGACTACCGTTACTTCCCCGACCCGGACCTGCTGCCGGTGGTCATCGAGAACGCGTTCCTCGACGAGGTGCGCGCCACCCTGCCGGAACTGCCGCCGCAAAAGCGCGAGCGCTTCCAGGCCCAGTTCGGGCTGTCGAGCTATGACTCCAACGTCCTGGCCACCAGCCGCGAGCAAGCCGATTACTTCGAGAAAGTCGTGAGCATCGGCGGCGACGCCAAGCTGGCGGCCAACTGGGTGATGGTGGAACTGGGCAGCCTGTTGAACAAGCAGGGCCTGGAGATCGACCAGTCGCCGGTCTCGGCCGAGCAACTGGGCGGCATGCTGCTGCGGATCAAGGACAACACCATTTCCGGCAAGATCGCCAAGATGGTGTTCGAAGCCATGGCCAATGGCGAGGGCAGCGCCGACGAGATCATCGAGAAGCGCGGCCTGAAGCAGGTCACCGATACCGGCGCCATTTCCGCCGTGCTCGATGAAATGCTCGCGGCCAACGCCGAGCAGGTCGAACAGTACCGCGCGGCAGACGAAGCCAAGCGCGGCAAGATGTTCGGCTTCTTCGTCGGCCAGGCCATGAAAGCCTCCAAGGGCAAGGCCAACCCGCAACAGGTCAACGAACTGCTCAAAAGCAAGCTTGAGGGCTGATGGACATGGAGCCAGTACCTGTATCTGGCTCATTCCCCTGTGGCGAGGGAGCTTGCTCCCGCTGGGCTGCGCAGCAGCCCCCCCCCGTATCCGGCAGTAGATTGTTGGGGGCCGCTTCGCGGCCCAGCGGGAGCAAGCTCCCTCGCCACAATGATCCTCACAACCACACTGATGTGGGAAACCCTTTGATGAAGCGTCTCCTCGGCGCCTGCGCCCTGCTGTCCCTGCTGGCCGGTTGCGCCAGCCAGAGCGGGACGGTCGATCCTCACGGCTACGACCAGACCGGCGTCGCCTCCTATTACGGTGCAAAACACCACGGCAAACGTACCGCCAGCGGCGAGCGTTTCAACCAGAACGGCCTGACCGCCGCCCATCGCCAGTTGCCGTTCGGCACCCGGGTGAAAGTCACCAATCTGAAAAATAACGACAGCGTCGTGGTCCGTATCAACGACCGCGGTCCGTATACTCGAGGCCGTCTGATCGACGTATCCCGCGCAGCAGCCGAGCAACTGGGCATGCTACGCAGCGGCACCGCACGGGTACGCGTGCAAGCCCTCGACGATTGATAGACGGAGCCCGGCCATTTCCCTGATTACCGCCCTACCGCTGCTCAGCCTGATCGAATTGCTCGGTGGCCTGTTGTTGCTGATCAGCGGCGCCGAGCTGCTGGTGCGGGCTTCAATAGGCTTGGCGGTTCGCTTGCAAGTGCGGCCGCTGATCATCGGCCTGACCGTCGTCGCCTTCGGCAGCAGCGCGCCGCAAATGGCCGTCAGCCTGCAGGCGACTATGGCGCAGAACGCCGACATCGCTGTGGGCAGCGTGATCGGCAGCAGCATCTTCAACATCCTCGTCACCCTCGGGTTGTCGGCGCTGATCATTCCGTTGCGCGTCTCGCGCCAATTGGTGCGCCTGGACATCCCATTGATGATCGGTGCCAGCCTGCTGGTGTTCGTGTTGGCCTGGAATGAGGAACTGACACAACTGGACGGTGTGCTGCTGCTGATGGCCCTGGCGGTGTACCTGGGCCTGTTGCTGCGCCAATCGCGACACTCAGGACGACCGCACCCCGTGGGTGTCGATGTGGCGCAAGGGGCGTGGCCCAAGAGCCTGGCGATGATCGTGCTGGGCCTGGCAATGCTGATTTTCGCCGGCCACCTGCTGCTGGGCGCAGCGGTGGAAGTGGCGATGGATCTGGGGCTTTCGGAGCGCATCATCGGCCTGACCATCGTCGCCGTCAGCACCTCGCTGCCGGAACTCGCCACCTCGTTGATCGCCGCCCTGCGCGGCCAACGGGACATTGCGGTGGGTAACGTCATCGGCAGCAACCTGTTCAACCTGCTCGGGGTATTGGGGATAACCGCCCTCGCCGCTCCCACGCCACTGTCGGTCTCACCGAACGCCCTGGATTTCGACCTGCCGGTGATGCTCGGCGTAGCGGTGCTGTGCCTGCCGGTGTTCTATTCCGGCTACCGCGTCACTCGCGCCGAAGGCCTGCTGTTTTTGGGCTTGTACCTGGCCTATGGGCTGCACGTGGTGTCGTTCACCACCGGCATGCCCCTGGCCGGCCAACTGGAACGGCTGATGCTGTTCTATGTGCTGCCGGCCCTGCTCGCATTTTTGCTGTTCACCTCCCTGCGCGCCTGGCGCCGCCAACACCACAAGAGGGATTTGCCATGACCGACACTCCAAAGACCGGCCTGGACATGCGTCGCCAGGTCATGGGCGACGCATTCGTCGACCGCGCCCTGGGCAACGCCACCGAGTTCACGCAGCCATTGCAGGACTTCGTCAACGAACATGCCTGGGGCAGCGTCTGGCGCCGCGAAGGCCTGCCGCTGAAGACCCGCAGCCTGATCACCCTGGCCGCCCTCACCGTCCTCAAGTGCCCTCAGGAACTCAAAGGCCATGTGCGTGGCGCGCTGAACAACGGTTGTACGGTGGAAGAGATTCGCGAGGCGTTGCTGCATTGTGCGGTGTATGCGGGCGTGCCGGCGGCGATCGATGCGTTTCGGGCGGCGCAGGAAGTGATCGATACTTATCAGAAGCCCGAGTAAAGGCCTGAGCCTTGCGGTAGCAGGTCAGGCGTCTTCGCGAGCAAGCCCGCTCCCACAGCCGGGTGCACATGAGTTCTGTGTCTGCTGAAAATCCAATGAGGGAGCGGGCTTGCTCCCTCATTAAACACGCACGGCCAATGATAATGTGGAGGCGGACCTGTTCGCGAATGGGTCCTGAGGCCCGGCCGTTAGCCCCAGATCCGAGCGCTCTCAGCCTGGAAGAATTCCACCCGGTGCGCTCCCAGGTAAGCTTGAGCGCGCCCCTTCAGCAAGACATTGTCTTCACTGTCCTTATCGCCGTAGACACTCACAAAAACCTTGCTTACCGAGCTCTGTTTTATCTGATCGAAGATGTGTCGGTCATTGTCATCGAACGAATGCCCATAGATAAACAACACCCCTTGCAACCGGCCCAATCGTTCAAAACAATAACTGAGATAGGGGTTGTGCTGAATTCTGACCTTCTTTCGCTCATGTGTAGGTTCTGAGACAAAGGTGGGGAACTTCCTGTTTTCCATGTTCCATTTCACTTGCTCAATGATCGACTCGCCCTGATCCGAACACGCGTGCTTTCTGATACCGCCCTGGGTGTCGTAGATGTGCAGCCCGCCATGGAGGAAATGAACATTCTGGGTTTCAGGGCCCTCCCACGGCCCGCCTCGAAACCCATCGTCCGTGTAATATTCCGGCTCGAGACCAAACTGGTTTCTCGCCCAATAAAACAACAAGTCATAATTGAGCGTGAACACATTGCTGAAGGGCTTGAGAAATTTCCTCACCGAAACATATTGCTCATCCGTCACTTCACGAGGCAATTCCGGGTGGGTGGCCGATATCACCTCAATCAGAGCGTTTTTGACGGCTTCCTGATCGGCCTTGATCTCTTCAATCAGATCCGGGTCGGCATTGTAGATCCTGAGGATATCTTCCGCGGCAATCAGCCGTTTCATGACTTTCTCAAAATCATATGTTTTGAACGTATCGAAGATACGTCGGATCACCCGATGCCTTTCGCCGAAGTGCGCGCTGGAAAACAGACTCTTGTAACTGAAAACATCTTTGTTCCAGGCTTGAGAAAACCCATTTGCCAACAAAATGGAACGCTTGCCGCTGTAATCGACGAAGGAAAAAGCCTCTTCGAAAGTGATCATATAGTCTTCCTTGTGTCGGTCTGATTAACTCCCAACACAATGATACCAATGAGCCACCACTCTTAACCATCCAGAAGATCGTGGGCTAGATCCACCCACCCCACTGCAACACAAAAATCCCCACGTTGGTGGTAATCGCCGCCATCAGCGTGGTGATGACGATGATCGCCGCCGCCAGTTCATGATTGCCATCGGCCGCCCGGGCCATGACGTAACTGGCGGCGGCGGTGGGGCTGCCGAAGTACAGGAACAGGATGCCCAATTCCGCCCCGCGAAAACCCCAGAGCCAGGCCCCGAGGGTGGTCAGCAGCGGCAGGCCGACCATTTTCACCAGGCTCGAACTCAGGGCCATCTTGCCGCTCTTGCGCAACGCCGCCAGCGACAGCGTGCCGCCGATGCAGATCAGCGCCAGGGGCAAGGTCATTTGCGACAGGTATTTGGCCGAGGTCTCGAACCAGTTCGGCAGGCCGATGTGCCAATAAGCGAACGGTGCAGCGACGATCACGCTGATGATCAGCGGGTTGCTGATCACGCTTTTGCAGATGCTCCACGGATCGGACTTGATCACCGGGCTATAGACCGCCAGCACGATGGTCGACAAGGTGTTGTAGAACAGGATCACCAACGCCGCGAGGATCGCCCCCAGGGAAATCCCGTAGTCGCCGTACATGCTCGCCGCCAACGCCAAGCCAATCACGCCGTTGTTGCCGCGAAACGCACCCTGGGTATAGATGCCGCGATCCTCCCGCGGGCAACGCCAGATCGCCCAGCCCCAGGCCATGGCGAAACTTGCCAGGGTAGCGACGGAGAAATAGATCAGCAGGTCGGGCTGCAACGCCGCATGCAGGTCGGCATGGAGGATGCCGAGGAACAACAGCGCCGGCATGGTGACGTTGAACACCAGGGACGAGGCGATGTGGATGAAGTTATCGTTGATCCAGTTGATGCGCTTGAGCAACACCCCCAAAAACAGCATGGCAAACACCGGCGCGGTGATGTTCAGGGTTTCGAGGAAAATTGCCAGCATGCCGGGACCTTGAGAGGGGTGTCGTTAGGTGGCTAATGATAAGCCACTCACGGCACTGGCGTCTGGTGAACTGATCGTTCCCACGCTCTGCGTGGGAATGCAGCCAAGGACGCTCCGCGTCCCAAGATCCGAACGCGGAGCGTCCGCAGAGGCATTCCCCCGCGGAGCGTGGGAACGATCAACGACAACACTAGGTCAGGTAATCGGCGCCGGGTTGAACAACGTGATGTCGTTGTGCAACTTGTGCCGCTCGGCCCAGGTTTGCTTCTTGCCGCTGGCCACGTCCAGGTAGTAGTGGAACAGCTCCCAACCCAGTTCCTCGATGGTCGCGCGTCCAGTGGCGATGCGACCGGCATCGATGTCGATCAGGTCCGGCCAGCGCTGGGCCAGTTCGGTGCGGGTCGAGACTTTCACTACCGGGGCCATCGCCAAGCCGTACGGCGTGCCTCGGCCGGTGGTGAACACGTGCAGGTTCATCCCCGCCGCCAGTTGCAACGTGCCGCAGACAAAATCGCTGGCCGGTGTGGCGCAGAAGATCAGGCCCTTTTGCTTGAAGCGTTCGCCCGGGCCGAGCACGCCGTTGATCGCGCTGCTGCCAGACTTGACGATCGAGCCCAGGGATTTTTCGACGATGTTCGACAGCCCGCCCTTCTTGTTGCCTGGCGTGGTGTTGGCACTGCGATCGGCTTCGCCCTTGGCCAGGTAACGGTCGTACCAGTCCATTTCCCGCACCAGCTCCTGGGCGACTTCCTGGGTTTGCGCCCGGGAGGTCAGCAGGTAGATCGCATCGCGCACTTCGGTGACTTCGGAAAACATCACCGTCGCCCCCGCCCGCAGCAGCAGGTCCGAGGCGTAGCCGAGCGCCGGGTTGGCGGTGATGCCGGAAAACGCATCGCTGCCACCGCACTGCATGCCCAGGATCAGCTCCGACGCCGGCACGGTTTCGCGGCGGCGCTGGTCGAGTTTCTTCAGGCGGGTTTCGGCCAGCTCCATGATCTGCTCGATCATTTCGGTGAAACCGTGACTGGAATCTTGCAAGCGATACAACCACGGCTCGCTGAGGTCCACTGAACTGTCGTTTTCGTGCATCACCTGCCCGGCCTGCAATTTCTCGCAGCCCAGGCTGATCACCAGCGCTTCGCCACCCAGGTTCGGGTTGCGCGCCAGGTTGCGCACGGTGCGGATCGGGATGTACGCATCGGTGGCGGTGATCGCCACGCCACAGCCGTAACTGTGGGTCAGCGCCACCACGTCGTCGACGTTCGGGTACTTGGGCAGCAATTCGTCCTTGATGCGCTTGACCGCGTGGTCCAGCACCCCGGTCACGCACTGCACCGTGGTGGTGATGCCCAGGATATTGCGCGTACCGACAGTGCCGTCGGCGTTGCGGTAGCCCTCGAAGGTGTAGCCCTCCAACGGCGCATCGGCCACCGGCACATCGGTGGACAGCGGCAAGCTGTCCAGCGGCGGCGCGGTGGGCATGCGCAACTGGTCTTCCTTGACCCAACTGCCACAGGGAATCGGTTGCAGCGCGTAGCCAATGACCTGGCCGTAGCGAATCACCTCGCCCCCCTGGGGAATATCTTCCAGGGTGACCTTGTGGCTCTGGGGGACAAAGTCCACGGTAACCAGGCCGTCCGGGAACTCGGTCCCGGCCGGTACGCCTTGGTCATTGACGACGATCACCACGTTGTCCCGCTCGTGCAGGCGGATGTAACGCGGCGAGTCGGCATGTTCAATCAGTTGCATTGACGCCGCTCCTTCAGGATTTCGCTTCAGACAGGCTGGAGATGCCGGCATCCTTGGCCGTTGGTTCCTTGAGCACCACACGCTTGATCGGCCCAACGATGACCAGGTAGCTGAACACCGCCACCAGCGCGTTGCAACCGACGAACACCAGTGCCCACTTGAACGAACCGGTGGCGCTGATGATGTAGCCGATGACGATCGGGGTGGTGATCGACGCCAGGTTACCAAAGGTGTTGAACAGGCCACCGCTCAGGCCGGCGATCTGTTTTGGCGAGGTATCAGACACCACGGCCCAGCCCAGTGCGCCCACGCCTTTACCGAAGAAAGCCAGGGCCATGAAGCCCACCACCATCCATTCGATATCAACGTAGTTGCAGGCCACGATGCTGCTGGACACCAGCAGGCCCGCGATGATCGGCGCCTTGCGGGCGAAGGTCAGCGAATGGCCCTTGCGCAGCAGGTAATCGGAAATCACCCCGCCGAGCACACCGCCGATGAAACCGCAGATCGCCGGCAAGGACGCGATGAAACCGGCCTTGAGGATGGTCATGCCGCGTTCCTGCACCAGATACACCGGGAACCAGGTCAGGAAGAAGTAAGTGATGCCGTTGATGCAGTATTGGCCCAAGTACACGCCGAGCATCATGCGGTTGGTCAGCAGTTGACGGATGTAATCCCACTTCGGACCGTCGGCTTTCTTTTCCTTGCCCTTGTCCTGGTCCATGTCGACCATCGCGCCGTTGGCGGCGATGTGATTGAACTCGGCTTCGTTGATCATCGGGTGCTGGCGCGGGCTGTAGATCACTTTCAGCCAGATCAGCGAGAACACGATACCGATCACGCCCATCACGATGAACACGTGCTGCCAGCCGAAACGGTAGACGATCCAGCCCATCAGCGGTGCGAACAACACGGTGGCGAAATACTGCGCCGAGTTGAAAATCGCCGAGGCGGTGCCGCGTTCTGCGGTGGGGAACCAGGCGGCGACGATCCGTGCATTGCCCGGGAAGGACGGTGCTTCGGCCAACCCCACCAGGAAGCGCAACATGAACAGCGCAACCACGGCCGTGGACATGCCGAATTCACCGACATAGCCTTGCAGCACGGTGAACAGCGACCAGGTGAAAATGCTCAAGGCATAGATTTTTTTCGAGCCGAAACGGTCGAGCAGCCAGCCGCCAGGAATCTGCCCGGCCACGTAGGCCCAGCCGAAAGCGGAGAAGATATAACCGAGGGTAACGGCATCGATGCCGAGGTCTTTTTGCAGGCTGGAGCCTGCGATGGCGATGGTGGCACGGTCGGCATAGTTGATCGTCGTCACCAAAAACAGCATGAGCAGGATCAAATAGCGGACGTGTGTCGGCTTGGTCGCTTGCATGTAATCTTCTTCCACTATTTATTTTTATGCGGGAAATCAAATTGTGCGGTCGGCACCTGTGCCCGGCGCCGACCGGTGTTGCGTATTACGATCCGATGTAGGAGGTCTTCACCACGGTGTAGAACTCTTGCGCGTAGCGACCTTGCTCACGCGAACCATAGGACGAACCTTTGCGCCCGCCGAACGGCACGTGGTAATCCACGCCGGCAGTCGGCAGGTTGACCATCACCATGCCCGCCTGGGAATGGCGCTTGAAGTGGTTGGCATACTTCAGCGAGGTGGTGGCGATACCGGCCGACAAGCCGAACTCGGTGTCGTTGGCCATCGCCAGCGCCGCCTCGTAGTCGGCCACGCGCACGACGTTGGCCACCGGGCCGAAGATCTCTTCGCGGCTGATGCGCATCGAGGCTTCGCTGTCGGCGAACAGGGTCGGCGCGAGGAAGTAACCTTCGGTGTCGCACGTCACCAGGCCACCACCGCTGACCAGCCGCGCACCTTCGCTCTGGCCGATGTCGATGTACTTCAAGTCCTGGTTGAGCTGGGCTTCGGAAACCACCGGGCCGATATCCGTGCCGGACTTCAAGGCATGACCGACCTTGATCGACTGCATGCGCTCGGCCATGGCCTCGACGAACTTGTCGTGAATGCCAGCGGTGACGATTAGGCGGCTCGAGGCCGTGCAACGCTGGCCGGTGGAGTAGAACGCGCTCTGCACCGCCAGTTCGACGGCCTGCTTGAGGTCGGCGTCGTCGAGGATGATCTGCGGGTTCTTGCCGCCCATTTCCAACTGGACCTTGGCCTGGCGCGACACGCAGTTGACCGCGATCTGCCGGCCTACACCGACGGAGCCGGTGAAGCTGATGCCGTCGACTTTCGGGCTGTTGACCAGAATGTCGCCGACCACACGGCCGCTGCCCATCACCAGGTTGAACGCACCGGCCGGGAAACCGGCGCGGGAAATGATCTCGGCCAAGGCCCAGGCACAGCCCGGCACCAATTCGGCGGGTTTGATCACCACGCAGTTGCCGTAGGCCAGGGCCGGGGCGATTTTCCACGCGGGAATGGCGATCGGGAAGTTCCAGGGGGTGATCAGGCCGACCACACCGAGGGCTTCGCGGGTGACTTCGACGTTGACGCCCGGACGCACCGACGGCACGTAATCGCCGGACAGGCGCAGGCATTCACCGGCGAAGAATTTGAAAATGTTACCGGCGCGGGTCACTTCGCCGATGGCTTCGGGCAGGGTCTTGCCCTCTTCCCGGGCCAGCAATTGGCCGAGTTCTTCACGGCGGGCGAGGATCTCGCTGCCGACTTTGTCCAGCGCATCGTGACGGGCCTGGATGCCTGAGGTCGACCAGGCCGGAAACGCGGCGCGGGCGGCTTCGATGGCGGCATTGACTTGCGCTGCGTCAGCCTTGGCGTATTCACCGATGACATCGGACAGGTCAGACGGGTTGATGTTGGTGCAATAGTCAGCACCGGCCACCCACTGACCGTTGATGTAGTTATCGAAACGCTTTGAATCTGCCACGGATGCTCCTCCTAACAAAAAGCCTGTCTAGTCCCAAGATCATTCCCACGCGTTGCGCGGGAACGCCTCAACGGACACTCCGCGTTCGGCTTAAGGGACGCAGAGCGTCCCTGGCTGCGTTCCCACGCAGAGCGTGGGAACGATCAAGCCTTACGCAAAAGCCGCTGATTGCTCAGCGGCCTTGTCGGGTCTGTTATTGCTTGCCTTGCTTGTCGATCAGCGCGGCCAGGGCTTCGTATTCTTCTGGCAGCAGATCGGTCAGCGGCGTGCGCACAGGACCTGCGTCGTAGCCGACGATTTTCGCGCCGGCCTTGACGATGCTCACCGCGTAACCGGCCTTGCGGTTGCGGATGTCCAGGTAAGGCAGGAAGAAGTCGTCGATGATTTTGCCGACGGTCTCGTGATCGTCGCGGGCAATGGCGTGGTAGAAGTCCATCGCGGTTTTCGGAATGAAGTTGAATACCGCCGAGGAGTAGACCGGCACGCCCAGGGCCTTGTAGGCCGCGGCGTAGACTTCAGCGGTCGGCAGGCCGCCCAGGTAGCTGAAACGATCGCCGAGGCGACGACGGATCGACACCATCAGCTCGATATCACCCAGGCCATCCTTGTAACCGATCAGGTTCGGGCAGCGCTCGGCCAGTTGCTCCAGCTGGGTGGCGTTCAGGCGGCAGACGTTGCGGTTGTACACCACCACGCCGATTTTCACCGATTTGCACACGGCTTCAACGTGGGCGGCGACGCCGTCCTGGCTGGCTTCGGTCAGGTAGTGCGGCAGCAGCAACAGGCCCTTGGCACCCAGGCGCTCGGCTTCTTGAGCGTATTCGATGGCCTGGCGAGTGGCACCGCCAACACCGGCAAGAATTGGCACGCTGGTGGCGCAGGTATCGACGGCGGTCTTGATGACTTGCGAATACTCGCTGGCGGCCAGGGAGAAGAATTCACCGGTGCCGCCTGCTGCGAACAGCGCAGAAGCGCCGTACGGGGCCAGCCACTCGAGACGCTTGATGTAGCTGGCGCGATTGAAATCGCCTTGGGCAGTGAAATCGGTGACCGGGAACGACAGCAGGCCAGACGAGAGGATGGACTTCAGTTCTTGTGGATTCATTATTCGAACACCCTGGGACGCAAAATGTGTATGAAATGGTTAAGCTTCGGCCAGAAGTTGTAGGTCATCGTACAACTTAAAATACACACGTCAACTGCATTTCGTCTTTTGTCAGGTGTGAGGGCACGGGGAGCGCTCGCAAAGCCTTGTAAATCAGGCCATCTGGCGGAATTGGAAAGCCAATGAAACTTGCGGGCGAGTGCCCAGGACCACTCATCGCGACTGTCAACTCTGTCAGTAGGCGACGTTACGGGACGGAGGCATAACGGCAGTGGGGCCGTGCGACGCCCGGCCGTGGTCCTTTTCCGAAACCTTTAAAGTGAGTCGCCCGTACGCGACGATCAGGGCCGTCTCACAAGGAGTGACATCATGGCGAAGACGTATGCGAAACCAACGCTCAAGGATTTTCCAGCCACAGGGGAAGTCACGGTCAGCCTGTCAAAGACAAAGACGTTAACCGTGAAAATTCCGGATGCAGATTTCGACCGCTACTCGAACGCCCAACTGACTCTGGGCGTCGGCTCGACACATCCAACTTCGGTAGGCGCGTTTACATCTCTGACCGCCGGCGAGGAAGGTACGCCACGCAAGGGGGTGACAGTGACGCTAACCCATGCCGACTTGACAGCTTACGTCGGCCAATTGGTTGAGCTTCGTTACGTGGTGACTTACGAGAGCTGGGATCCCGATACATCCGAGCCGCAAATGTTGCGGATCAGTGCGTAGGATTGGCGCCTACGATTTGTCAGACAGGCAAACAGATCGAAAACCGGACACCGCTCTCTTTGCCGAGGGGGATGCTTCATGTGGCGAGGGAGCTTGCTCCCGCTGGGGCGCGCAGCGGCCCTGGAACCCGGCGACGCGGTGGATCAGGTTGATTGAGTGAGCTTGAGAGGGGCTGCTGCGCAGCCCAGCGGGAGCAAGCTCCCTCGCCACAAAAGCTCAAAAGCTCAAAAGCTCAAAAGCTCAAAAGCTCAAAAGCTCAAAAGCTCAAAAGCTCAAAAGCATCCCGCTCGACCAACCGATTTGCTCTTGAATCTGACACTGATTCGAGGCATTCCCTTAACCCACGCCGTACCCAATTCCCCGTGGCGAGGGAGCTTGCTCCCGCTGGGCCGCGAAGCGGCCCTGGAACCCGGCGACGCGGTGGATCAGGTTGATTGAGTGAGCTTGAGAGGGGGCTGCTGCGCAGCCCAGCGGGAGCAAGCTCCCTCGCCACAAAAGCATCCTGTCACCAGCGTCTTCAGCCCTGCGCCTGCGCCTCTTCATGGGCCTGGCGCAGCCTTTCACGGCTGTTGGTCAGGTGCAAACGCATGGCCGCACGCGCCGCCTCGGAGTCCTGGCGGGCGATGGCGTCGTAGATCTCCTCGTGCTCACGGCTCAGGCGGTTCATGTAGCGCTGCTGGTCATCGTGGGCCAGGCGCGCCGAGTTCACCCGGGTACGCGGAATGATGCTGGTGCCCAGGTGGGTCATGATGTCGGTGAAGTAGCGGTTGCCGGTGGACAGGGCGATTTCCAGGTGGAAGGCGAAGTCCGAGGCCACCGCATCGCTGGCGTGGGCGGCGCTTTCGTTCAAGGCGTCGAGGGCGGCGCGCATGGCGGCCAGTTGCTCGTCGCTGCGCCGCTGCGCCGCCAACCCGGCGGATTCCACTTCCAGGCTGATGCGCAACTCCAGGATCGCCAGCACGTCACGCAAGGTGACCACGGTGGCCGGGTCGATGCGAAAACCGCTCGGGCTCGGCGTGTCCAGCACGAAAGTGCCGATGCCATGGCGGGTTTCCACCTGGCCGGCCGCCTGCAAGCGGGAAATCGCCTCGCGCACCACGGTTCGGCTGACGCCATGGGCTTCCATGATCGCCGACTCGGTGGGCAATTTATCGCCGCGCTTGAGCAGGCCGTCGCGAATCTGCTCGGTCAACACCGTCACCAGCTCCTGCGCCAGGCTGCGGCGCTTGCGGGGAAAGCGTGGTACTTCGATCGGGTTTTCCATGGGGCTGTGTCTCGGTAAACGGCTGAATGGCAACATCATAGCGCAACGTGGTTGTACGATCACCGTCCCACCGGACAGCCCTCGTTGAGGATGACCGTTGTGGCGAGGGGATTTATCCCCGTTGGGCGCAAAGCGCCCCATCAAATCACAGGCCCCAATCCAGACCAATCAAGGGGCTGCTACGCAGCCCAGCGGGGATAAATCCCCTCGCCACAACAATATTCGGCGATGGTCATCAAGCGGTCACAGTGCGCTCCACCAGTTGGCCATTTTCGATACGCACATGTCGCGGATGGAAACGTTTCAAACTGCTTCGGTGGCCAACGCTGACGATGCTCAAACCCGGCAACTGGTCGATCAGCGCCTGGTACAGCGTGGCTTCGTCTTCTTCATCCATCGCCGACGTGGCTTCGTCCATGTACAACCATTGCGGTGCATAAAGCAATGCACGGGCAAAGGCCAGGCGTTGTTGCTCGCCGGGCGAGAGCATGCGCTGCCAGTGGTTGCTTTCATCCAGCCGCGCAATCAGGTGCGGCAGGCGGCAGGTTTCCAGCACCTGGACATAACGTTCGTTGGGGTAGATATCGCCGGCCTGTGGATAACTCAATACCTCACGCAGGCTGCCAATCGGTAGATAAGGCTTCTGCGGCAGGAACAGGTAACGCGCGGCCGGAAGCCGGATCGTCCCGTGCCCCGCCGGCCACAGATGCCCCATCGCCCGCAGCAGGGTCGATTTACCACTGCCCGAACGGCCACTGAGCATCACCCGCTCGCCCGGTTCCACGGTCATGTCGGCGTTATCGAGCAGATGGCGACCATCGGCCAAGTCCAACCCCAAGTGCTGAACCTTCAACCCATCGCCCTGGTTTTGTACGTCAATGGCCGGCACGCGGTCTTCGTTGTCGCTCATGGCCTGGCGGAAACTCAGCAGACGATCGCAGGTGGCGCGCCACGCGGCGAGGTCGGCGTAGGCGCTGATGAACCAGCTGAAGTTCTCCTGCACATTGCCGAACGCCGAGTTGATCTGCATGAGCTCGCCCAATTGGATCTTGCCGGCGAAATAACGCGGCGCGGCGACGATGAACGGGAAGATGATCGCGATCTGGCCGTAGCCGGAGGTGAAGAACGTCAAGCGCTTGGACACCCGCATGATGTCCCAGAAGTTGTGCCAGACCAGGCCGAAACGCCCGCTCAGGCGACGGTTCTCGTTCGGCTCGCCGTTGTACAGCGCAATGCTCTCGGCGTTTTCACGCACCCGTACCATGGAAAAACGCAGGTCGGCTTCGAAGCGTTGCTGGTTGTTGTTCAGACCGATCAGGCGTCGGCCGATCAGGTGCGTCAGCCAGCTGCCCACCGCCGCATACACCAGCGCGCACCAGAACATGTAGCCCGGGATGGTGTAGCCGAGCACCTCGATGCTGCCCGACACGCCCCACAAAATGATCGAGAACGACACCAGGCTGACCACGGTGCGCAGCAATCCCAAGCCCAGGCTCAGGGTGTTGGTGGTGAAACTGTTGAGGTCTTCGGAAATCCGCTGGTCCGGGTTATCGGTGTAGCCGCCCTGCTCCAGCCGGTAATAGTTCTTGTCACTGAGCCAACGGGCGAAATGCTGCTCGGTGAGCCAGGCCCGCCAGCGGATGGTGAGCATCTGCGTGAGGTACAAGCGATAAACGGCGCCCAGGATCGCCACCGCCGCGATACCACAGAAGTACAGGATCAACTGCCAGAACGCCGCGCTGTTCTTCTCCTGCAGGGCGTTGTAGAAATCCTTGTACCAACTGTTGACCCACACCGAGATCGCCACGCTGAACAGCGAGAGTGCGATGACGGCGATCAACAGCGTCCAGGCCTTGCCCTTCTCCTCACTGCGCCAGTACGGCGTGGTCATTTGCCAGACACGGCGGAAAAACTGGCCGCGCACCGCGTCATTGACCGCGGAATATTCAGCGTTCTGATTCATGGTTAAGGCTCAATAGGGAAAAGAACTAGTGTCATGTTTCGCAAATACGTTTCTTTTTGACGAGTGGCTGTTGTCGTCAGGCAAGGCGCCGCGACGAGTCATAGCCCGCTATGGCGAGGAGCGGCGACGCAGCATGACGGCAACAGACGCCGTCAAAAAGGAACAGTATTTGTGATACATGACGCTGGGGCCGATCATAAAGCAACGGCCCGATGTGTCGCGAGGGTGGACAACACCTGTTCAGCGCAGGTTCAGCGACGCACGGGACGCTTTTGCAATTTGCGCTGCAACGTCCGCCGGTGCATGCCCAGGGCGCGGGCCGTCGCGGAGATATTGCCTTCGTGCTCGGTCAGCACCCGCTGGATGTGCTCCCACTGCAGGCGATCCACCGACATGGGGTTTTCCGGCACCAGGGTGTCGAGGTCGGCGTGCTCGGACAACAGCGCCGCCAGTACATCATCGGCGTCCGCCGGTTTGCACAGGTAATTGCAGGCACCGCGCTTGATGGCCTCGACCGCGGTGGCGATGCTCGAATAACCGGTGAGGATCACCACACGCATCTCCGGGTCCAGCTCCAGCAGCTTGGGCAGCAGCACCAATCCCGAATCGCCGTCCATTTTCAAGTCCAGGGCGGCGTAGTCCGGTAGGTCGGCCTGGGCGATGGTCAGGCCTTCTTCGGCAGAACCTGCGGTGCTGACGCGAAAACCGCGACGGGACATGGCCCGGGCCATCACGCGGGTGAACGTGGCGTCGTCATCCACCAGCAACAGGTGCGGCAGTTCTTCGCCGTCGACTTGGATCTCGTCACTCATATTCGTCTCCTCGGTCGGCATGGGGCAGGCGCAGCTCGGTGAGCGTGCCGCCTTCCTCATGGGGGTAGAGTTTCACCGAGCCGCCGGCGCGTGTCACGCTGGCTTTGCTCAAAAACAGGCCCAGGCCGAAACCTTTGCCCTTGGTGGTATAGAACGGCTTGCCGATCTGCTCGGCAATCGCCAGCGGCACACCGGCGCCGTGGTCGCGAATACTGATGGTCAGCTCATAGGCATTCCAATCCAACGCCACTTCCAGCCCTTCGGGGCAAGCGTCGGCGGCGTTGTTCAGCAGGTTCAGCAGCGCCTGGGTCAGGTCCGGCGGCGGCGCCATGCGCGGTACCACGCCCTTGCCCAGGCATTGGAAGCGATAACTGGCTTCCGGGCGCATCAGGTGCCAGCGGTTCAGGGCATCGTCGAGCCAGAAGGTGACTGCTTGCATGTCGATGTCCAGCCGGCGGTTGGCCTCGGCCGCGCGTACCAAGTATTGCAGCGTTTCCTTGCAGAGCTTGACCTGATCCTGCAACACGCTGAGATCTTCCTGCAATGCTGGATCATGATGATCCTGGCGCATCTCCTTGAGCAGCACGCTCATGGTCGCCAGCGGCGTGCCCAATTCATGGGCGGCACCGGCGGCCTGGGTCGCCACGGCCAGCAATTGCTCGTCCCGCAGGCCCTCTTCACGGCGAATGGCCCGCAGTTCTTCCTGGCGGCGCAGCTCCTCGGCCATGCGCGCCGCAAAAAACGTAATGACTGCCGCGGCCAGGGCGAAACTCAGCCACATGCCGTAGATCTGCAGGTTTTCCCGAGCGATGGGAAAGGTTTCCAGCGGGTAGAACCGCGCCAGCAACAAGGTATACAGCGCCAGGGCGATACCGGAAAGAATCAGCGAATAGCGCCACGGCAACGTCACCGCGGCGATGGTCAGCGGCACCAGGTAATAAGAGACGAAGGGGTTGGTGGAGCCGCCGGAGAAATACAGCAGCGCGCTGTGGATAAACAGGTCACAGGCCAGTTGCACGGCGTATTCAAGCTCGGTCACCGGCCACGAGGTGCGCAGGCGGACGGCCGTCAGCGCGCAGAGCACACTGGAACAGACCAGGGTGATCGCCAGTTGCAGCCAGGGCAGCGGCAGCAGGTCGAACCAATAGGCGAGCCCCACCGAGCCGGCCTGGGCCGCCAGGACCAGAATGCGGATGAATGTCAGGCGCCAGAGGTTCTGGCGAGAGGCGGATGTCATTTGCAAAGGGGCGAGCATGAGCTCTCCTGATGAGCGCTCCAGGCGAATCGCACGGAGTATAACCAAGGCGCGGGTTGCAGCGGCAGCTATGCGGCAAAGCGCCACAGTTCCAAATGTCACCTTTCCCCCTGTGGCGAGGGAGCTTGCTCCCGCTGGGCCGCGAAGCGGCCCCAACAGCAGCGACTCAATCTGTCTGACACACCGAGGTGTCAGGTTTGGGTCTGCTGCGCAGCCCAGCGGGAGCAAGCTCCCTCGCCACAGGGGATCTTCATTGGCTTCAGGTATCTGTATAGAAGTTGTAACTGTGCGAACCCACCCATAAAAGCTAGAGTCTTATCCTTCACGCAGGCCCGGACATCACCCCTGCGCCTCATCCCAAGGAGCTTTCATGCACACGTTCAGTCGCCCCGCTGCCCTGCTTGCCCTCAGCCTCGGCACCCTCGCCAGCCTGCCGGCCCTGGCCGCCGATGAGCTGCACTACAACCAGATTTCCCTGCGCGCCGAAGTCAGCCAGGAAGTGGCCCGCGACCTGATGATCGTGACCCTCTACACCGAAGAACAGAACACCGACCCGGCCAAACTCGCCGCTGCTGTCAGCACCACGGTGAACAAAGCCATCGGCCAGGCCAAAGAGGTCAAGGGCATTACCCTGCGCCAGGGCAGCCGTAACAGCTACCCGATATACGACAACAAGGGCCAGAAAATCACCGGCTGGCGTGAACGCGCCGAACTGCGTCTGGAAAGCGCAGACTTCGCCGCCCTGTCCAAACTCACCGGCGAGCTGCTGGGCGACATGAAAATGGGCGGCATGGACTTCGCCATCGCCACCGCCACCCGCCAGGGCAGCGAAGACGCCCTGCTCAAAGACGCCGTCAACGCCTTCAAGGCCCGCGCCCAGTTGGCCACCGAGGCCCTGGGCGGCAAGGGTTACAAGATCGTCAACCTGAACTTCAATACCAACGGTTATCCACAACCGTTCATGCGCCCGCAAATGATGATGAAAGGCGCGTCCATGGATGCGGAGTCCGTGACGCCTGACGTGGAAGCGGGCACCAGCAAGGTGACCATGACGGCGGATGGGGTGGTTGAGGTGTCGATGCAGTAATGATGGGCAGCGGCTCAGCCAGTTCTCTGCTGGCTGAACGCTAACCTCCAGCATCGGCGCTCCCCGTGGCGAGGGAGCTTGCTCCCGCTGGGCTGCGCAGCAGACCCAACCCCTGGCACCGCGGGGTGTCAGATAAATGCAGTCGCTGCTTTTGGGGCCGCTTCGCAGCCCAGCGGGAGCAAGCTCCCTCGCCACGGGGACGGTGCCCGACCTTAGGTGGGCGGGCAGGCCGAACTGGCCGGTGCCTCGACCTGATCCAACGCCTTGTCCACCAGCAACTGGCACAACTCCACCAACTGATGAATCCCCAACGCCACACTCCGGCGCGTGCCCTCCACTTCGAATGCCAGATCCTCGGCCATGGCTTTTATCGAGGCCAGGGTTTCGGAAGTGCTGGTGAGCAGCGTATCGGTGTCGGCCTTGGCGGTGACTGAGAACAGGCTGTCGATGCGTGGATCGGTGCTTGGCTCCGGTTTTTTTGGATTCAGGTAATGATCGAGGGCGCGCTCGGCGGCGGCGCGGTCTTTGAGTAGGTCTTCGATAGCCTCGAAGCCGGAAAGGGGATTGGTTATGTTGAACGGTGGGTCGGGGACTGACTTATCCATTGATTTGTACCTATTTAGTGATGAGGACCATCACTTGCCGTTTCTCACTCGGCAAAGTGGTGGCAGCTATGTGCAGGGGTGAGAAATCCGAGAATAGGTACTCGGCCAGACCGAGGCCTGCCCGCACACAGCCGCCATAATGCATCTATTACAGGCAGCGGATAAGCTGGCGGCAATTATGCAGGTACAGAGGCTGGATGCCTATTATTCGGGTTTCTCACGCCCGGTCGCTGAATGGCAGCGACAGGAAAAAGATTAGAGAGCCCACTTCCGAGGGACAACCTTAAAAGCTTGTCGGATGTTTCGTTCTGAGAAGCAGATCCGTCCGACACCCCTGAATGATTTATACAGCCTTCCGACCCATCGCAAACCCCGTGGCGAGGAAGCTTGCTCCCGCTGGGCTGCGCAGCAGACCCAACCCAGACACTGCGGTGTGTCAGATGTATGGAGCCGCTGCTTTTAGGGCCGCTTCGCGCCCCAGCGGGAGCAAGCTCCCTCGCCACAGGATGGGGCCAGACGAGGCGGAGGCGTATTGCTTCAAACGGTGAATCGGGTACATCCAAAAGAACCAGGCCGGCTATCAGGCCGCCTTCGCGAGCAGGCTCGCTCCCACAATTGGATCGGAGTACGACCGTGAGAGCCAGGTCGGCTATAAGGCCGCCTCGTCGAAAAGCGCTATACCCAAACCCAACAGCCCCCCTCACTTTTCGATATTTCCAACACCCCCACCCGCAACGCTACTCTCCTGAAAACCTCACCACCCCCAGGGGATTTCATGGACAGAACCACCTTCAAGCCCCTCCTGCTCACCCTAGCCCTGATCAGCAGCCCCTCAATCGCCCAAGCAGCCACCACCCTGGTCTACTGCTCCGAAGCCAGCCCCGCCGGGTTCGACCCCAGCCAATACACCAGCGGCACCGACTTCGACGCCTCGGCCGAAACCGTCTTCAACCGTCTCACCCAATTCAAGCGCGGCGGCACCGAAGTCGAACCCGGGTTGGCCACCAGTTGGGACGTGTCGCCCGACGGCCTGGCCTACACCTTCCACCTGCGCAATGGCGTGAAATTCCACACCACCGACTACTTCACCCCCAGCCGCGACTTCGACGCCGACGACGTGCTGTTCACCTTCCAGCGCCTGCTCGACCCACAGCACCCGTTCCGCCAGGCCTACCCCACCGAGTCGCCGTACTTCACCGACATGGGCCTGAACACCACGATCAAAAGCGTCGAGAAAATCGACGAGCACACCGTGCGCTTCAACCTGAACAACGTCGACGCCACCTTCGTGCAGAACCTGGCGATGAGTTTTGCCTCCGTGCAGTCCGCCGAATACGCGGCGCAGTTGTTGAAGGAAGGCAAGGCCGGCGACCTCAACCAGAAACCCATCGGCACCGGGCCGTTCGTGTTCAAGCGCTACCAGAAGGACTCGCAGATCCGCTACGCCGGCAACACGACGTACTGGAAACCCGAGGACGTGAAACTCGACAACCTGATTTTTTCCATCACCCCGGACGCCGCCGTGCGCCTGCAAAAGCTCAAGCGCGGCGAATGCCAGGTCAGTGGTTACCCGCGCCCGGCCGACATCGAAGTGATGGAGCAAGACCCAAACCTGCAAGTGCTCAAGCAACCGGGGTTCAACCTGGGTTTCCTGGCCTACAACGTCACGCACCCGCCCCTGGATCAGCTCAAGGTCCGCCAGGCGCTGGACATGGCCATCGACAAGCCGGCGATCATCAAGGCCGTTTACCAAAGTGCCGGACAACTGGCGCAAAACGCCTTGCCACCGGCCCAATGGTCGTTCGATCCCAATATCAAGGACGCGCCCCATGACGTGACCAAGGCCAAGGCGCTACTCAAGGAGTCCGGAGTTGCGCCCGGTACAACCATCGATTTATGGGCGATGACGGTGCAGCGCGCCTCCAACCCCAATGCGCGAATGTCTGCGCAGATGATCCAGCAGGACTGGGCCAAGATTGGCATCAAAGCCAACATCGTCAGCTATGAATGGGGCGAATACATCAAGCGCGCAAAAAATGGCGAACATGACGCAATGATTTACGGCTGGACCGGCGACAACGGCGACCCGGACAACTGGCTGGGTGTGCTGTACAGCTGCGCGGCGGTCAAGGGCAGTAACTACGCCAAGTGGTGCGACCCGGCGTATGACCAACTGATCCAGCAGGCCAAAGTCTCGACCGACCGCCAGCAACGGATCGATTTATACCGGCAAGCGCAGAAAATCCTCAAGCAACAGGTGCCGATCACGCCCATCGCTAACTCCACGGTCTTCCAGCCAGTAAACAGGAAAGTGGTGGATTTCAAACTCAGCCCATTCGGCCTGACACCCTTCTACGGCGTGGGTTTGACGAAGTAACACCCGAGCCAAACCGGTGCGCCGCGGCTGCGCGACGCACCGACAAAGGGCGATTTTGGCGCCAAAAAAACACCCGCAAACGGTCAACTGCGTCAGAAGTTACACGAATGCGACATTAAGGTACGTTCGTGCCACTGTTTCAGACTTGCAACCGCTCTGGATCTTGCATTGGGTATGGGGCCTGCATAAGTATCCGCAGGACGACTCACGAGGTCGCCCTCAAATCCAAAAATGACAACAAATCATGAGGCCAACATGCTTAAACAAGCGGTCATTCCGTTTTTAGTCGGCGCGAGCTTATTAGCCAGCGCACCTTTCGCCCAAGCCGCGACTAACCTGGTGTTCTGCTCCGAAGGGAGCCCGGCCGGTTTTGACCCGGGTCAGTACACCACCGGAACCGACTTCGACGCCTCCGCAGAGACCATGTTCAACCGCCTGACCCAGTTCGAACGCGGCGGCACCGCTGTGATTCCTGGCCTGGCGACCAAGTGGGATATTTCCGACGACGGCCTGACCTACACCTTCCACCTGCGTGAAGGCGTCAAGTTCCACACCACCCCGTACTTCAAGCCGACCCGCGAATTCAACGCCGACGACGTGCTGTTCACCTTCAATCGCATGATCAACAAGGACGACCCGTTCCGTAAGGCGTACCCGACCGAATTCCCGTACTTCACCGACATGGGGATGGACACCAACATCACCCAGATCGATAAAGTCGACGACCACACCGTCAAGTTCACCCTCAAGGATGTCGACGCCGCGTTCATCCAGAACATGGCCATGAGCTTCGCCTCGATCCAGTCCGCCGAATACGCCGCCCAGTTGCTCAAGGAAGGCAAGGCCCCCGACATCAACCAGAAGCCGGTCGGCACTGGCCCGTTCGTGTTCAAGAGCTACCAGAAAGACTCCAACATCCGCTACACCGGGAACAAGGACTACTGGAAGCCTGACGACGTGAAGATCGACAACCTGATCTTCGCCATCACCACCGACCCGTCGGTGCGCATGCAGAAGCTGAAGAAGAACGAGTGTCAGATCACCCTCTTCCCACGTCCGGCCGACCTCAAGGCGCTGAAGGAAGACAAGGCACTGAAGATGCCTGACCAGGCTGGCTTCAACCTGGGCTACATCGCCTATAACGTGATGGACAAGATCAAGGGCAGCAACGAGCCGAACGTGCTGGCCAACCTGAAAGTCCGCCAGGCGCTGGACATGGCGGTCAACAAGCCACAGATCATCGACTCCGTCTACCAGGGCGCCGGCCAGCTGGCGGTCAACGCCATGCCGCCGACCCAATGGTCCTACGACACCACCATCAAGGACGCCAAGTACGACCCTGAGAAAGCCAAGGAGCTGCTCAAGGAGGCCGGCGTCAAGGAAGGCACCAACATCACCCTGTGGGCGATGCCGGTCCAGCGTCCGTACAACCCGAACGCCAAGCTGATGGCCGAGATGCTGCAGTCCGACTGGAAGAAAATCGGCCTGAACGTCAACATCGTCAGCTACGAATGGGGCGAGTACATCAAGCGCTCCAAGGGCGGCGAGAACCAGGCGATGATCATCGGCTGGAGCGGTGACAACGGTGACCCGGACAACTGGCTCAACGTGCTGTTCGGCTGCGACTCGCTGGCCGGCAACAACTTCTCCAAATGGTGCGACAAGAAATTCGACGGTCTGGTCAAGGAAGCCAAGCGCACCACCGACCAGGCCAAGCGCACCGAACTGTACAAACAGGCACAACACGTCCTCAAGGATGCCGTGCCCATGACACCTATCGCTCACTCGACGGTGTATCAACCCATGCGCGCCAACGTGCAGGACTTCAAGATCAGCCCATTTGGCTTGAACTCCTTCTACGGCGTCAGCGTCAGCAAATAAGGTGACCCGTGGCGAGGGAGCTTGCTCCCGCTGGGCTGCGTAGCAGCCCCTTTTGCAAGCGCGATGGCAATGTACCCACAACGCCATCGCGAGCAGGACTCGCTCCCACGGCATGCCGTTGCTTTAAGCCAAGACTCAGGAAATCGCCTACATCCAAAAGCACTGCATACCACAGCAGTTGGTTTAGGACGTATCGCCTTTTCCCACAAGTCTTTCAGGCATTACGCATTTACCGCCTGGCCCACGACTCCTACCGTCGGGGCCTGGACGGCTTGCTGATCCTGCGGCATCGCGACGCAATGGAATGAGCTCAGTGTTCCGGGTCCCCGGAAGGACAGCGGTTCACTGTTAAAACACCCCGAACGAGAGAGGGAGCGTCATGCGCCATACCTTGGTTTTATCCGCATTGCTGGGCACCGGCCTGTTGGCCGCCACATCCGCTGCCCAGGCCGCTGGCGGCAGCCTGGTATTCTGTTCCGAAGGCAGCCCTGCCGGTTTCGACACCGCGCAATACACCACGGCCACCGACAACGATGCCGCCGAACCGCTGTACAACCGCCTGGCCGAGTTTGAAAAAGGCGCGACCAATGTCGTCCCCGGCCTGGCAACCAGCTGGGACATTTCCGAAGACGGCTTGAAGTACACCTTCCACCTGCGCGAAGGGGTGAAATTTCACACCACCGACTACTTCACGCCGACCCGGGAGTTCAACGCCGACGACGTCCTGTTCACCTTCAACCGCATGCTCGATCCGCAGCATCCGTTCCGCAAGGCCTACCCCACCGAGTTCCCGTACTTCAACGGCATGAGCCTGAACAAGAACATCGCCAAGGTGGAAGCGACCGGGCCGTTGACCGTGGTCATGACCCTCAACAGCGTGGACGCCGCGTTCATCCAGAACATCGCCATGAGTTTTGCCGCGATCCTCTCGGCCGAATACGCCGACCAACTGCTCAAGAACGGCAAGCCGAGCGACATCAACCAGAAGCCGATCGGCACCGGGCCGTTCGAGTTCAAGAGCTACCAGAAAGACTCCAACATCCGCTACGTCGCCAACCAGCAGTACTGGGCGCCGGAGCGGGTCAAGCTGAACAACCTGATCTTCTCCATCAACACCGACGCCTCGGTGCGGGTGCAGAAGCTCAAGGCCAACGAATGCCAGGTCACCCTGCATCCGCGTCCGGCCGACGTACCAGCCTTGAAGAACGACCCCAAGTTGCAACTGATCGAGAAGCCCGGTTTCAACCTCGGCTACATCGCCTATAACACCCGCCACAAGCCGTTCGACCAGGTCGAAGTGCGCCAGGCACTGGACATGGCGGTAAACAAGCAAGGCATTCTCAACGCCGTGTACCAGGGCGCGGGGCAACTGGCGCAGAACGCTATGCCGCCGACCCAATGGTCCTACGATGACACCATCAAGGACGCTCCCTACAACCCGGAAAAAGCCAAGGAATTGCTCAAGGCCGCCGGGGTCAAGGAAGGCACCGAAATCACCCTCTGGGCCATGCCCGTGCAGCGCCCGTACAACCCCAACGCCAAGTTGATGGCCGAGATGCTCCAGGCCGACTGGGCCAAGATCGGCCTGAAGGTGAAGATCGTCAGCTACGAATGGGGCGAGTACATCAAGCGCACCAAGAACGGCGAGCATGACGTCAGCCTGATCGGTTGGACCGGCGACAACGGTGATCCGGACAACTGGCTGGGCACGCTGTACAGCTGCGATGCCATTGGCGGCAACAACTACTCCATGTGGTGCGACCAGGATTACGACAAGCTGATCAAGCAGGCCAAGGTCGTCACCGACCGCGACCAGCGCACCGTGCTCTACAAACAGGCCCAGCAGTTGCTCAAGCAGCAAGTGCCGATCACCCCTGTTGCCCATTCGACGGTCAACCAGCCGCTGAGTGCCAAAGTCGAAGGGTTCAAAGTCAGCCCCTTCGGTCGCAATGTCTTTTCGGGCGTCAGCCTGAACCCATAACCGTTAGCCACACAGCGCGGGCTTCCTTTGGAAGCCCCGTGCCGACGTCTTGCCGCAATTTGCCGATCAGGCGCCAAGCAAACGTTTGCAAGCTGTGAATGAGTTGTAAACCGATAGCCGGATCACCCAAAAAGACCGGCATAAAAAAGCAAGAAAAGGAGCGTTACGGATGAAATTGAGCAGCACCGCGATACTGGCCTTGGCCATCAGCAGCGTTACCGCGACGGCGTATGCAGAGCAACAAAGCCAGGCTTTCGTACCGACCGAACTGGCAAGCACCAGCGCCCAATCCGAAGCCAAGGGTTTTCTCGATGGCCAAAGCCTGGGGGGCACCACGCGCAACTGGTACGCCAATGAACTCCTCAAGCGAGGTAACTTCAGCTATCAGAAGCACGGTGAGACACGCCCCACCGATCGCCGCATCAACTGGGTGCAAGGCACTATTGTCAACTACACCTCGGGGTTCACTCAGGGCACCGTAGGTTTCAGCACCGAAGTCGCGGCTTACAACGCGGTGGTACTGGACCGTAGCCGCAAAGACATTGCCAACGGCGGCAACCGTACGCTGGCGGAGAACAACGGTGATGCCGTGGATCAGTGGAGCAAACTGGGCCTGGCCAACATCAAGGCTCGTGTATCCAACACCACCCTGACCGCCGGACGCCAAAACTTCAGCACGCCAATTGTCGATGTCATCGGCAACCGCGCACTGCCCTCAAGCTTCGAAGGTGTGAGCCTGCATAGCGAAGAGTTCAGCAATCTGTCGTTCGATGCCGGCGTGTTTGATCGCGTATCGCCGCGTACCGAACAGAGCCTGTCGAAATTCCGCTCCGAGTACACCGACAACAAGGCCGAAACCGACAAGGTCAGCGTCGTCGGCCTGAACTATCAGCCGCTCGAGAGCCTGAAGACCAGCCTGTACGCCTCTAAGGTCGAAGACTTCTGGAACCAGTACTATTTCGGCGCCACCCACGAACTGGGAGACGCTTCAGTGTTAGCGTTGACCACCGGCTTGAACTATTACAAGACCGTGGACGAAGGCAAAAAAGAGATGGGTGAGATCGACAACGACACCTTCTCCCTGTCGCTGGGCCTGACCCATCAGGCCCATAGCCTGACCTTCTCCTACCAGGCCGTGAACGGTAACGAATACTTCGACTACCTGCACGAGACCAACGGCATCTACCTGGCCAACTCCCTGCTGTCTGACTTCAACGGCCCGAACGAAAAATCCTTCCAGATCGCCTACGGCATCAACATGGCGGAATACGGCGTACCGGGGCTGAAGTTCAACATTTACCGTGCTCGCGGTTGGGGCATCGACGGCACCCATTACACGGGTACCGCCTATGACGTTCGCGGCCTGGACGATGAGAATCACTACGAAACCGGCGTGGGCGCTTCCTACGCGGTACAGAGCGGTCCTTTGAAGGCCACGGCGATTCGTGCGACCTACACTGAGCACCGCTCCAGCCGCAACCAGCTCGACGGCAGCATCAACGAGTTCCGTCTGGTCACCACCATCCCGTTCAACATTCTCTAAACTGCCACCGGGCGGTCGACTCACAAGGTTGACCGCCCGGTCTTTTGCCATTGACCCGATTGCAGAGGATTGACGATGAACATGAACCCCCTACGCGCCGCCATCGCCGCCGCATTGCTGAGCGTCGCCGTTGGCGCCACGGCCAAACCCCTGGTGGTTTGCACAGAAGCCAGCCCGGAAGGCTTCGACATGGTCCAATACACGACTGCAGTCACCGCCGACGCCGTGGCGGAAACCATTTTCAATCGCCTGGCCGATTTCAAGCCCGGCACCACCGAAGTGATTCCGGCCCTGGCCGAATCCTGGGACATCAGTGACGATGGCCTGACGTACACCTTCCACCTGCGCAAGGGCGTCAAGTTCCACACCACCGAATACTTCAAGCCGACCCGCGACATGAACGCCGACGATGTGGTCTGGAGCTTCCAGCGCCAGCTGGACCCGAATCACCCGTGGCACAAACTGTCGAGCGTGGGCTTCCCTTACTTTGAGAGCATGGGCTTCAAGGAACTGCTCAAAAGCGTGGAGAAAGTCGACGAACACACGGTCAAGTTCAGCCTGACCCGCCGCGAAGCGCCGTTCCTGGCCGACATCGCCATGGCCTTCTCCTCGATCTACCCGGCCGAATACGCCGACCAGTTGCTCAAGGCCGGCAAGGCCGGCGATCTCAACAGCAAGCCAGTCGGCACCGGCCCGTTCGTCTTCCAGCGCTACAACAAGGACGCCCAGGTTCGCTTCAAGGCCAACCCGGACTACTTCCGTGGCAAGCCGCCAGCCGATGCGCTGGTATTGGCCATCGCCACCGACAACAACGTGCGCATGCAGAAACTCAAGACCAACGAGTGCCAGATCGCGCTGTACCCCAAGCCCGACGACATCCCCAGCATCAAGAAAGACCCGAACCTGAAGGTCACCGAGCTGGACGCGATGACCGTTTCCTACACGGCCCTGAACACCAGCCACAAATACATGAGCGACGTGCGGGTGCGCAAAGCCATCGACCTGGCCTTCGACAAGGAAGCCTACGTCAACGCGCTGTTCGGCAAGGGCAACGCCACCGTGGCGGTCAACCCGTACCCACCGACACTGCTGGGCTTCAACCATGATCTGAAGAATCCGACCCGCGATCTGGACAAAGCCCGCCAGTTGCTCAAGGAAGCCGGCGTGCCGGAAGGCACCGTGTTCACCCTGTTCACCCGCAACGGCGGCGGCCCGACCAACCCCAACCCGATGCTCGGCGCGCAGATGATGCAGGCGGACCTGGCCAAGGTCGGGATCAAGGTCGACATCCGCGTGATGGAATGGGGCGAAATGCTCAAGCGCGCGAAAAACGGCGAGCACGACATGGTGTCCGCCGGATGGGCGGGCGACAACGGCGACCCGGATAACTTCCTGACGCCTATGCTCAGTTGCGAGGCCGCCAAGAACGGCGAAAACTACGCGCGCTGGTGCAACGAGAAATTCCAGGCGCTGATCGACCAGGCCCGCGCCACCGTGAACCCCGAGGAGCGCGCGAAGCTCTATGAACAGGCCCAGGTGATTTTCAACCAGGACCAACCGTGGATCAGCATGGCCCACACCCGCATGTTCACGGCAATGCGCAACAACGTAGAGGGTTATGTGATTAGCCCGCTCACCACCAACAACTTCGCCACCACCCAGGTGAAGTAGATAAGAAAACGCCCGGCATCCTTTATCGAGGGCTGCCGGGCACGCCTAACCGGCTGATGAGGTACACCTGAAGATGTTTAGTTTTATTGCCCGCCGACTGGGATTGTTGATCCCCACGTTCTTCGGCATCACCTTGCTGACCTTCGCGTTGATTCGCATGATCCCCGGCGACCCCGTGGAAGTGATGATGGGCGAACGTCGGGTCGATCCCGAAATGCATGCTCAGGCAATGGAACGCCTTGGCCTCAATAAACCGCTGTATGCCCAGTACCTGGACTACATCGGCAAACTGGCCCAGGGCGATCTCGGCGAATCGCTGCGTACCCGTGAAAGCGTATGGACCGAGTTCAGCTCCCTGTTTCCCGCGACCCTGGAACTGTCCATGGCCGCCCTGTTGTTCGCCGGTATCCTGGGCCTGCTGGCCGGGGTGATCGCGGCACTCAAGCGAGGATCCCTGTTCGACCATGGGGTAATGGGCGTCTCCCTGGCGGGTTACTCGATGCCAATCTTCTGGTGGGGCCTGATCCTGATCATGTTCTTCTCGGTGTCCCTGGGCTGGACCCCGGTGTCCGGGCGGATCGACCTGCTCTACGACATCGAGCCGAAAACCGGCTTCATGCTGATCGACACGCTGTTGGCCGACGAGCCAGGCGCGTTCCTCGATGCCCTGCACCACCTGATCCTGCCGGCCATCGTGCTGGGCACCATTCCGCTGGCGGTGATCGCCCGCATGACCCGCTCCTCGATGCTCGAAGTGCTGCGCGAAGACTACATCCGCACCGCCAAGGCCAAAGGCCTGTCGCCGTCGCGCGTGGTGTTCGTGCATGGCCTGCGCAATGCGCTGATCCCGGTGCTGACCGTGGTCGGCCTGCAGGTCGGCACGCTGCTGGCCGGTGCGGTCCTGACCGAAACGATCTTCTCCTGGCCGGGCATCGGCAAGTGGCTGATCGAAGCCATCGGCGCCCGGGACTATCCCGTGGTGCAGAACGGCATCCTGTTAATCGCCTGCCTGGTGATTCTGGTCAACTTCGTCGTGGACATCCTCTACGGCTTTGCCAACCCACGCATCCGTCACCAGCGCTGAGATCAAAACCATGAGTACTCCAACTACCGCGGTAGCAGTCGATCAAAGCCTGCTGTACCCATCCCCGTACAAAGAATTCTGGCACGCGTTTTCCCGCAACAAGGGCGCCGTGGCCGGGTTGCTGTTCATGATCCTGATCGTGTTCTGCGCGCTCTTCGCGCCGTGGGTCGCGCCTCACGACCCGAGCGAGCAGTACCGCGACTTTCTGCTGACGCCGCCGGCCTGGCTTGAAGGCGGGCAGATCCAGTTCCTGCTGGGCACCGACGAACTGGGCCGCGATTTGCTGTCACGGCTGATCCAGGGTTCGCGCCTGTCGCTGCTGATCGGCTTGTCGTCGGTGGTGATGTCGCTGATCCCGGGCATCCTGCTGGGGCTGTTCGCCGGGTTCTTCCCGCGCATCCTCGGCCCGACCATCATGCGCCTGATGGACATCATGCTGGCCCTGCCTTCGCTGCTGCTGGCCGTGGCGATTGTCGCCATCCTCGGCCCTGGCCTGATCAACACCGTGATCGCCATCGCCATCGTCTCGCTGCCGTCCTACGTGCGCCTGACCCGCGCCGCGGTGATGGGTGAGCTGAACCGTGACTACGTGACCGCCGCCCGCCTGGCCGGTGCCGGCCTGCCGCGCCTGATGTTCATCACCGTGCTGCCCAACTGCATGGCACCGCTGATCGTCCAGGCGACGCTGAGCTTTTCCTCGGCGATCCTCGACGCCGCCGCCCTGGGCTTCCTCGGCCTGGGCGTCCAGCCGCCGACCCCTGAGTGGGGCACCATGCTGGCCTCGGCCCGCGACTACATCGAACGCGCCTGGTGGGTGGTGAGCCTGCCTGGCTTGACCATTTTGCTCAGCGTGCTGGCAATCAACCTGATGGGCGACGGTTTGCGCGATGCGCTGGACCCGAAACTCAAGAATGCCGCCTGAGGAGATTCCCATGTCACTGCTAGAAATCAAGAATCTCAACGTTCGCTTCGGCGACGCCACCGCCGTCCCGGTGGTCGACGGCCTCGACCTGACCGTGGAAAAAGGCGAAGTGCTGGCCATCGTCGGCGAATCGGGCTCGGGTAAATCCGTGACCATGATGGCGCTGATGGGCCTGATCGAGCACCCCGGCATCGTCACCGCCGACGCGCTGAACTTCGACGGCAAGAACATGCTCAAGCTGAGCAACCGCCAGCGTCGGCAGATCGTCGGCAAGGACTTGGCGATGGTCTTCCAGGACCCGATGACCGCGCTCAACCCCAGCTACACCGTGGGCTTCCAGATCGAAGAAGTGCTGCGCCTGCACCTGAAGATGTCCGGCAAGGCCGCCCGCAAGCGCGCCATCGAACTGCTGGAAAAAGTCGAGATCCCCGGCGCTGCCAGCCGCATGGACGCCTACCCGCACCAACTGTCCGGCGGCATGAGCCAGCGCGTGGCGATTGCCATGGCGATTGCCGGCGAGCCGAAACTGTTGATCGCCGACGAACCGACCACTGCCCTGGACGTGACCATCCAGGCGCAGATCATGGACCTGCTGCTGGCCCTGCAAAAAGAACAGGACATGGGCCTGGTGCTGATCACCCATGACCTGGCCGTGGTCGCCGAAACCGCCCAGCGCGTGTGCGTGATGTACGCCGGCCAGGCCGTGGAAGTGGGCAAGGTGCCCGAGCTGTTCGACATTCCGGCCCACCCGTACAGCGAAGCACTGCTGGCGGCGATTCCGGAGCACAGCATGGGCGCCGAGCGCCTGGCGACGCTGCCGGGCATCGTGCCCGGTCGCTACGACCGTCCGCAGGGTTGTCTGCTGTCGCCGCGCTGCCCGTACGTGCAGGATAACTGCCGCGTACAACGCCCCGCCCTTGATCCGAAAACCGCCAGCCTCGCCCGCTGCTTCTACCCGTTGAACCAGGAGGTGGCGTGATGGCCGTCGTACTTACCGCCCGTGACCTGACCCGTCATTACGAAGTGTCCCGCGGCATGTTCAAGGGCCATGCGACCGTTCGCGCCCTCAATGGCGTGTCGTTCGAATTGGAGGCCGGCAAGACCCTGGCCGTGGTGGGTGAATCCGGTTGCGGCAAATCCACCCTGGCCCGGGCCCTGACGCTGATCGAGGAACCGTCCGCCGGCTCCCTGAAAATCGCCGGCCAGGAAGTCGCCGGCGCCAACAAGGCCGAACGCAAGCAACTGCGCAAAGATGTACAGATGGTATTCCAGAGCCCTTACGCCTCGCTCAACCCACGGCAGAAGATCGGTGATCAACTGGCCGAGCCGTTGTTGATCAATACCAAGCTGTCAGCGACTGAGCGGCGCGAAAAAGTCCAGGCGATGATGAAGCAGGTGGGCTTGCGTCCTGAGCATTACCAGCGCTACCCGCACATGTTCTCCGGCGGCCAGCGCCAGCGTATCGCCCTGGCCCGCGCCATGATGCTGCAACCCAAGGTGCTGGTGGCGGACGAACCGACGTCGGCGTTGGACGTGTCGATCCAGGCCCAGGTGCTCAACCTGTTCATGGATTTGCAGCAGGAGTTCAACACCGCCTACGTGTTCATTTCCCACAACCTGGCGGTGGTACAGCACGTGGCCGACGACGTGATGGTGATGTACCTCGGTCGTCCGGTGGAAATGGGCCCCAACGAGTCCATCTACAGCCGCCCGCTGCACCCATACACCCAGGCGCTGCTGTCGGCCACCCCGACCATCCACCCGGACCCGAACAAGCCGAAGATCAAGATCGTCGGCGAACTGCCCAACCCGCTCAACCCACCGTCCGGCTGCGCCTTCCACAAGCGCTGCCCGTACGCCACCGAGCGCTGCAAGACCGAAGAACCGGCGTTGCGGCCACTCGATAACCGCCTGGTGGCGTGTCACTACGCCGAGCGGTTCCTCGACGGCGCGGCGTAAGGCAAAAGGCAAATAGAGCACTTGTGGCGAGGGAGCTTGCTCCCGCTGGGCCGCGAAGCGGACCCTCTTTTTTGGGCCTGCTGCGCAGTCCAGCGGGAGCAAGCTCCCTCGCCACAGGGGTAAGTCTTCGCTTTGGATTATGCGCCCTGCATGAAAAACCCCTCCAGCCCAGACTGAGTCTCAGTTGGGGCTGGAGGGGTTTTCTTCAGGTCAGAGATCTACGTCTGGCTATCGCTCTCTTCACCCTCTTCATCCTCATCACCGTCCGGCGGATCGACGGGCGAACCATCATCATCCTCACCATCGTCCGGATCACCGGCGTCCGCATCGGTCGCGGCAAGCATCAACTCACCCTGAACTACCGAGCCACTCGACGCGTGCTGCTCATGCTCATCACATTCAGCCCATGCCGCGGTAGACCCCAGGGACAGCATCACCAAAACCTTCAGCAAAAACATCATGCGTAGAAACATGTTCATAGCCAATTCCTTCTTTTCCGGATGAAGCCGGGGCCTGACGGCGCTTAAGAAAATCTAGTTCTGAACAGGCCGGTTCACCAGATAGGACGCTCGATAACCGTTAGAAATGCCACCACGCGACAGATTGGTTTCGAATAAGTGTTATCTCCAAACCAACTAACACCCAACATTCCATGCGGGAGCGGGCTTGCTCGCGAAGAGGCCGGCACATTTAACATCCTGGCATGATGACCCACCGCTATCGCGAGCAAGCTCGTTCCCACAAGTGAGTGGCTTATGGACGAGACCCGGAGGATCGAGTAGGAGGCGGATTTGCATCCGCCGTCCTCTCACACCACCGTACGTACGGTTCCGTATACGGCGGTTCAGGTTATGCAGATAAGCCGTTGATCGTGTCCAGTATCGAGACCAGTCCGAGTTGGTTCCACAGTTTCTTCGGCAGCGCCTGATTCATATGCGACGCCCCCGAGTTCCACCATGGGCCGCGGCCATTCGACGTTGACTTGCAGGCACGAGCTTCGCCAAGCCCCAAGCGCATTAAGTTGCGCGCCCTCGTCGAGGGCTGCTTCCATTGGCGCCAGATGGCACACCGAAGCTTACGTCGTACCCATCCGTCCAACTCCTCAAGT